>DNSZ01000189.1:0-15067 GCA_003500165.1 Paracoccaceae bacterium | reverse complement strand
TGCGGGTGATCGTCGGCGCCTTCTGGGGCAAGGCTGGCCCGGTCGACGGGATTGCGGCCGAACCGCTTTATCTTGACGTGTCGGTGCCGCCCGGGGTGACCAAGCGGCTGCCGGTGGACACCTATCGCCGCGCCTTTGCCTATGTGTTCGCGGGTGCGGCGCGCTTTGCCGAGGCCTCGGCGCCGCGCGGCGTTCTGCTGGAGAAAGAGGTCCAGGGCCGCGAGGTCAACATCCGCGACCTGTCGGGCGACCGCACGCTGGTGAATTTCGGCACCGGCGACGAGGTGGTGGTCACGGCCGGGCCGGATGGCGTCCGGTTTCTGCTGGTGGCAGGCGCCCCGCTGCAGGAGCCGGTCGCCTGGCACGGCCCCATCGTGATGAACACCCAGGACGAATTGCGCCAGGCGATGCGCGATCTGCGTAACGGCACCTTCATCCGGCCGGCGCACTGATCGCAAGGCGCGATGCCGTTCAGGCCGGCCGCCGGCCCTTCGCCATCTGCACCGCCAGGATGCCGGCCATGATGATCGCGACGCCGGCGATGTCGAGCGGCCCCAGCGCCTCGCCCAGCAGCAGGGCCGCGATCGCGACGCCCAGAAACGGGTTGAGGAAGTGAAAGGTCGAGGCCCTTGTCGCGCCGATCCGGCGCACCAGCAGCAGCCAGATGAAGGTCGCCACCAGGCCCGGCATGAAGATGGTATAGAGGTAGGCCGCGATCACCGGCCCGTTCCAGGCGATGTGCCAATCCTCGAACAGCAGCGCCGGCGGCAACAGCGCCACGCCGCCGACCAGCATCTGCATCCCGACCACGGTCCAGATGTTGCCACCCGACATCGCACCGCGCGCGACCAGCGTGGCGAAGGTCAGCGCCAGCGCGCCGATCGCGCACAGGCCCATGGCCACGGGATCGGCCCCGCCCGAGATGCGCGTGCTCATGATCAGGGCGACGCCGGCAAAGCCCGCGATCAGCCCGGCCGTGCCCAGCGGGCCGATCCGTTCGCCCGCAAACGCCCAGCCCGCGGCGGCGACCAGCAGCGGCATGGTCGAGGCGATGATCGCGGCCACCGACGCTTCGAGCGTCTGCATCGCGACCCAGTTGAGCCCCAGATAGAGCGCATTCTGGCAGATGCCGAAGATGATGGTGGCGCGCCATTGCGCCCGGGTCAGCACCAGGCTTTCACCGAGCGCCCGCGCCAGAACGAGCGCGATGGCTCCCGAAATCAGGAACCGGACCGACAACGCCGCCAGCGGCGAAGCATCGGCGACGATGATCCGCGCCGAAGTGAACGCGCTCGACCAGATCGTCGCGAACATAAGCCCCATGGCCAGGGCGCGCATGTCCATGGAATTCCCCCGTATGGCCGGTCCGGCGCCCAACGGGGCGGGTCGCGGCGGGGAAACGGCCCCGCCGCGCCACCTGCCGAAGTCAGGCGTTGACGCTGTCCTTCAGCGATTTCGAAATGGTCACCTTCACCGACTTGTCGGCCGGCTTGTCGACGGTCCGGTCGGTCCCCGGCACGCGGACGGTTCGTGCGGCCCGTTCGCGGCAAAAGACCTTGCCGATCCCGGGCAGGTTCACCGCCCCGCCATTGGTGACCTCGCGGGTCACGATCGCGGTCAGCGCATCGAGCGCACTGGCCGCGGCCTTCTTGTCCATGCCCGCCTCTTCGGCGAGTGCCGCCACAAGCTGCGCTTTCGTCATCGGTTTCGTTGCCATCTGCTCCTCCGTTCCGCACCCATATCTTGGGCTTGTCGGGCGAGCCTACCGGATGTGTTGGGCGCAGCACAACGGGGCAGACGGGTTTTTCCCGCCAAAGCGGAGGATTCGTGCCGATCTGGTAAATCCTACAGGAACGCCGACTCGGCAAAGCTGCGAAGCTTGCGCGAATGGATGCGTTCCAGCGGCATGTCGCGGATAAGCTCGAGCGCGCGAATGCCGATTCGAAGGTGCCGGTCGACCTGGCTGCGATAGAACGCGCTGGCCATGCCGGGCAGCTTCAACTCGCCATGCAGCGGCTTGTCCGAGACGCAGAGCAGCGTGCCATAGGGCACGCGAAAGCGAAACCCGTTCGCCGCGATGGTCGCCGATTCCATGTCGAGCGCGATGGCGCGCGACTGGCTCAGCCGCTGCACCGGGCCCGACTGGTCGCGCAATTCCCAGTTGCGGTTGTCGATCGTCGCCACCGTGCCGGTGCGCATGATCTTCTTAAGCTCGAACCCCGCAAGCTCGGTGATTTCGGCGACCGCGGTTTCCAGGGCGATCTGGATCTCGGCCAGCGCCGGGATCGGCACCCAGACCGGCAGATCGTCGTCCAGCACATGGTCCTCGCGCAGATAGCCATGGGCCAGCACGAAATCGCCCAGTTGCTGGGCGTTCCGCAGCCCCGCGCAATGGCCGACCATCAGCCAGGCATGCGGTCGGAGCACCGCGATATGGTCGGTGGCAGTCTTGGCGTTCGATGGCCCGACGCCGATATTGACCAGGGTGATGCCGCCGCCGCCCGGCCGTTTCAGATGATAGGCTGGCATCTGCGGCATCCGTTCAAGCCGCGGCAGGGGGGCGTCGGGATCGGTGATCTCGTCCCCGCCCGGGGCGACGAAGCCGGTGTAGCCCGATGCCGGATCGGCCAGCGCGGCGCGGGCAAAGGCGATGAAGCCGTCGACATAGAACTGGTAGTTGGTGAACAGCACATGGTTCTGGAAATGCTCGGGACCGGTGGCGGTGTAATGCGCCAGCCTTGCCAGCGAATAGTCCACGCGCTGCGCGGTGAAGGGCGCCAGCGGCGCCGATCCGTCGGGGTTGCGATACCCGTCGCCATTGACGATGGCGTCGTTGGTGCTGTCCAGATCGGGCACGTCGAAGACATCGCGCAGGGTGAAGTCGAGCGTGCCGTCCTGCGGCACGGCGCCGCCCTGCGGACCCATCGCGAAGTGAATCGGAATCGGCACCTCGGAGGCGCCGATCTCCACCGGGACGCCGTGATTCTCGAGGATCAGGCCGATCTGCTGGGTCAGATAGTTGCGGAACAGGTCCGGCCGGGTGATCGTGGTGGCATAGGCACCGGGCACGGTCACATGGCCAAAGGACAGACGGCTGTCGACGCTGGCATAGCTGGCCGTTGTCAGCCGCACCTCGGGATAGAAGGCGCGATAACGGCACAGCGGCAGCGGGTTGGCGAGCGCTTCGTCAAATTTCGCGCGCAGAAAGGCGGTGGCGTGGGCATACAGTTCCTCCAGCCGGGCGACCGCTGCGGCGGTGTCGGAAAACGCCTGGCGCGGCGGCGTTTCCGGGGTTTCCACGGGCAGGTTCTGGCGGGGCGACGGCATCGGTTCGGCTCCGGTCTTGGGGCCTTTCCCCTGCCTCAGCCGCGCGCGCGGGTAAAGCGGCGATGTTGCCCCGGGGGCAGAACCGGCTAGCCGCGCAGCGCCCGCGCGCCCGCCAGCAGATCGGCGTTGGTGCGATAGATCGCGACCAGACGCGCGATCACCCGGCGCAGCGGCGGGCGGTGGCGGTCTTCGTTGTGGACCACCAGATACTGGGCTTCGGTCAGTTCGGCGATCACCGGGCCGGCCCGGGTCAATACCGGGTCGCTGTCGCCGATCATGCAGGGCATCACGCCGATGCCCGCGCCCGCCCGGATCAGATTGTGCAGGGTGGCGACAGACGCCGCCAGGGCGTGGATCGGATGGCCCTGCCGATGCACCCAATGGGCCGCGGGATGGCGGGCATCCGAGCGATCCAGCGCGACCCAGTCGAGCAGTTCGGGGCGCGCCGCGGCCCAGCTTCGGTAGGGGGCAAAGCACAGCGTGCCCAGACGGCGCACGGCCAGGTTGCCGGCCTCTGGCGGGCGGTTGCGAATCCCCAGATCGGCCGCGCGATGGGCAAGGTCGAGCGTCGCCTCGGTGGTCACGAAATGCAGCCGGAACGCATCGCCCGGCCGGCAAAGCTGCGCGAAGCGGTCGGCCAGGAACGCCGTCGTGCCGGTGCCGGCCGACAGCCGGATCAGCGGGGCCTCACCGGTGTCCGACAGAAACGTCGCGACCGCGCTGGCCGCCGCCGACATCGGGCGCAGCCGGTCCCGCAGCGCCGCACCGGCCGGCGTCAGCCGATAGCCGGTCTGCGCGCGAACGAACAGCGTCTGGCCGATACGCTGTTCCAGCGCCAGCATGCGCCGGCCGATCGTCGGCGGGCTCAGCCCGGTTCGGCGCGCGGCCCCGCTCAGCCCGCCGGTTTCCGCGACATGAAGGAAGACCTGCCAGTCGTCCCAGGAAAGCTGTTTCACCAGTGAAAAGCCCCTTTCGAAAAGCGCGGCAGAATCGCGATCCTGGGCGCCCTACCTTTTCTCACAGGAAAGAGAAAGGAGGACCTCATGTTGCCCATTCTGCGCGCGCCCCGGCGCGACCGGCTGACCGAAGACGAATTCTATAGGTTGGCAGAGGCCACGCCCGCGGCCATCCTCGGCTCAGGGCGCCGCGCCGTTGTTGCGCTGTTCTCCGGGACGGGCATCCTGGCGGTCGGCCGCCCTGCCGATACACCGACGCGCGATGCGACCCCATCGCCGGTCGTGGAGAGTTGCGTGAGGCAAAAACAAACGGAGGGCCCCGACTGCCCGGGACCCTCCGCCACCCCACATGCTGCCCCCATTCGCGGCACCACATGCGCTTGAAGTCCCGGCCGTCCTGGCCTGCGATCACCGGTCTAGATCAAAGGCGCCCGCATGGCAAGCGTGCAATCCGGAAAATCCGATACATAACAGCTTGTTAACCCTGGCCGCGGCGGGTTGCCTCAGCCATACACGGCCTCCTTGCCGAAATGCCGGGTCAACAGGTAATAGAAGACGGCGCGGTACTTGTTGCGCTCCGACGCGCCATAGGTCGCGATCGCCTTGTCGATTGCGGCGTCGAGTTCCGGGCCATCCGCCAGCCCCAGCTTGCCGATCAGGAAGTTCTTCCTGACCGTTTCCAGCTCATGCGCCTGGCTCGATGCCACCGTCTGGGCGTCGGCATCGTAGATCGCCGGGCCGCAGCCGATCGTGACCTTTTCCAGCAGGTCCATATCGGGCTCCACCCCGCATTTCTTGCGCAGATCGTCGGCATAGACCGCGATCAGCTCTTCCCGTTTGCTCATGCCAACCTCCGCTTTTGACAGCGCCAAGACTGGCCTTGCGGCGCGGCCATGGCAAGCCCGTGCTTTGCACTTGGGCTTTGCGCCGATGGGCGATAGGAATCGCGTCAGCGACGACGGAGCCGACATGACCGCCACCGCCACCGATCTCGACACCCCGGAACAGCCGCGCTGGCCGCTGTTCTCGACCACCGGCATCCTTGTGGGTGCGCTTTTCTTCACCGCCTCGCTGACGCCGTCCATGCTGCCGCGGGACCCGATGATGCAGGGCATCCTGGGCGGCGTGGTCGCCATCATCGGCCACGAGATCGGCCGCGCGGCGGCCTGGCTGTGGCGCTGGCTGGGGTTCTGGTCGCCCCCGGCGGTGCGCGGCCGCTGGCGCATCGGGGCGATTGTCGTGGCCGTGCTGGTGATCGCCTGGGGGCTGTTTCGCGCCGCGCATTGGCAGAATCTGGGGCGCGAATTCATGGGCATGGCGCCGGTCGATACCAGCCACCCGGTCACCATCGGCTGGGTCGCGGCGCTGGTGTTCGCGCTGCTGTGGCTGGCGTTCCGGCTGTTCGGACTTGGCTGGCGCTGGGCCGGCGCGGCATTGCGCCGGGTGGTGCCGCCGCGGATTGCCTCGGCGATCGGCCTGGCCGTGATCGTCACGCTGTTCTGGGCGCTGATCGATGGCGTGCTGGTGCGCGCGGTGTTCCGGGTGACCGACGCCTCGTTCGGCGCGGCCAACGCGCTGATCGAACCCGGCATCGCGCAACCCGACGATCCGCTGAAATCGGGCAGCCCCGGATCGCTGATCGACTGGCGCGACATGGGCCGGCGCGGCCGCGAATTCGTCGCCCGGGCGCCGACCGCGGCCGAGATCGCCGAATTCGTCGGGCCCGACGCCATGGACCCGATCCGCATCTATGTCGGCATGGCCTCGGCTCGCACCGCGCGGGGCCGGGCCGAACTGGCGCTGGCCGAGATGATCCGCACCGGTGCGTTCGAGCGGGAAAACCTGCTCGTCATGGTGCCGGTCGGCACCGGCTGGATGGACCCGGGCGGCCAGGACAGTTTCGATTTCATGCTGGGCGGGAACACCGCCACGGTGGCGGTGCAGTATTCCTATCTGACCAGCGTCCTGTCGCTGCTGTTCGAGCCCGAATACGGCATCGAGCAATCGCGCGAGTTGTTCGATCTGGTCTACGACCACTGGAGCCGGCTGCCGCCCGACAACCGGCCGCGCTTTTATGTCCATGGGCTCAGCCAGGGGGCGTTGCTGTCGCAGGCGACGCTGCCGTTCCTCGATATCCTTGGCGATCCGATCGACGGGGCGATGTGGGCGGGCTCGCCCTTCATGAGCCCGTTCTGGGTGCGGGTGCGCGACCACGGCAATCCCGGCAGCCCGGCCGCGCGGCCGACCTATGGCAACGGCTCGCTTGTGCGCGTGGTCAACCAGCAGGGCGGTCTCGATGCCCCGCATGGCGGCGAACCGCCGGCGCCCTGGGGACCGCTGCGCATGGTGATGCTGAACTATGCGTCGGACCCGATCGTGAACTTCCGGCTCGATGCCTGGTATCGCCGGCCGGCCTGGATGGCCGATCCACGGGCCGCCGACATCAACCCGCATTTCCGCTGGTTCCCGGTGGTCACCATGTTCCAGCTGGCGGTCGACATGGCGCTGGCGCTGCAGGTGCCGCGCTTTGGCCATTACTACGCCTATCCCGACTACATCTATGCCTGGTCGGGGCTGCTCGACCTGCCGGACTGGTCGGCCGACCGCCGCGCCCGGCTCGACGCGATCATGGATGCGCGGGGACCGGCATTCTGAGGCGCCGTGCCATGTGGTGGATCGCCGGCGCGGCCGGGCTTGTCCTGCTGCTGCTGCTCGGCAACACGGCGCGCAACGCGCTCGGGCTCAGCGCGACACGGATGAGCCCCGACGCGCTGTCGGCGATGCTGGCACCGGCCTATGATATCCGGGTGCCCGACGGCGCCCCCGGCCCGCTGCCCACGGCGCTGTTGTTTTCCGGCTGCGACGGGGTGCGCGACAATATGGGTCGCTGGGCCGATGCGCTGAACGCGGCCGGCTGGGCGGCGGTGATCGTCGACAGCCATGGGCCGCGCGGCTATGACGATCTCAACGTCTGGCGGCTGGTCTGCGCCGGGCAGCTTCTGTCGGGCGCCGAGCGCGCCTCGGACGTGGCGGTCGCGCTGCGCGACGCCCGCGCGATGGCGTTCGCCGATCCCGACCGCATCGCGCTGATCGGCGCCTCGCATGGCGGCTGGGCGGTGCTCGATTTCCTTGCGCTGCATGGCCGCGGCGAACGCCCGCCGTTGCTGCGCCGCTGGCCGGCGGGCCTGCGGGGCGGCGACGCGCCGCCCGGCGTGGTGGCCGCGCTGGTGCTCTATCCCTATTGCGGCGCGCTCAGCCTGGCGGCGCGCCGGGGCTGGCAGGCCGATCTGCCGGTGATGATGCTGCTGGTCGATGGCGACACGATCACCAACGAATCCGCCTGCCTGGCGCTTGCCGCGCGGATGCAGGCGGCCGGCCGGCCGGTCGCAACCCAGGTGTTCCCGGGCGTCACGCATGGCTTCGACCAGGCCGAAAAGGCGCCGCTCAGCACGTTGGGCCACGATCCGGCGGCAACGCGCGAGGCGCTGCGGATCGGGTTGGCCTTCCTGAACGACGCCGCCGGGCGCTGATCCGGGGGGCGCCGCATGTCGCCGAGCCGTCCCGGATCCCGCCAAGCGCCACGGCATCGGCAACGCACGCCGCCCCGGGGCCGGGATGTGGCCCGCCAGGGCCAAAGACCGGGACCGGGCCCGCAGCCTCGCCCGAACTCGTGGCAATTTACCAAAATTAAAGACAAATGCGCCACGCCCCTGATATGGGAGTTCCGGAGGCGGCATGGTCGCACGCGCCTATACCGTGGCGTTCGAGGGGGTGGAGGCGCGCCTCGTCGAGGTGCAGTGCGCCGTCACGCCGGGCCTGCCTGGCTTTGCGGTCGTCGGCCTGCCCGATCGCGCGGTCAGCGAGGCGCGCGACCGCGTGCGCGCGGCGCTGTCCGCGCTCGCCATTGCGCTGCCCTCGCGCAAGATCACGATCAATCTCTCGCCCGCCGATCTGGCCAAGGAGGGCTCGCATTTCGACCTGCCGATCGCGCTGGCGCTGCTGGCCGCGCTCGATATCGTGCCGAAGGATGCCGCCGAGCGCACCGTGGCACTGGGCGAATTGTCGCTCGACGGGTCGCTGGTGCCGGTGCTGGGGGCGCTGCCCGCCGCGCTCGCCGCGGCCGAGGCCGATTGCACCCTGCTGTGCCCCGCCCAGTGTGGCGCCGAAGCCGCCTGGGTCGGCGGGGCGCAGGTGATCGCGGCACGCGGCCTTCTCGACTGCATCAACCATTTCACCGGCCAGACGGTTCTGGCCCCGGCCGAACCGGGCGAGGTGGCGGGCGGCCCGGCCTGCCGCGATCTGCGCGACGTGAAGGGACAGGAGCGCGCCAAACGGGCGCTGGAAATCGCCGCGGCCGGGCGCCACCACCTGCTGATGGTGGGCACGCCCGGCTCGGGCAAGTCGATGCTCGCGGCCCGGCTGCCGGGGCTGTTGCCGCCGCTCTCGGCGGAAGAGGCGCTCGAGACCTCGATGGTCCACTCGCTGGCGGGGCTCCTGGTCGAGGGCGGGATTTCGCGCATCCGCCCGTTTCGCGCGCCGCATCACACCGCCTCGACGGCGGCGATCGTCGGCGGCGGCAAGGGGGCGAAACCGGGCGAGATCTCGCTTGCGCATAACGGGGTGCTGTTTCTCGACGAGTTTCCCGAATTTCCCCGTGCCGTGCTCGAAACCCTGCGCCAGCCGATCGAGACCGGCGATGTCATGGTCGCCCGCGCCAATGCGCATATCCGCTATCCCTGCCGGTTTCTGCTGATCGCCGCCGCGAACCCGTGCAAATGCGGCTATCTGTCCGACCCGAACCGGGCCTGCGGGCGGGCGCCGCATTGCGGCGAGGACTATCTGGGCCGCGTCTCGGGCCCGCTGCTCGACCGGTTCGACCTGCGGCTCGAGGTGCCGCCGGTCACCGTCGACGAGCTGGCGCTGCCGGCCTCGGGCGAAGGGTCCGATGCCGTCGCCGAACGGGTGGCGGCCGCCCGCGCGGTGCAGGCGGCGCGCTTTGCCGGACAGGACGGGGTGCGGGTCAACGCCGATCTGGAGGGCACCGCGCTCGAAGAAATCGCCGCACCCGATGCCGAAGGCAAGGCGCTGCTCGACCGGGTGGCCGAAAAGTTCCGCCTGTCGGCGCGCGGCTATCACCGGGTTCTGCGGGTGGCCCGCACGATCGCCGATCTGGAGGGGGCAACGGGGGTGGCGGCACCCCATGTGGCCGAGGCGGTCAGTTACCGCGTCCTGACCGCCGCCTGATCGAGCGCTGCGCCGACAAACCGCCCCGCTTGGGCGATCGCTGCGTCGGCCTCGGGCAGCCAGCCGCGAAAGATCGGCCAGACATGCGGGGTGTTCGGCCACATATCGATGGTCACCGCGCCGCCCGACGCGCGCAGCCGATCGGCCATGCGCTGCGTATCGTCGCGCAGCATCTCGCTTCGCGCGGCCTGCAGAAAGACCGGCGGCGGGTCCGGGAAATCGGCGTAAAGCGGCGAGGCGCGCGGGTCGCGCGGATCGGCCCCGCGCAGATACCAGCCGAGCGGGTCGGCCTTCGACCTGGCCGGCAACAGGGCATCGCGCCCGGCATTCTCGACCATGCTGGCGCCGGTCCGGGCAAGGTCGGTCAGCGGCGACAGGGCGATCAGCCCCGCCGGGCGCGCCCCGCCGCGGGCCAGCAGATGCGCCAGCAGCGCCAGCGCCAGCCCGCCGCCCGCGCTGTCGCCGCCCAGCACGATGCGCCCCGGCACATAGCCGCGTGCGATCAACCCGTCCCAGGCCGCAAGCGCATCCTCGAAGGCGGCCGGGAACGGGTGTTCGGGGGCCAGCCGGTAATCGGGCAGCCCGGCCCGACACCCCGCCGCCATGGCGAGCGCCGCAACCATCCCGCGATGGCTGCGCGGGCTGCCCATGACATAGATGCCGCCATGAAACCACAGCAGCAGGCCAGGCCGCGCCGGCCGGCCATGGGCCCACAGAAACGGCCGCCCGCCCAGCCGGTCGGGGCGGAACACCGCACAAGGCGGCGCGCGGAACACCAGGCGGGCGGCGCGTTCGAAGCCCCGGCGGGTGGGCGCGATGTCGACCGCGCGGGCGAGTTTCGGCCGCTCCACCCGGCGCAGATAGAGATCGAGCAGCCGCAGCTGCCAGCTCATGCCCGGGCGGCCACGCGCGCCTCCACCGCGTCCCAGATCAGCCCGGCCACATTGGTCCCATCGAAGCGTTCGAGTTCCTGGATGCCGGTGGGCGAGGTCAGGTTGATTTCGGTCAGCCAGTCGCCGATCACGTCGATACCGACGAAAACCTGGCCGTGATCGCGCAGCAAGGGCCCGATGCGCGCGCAGATCTCGCGGTCCCGGTCATTCAGCGTCGCCGGCACCGCCTGCCCGCCGACATGCATGTTCGAGCGCGTCTCGCCGGCGGGCGGAATGCGGTTGATGGCGCCGGCCGGTTCGCCGTCGACCAGGATGATCCGCTTGTCGCCGGCGCTGACGGCGGGCAGGAATCTCTGCGCGATCACCGGTTCGGGACTGGCCGCGAAGAACAGTTCCAGAAGCGCGTTGAGGTTGCGATCCTCGGGGCCCAGCCGGAACACGCCCGCGCCGCCATTGCCGTAAAGCGGCTTGACGATGATGTCGCGATGCTCGGCCTTGAAGGCGCGGAGCAGCTCGGCGTCCCGCGTCACCGTGGTCGGCGGCGTCAGATCGGGGAATTGCAACACCAGGTGCTTTTCGGGCCAGTTGCGCACCCAGGCCGGGTCGTTGACCACCAGTGTGGGCGGCGGGATCATCTCCAGCAGCAGCGTGGTGGTGATGTAGCCCATGTCGAAGGGCGGGTCCTGGCGCAGCCACACCACGTCGCGGCTGGCCAGATCGATCCGTTCCGCCGCGCCGAATGTCACATGGTCGCCCCGCATCCGCCGAACGGTCACCGGGTGACCGCGTGCGGTGATCCGACCGCCATCGAGCGCCAGCCTGTCGGGTCCATAGACAAACAGCGCGTGGCCGCGCGCCTGTGCCTCCTCGGCCAGGCGAAAGGTCGAATCGGCATCGATATCGACGCCCGCGATCGGGTCCATCTGGAACGCCACCTTCAGCCCCATCGCCCGCCTCCGCGCTGCCCTTGCGCGCTATGTGGCGGATACCGGGCCGGGGAACAAGCCGGTCGCGGGTGGCCGTCAAGGGGGTCGGACGGCCGGGATCACGCGGCAAGCGCGTTTTCGACCGTGGCGCAGCGCCCCATCCGGTCGACACAGGCCAGATCGAAGCGCATCGAGCGGTCCATGGGTTCGTCCCGATCGGCGAGGAACTCGAGCGCGGCGGCCTGCACCCGCAGCGCCTGGCGTGGCGTCAGCCGCGCCGCGGCGGCGTCGAAATCGCGGCCCTTCTTGACCTCGACGAACACAAGGCCGTCGCGACCGTCGCAGACCAGATCGATCTCGCCCGACGGCCCGCGCCAGCGCCGCGCCAGCACGGTGTATCCGGCCGCGCGATAGCGCGCTTCGGCCGCCGATTCGGCTGCGCGGCCGGCGGCGTCGTTGGTCCGGCCGCGATGGCGCCGCGCATTCATGGCTTGCCCCCCAGGCCGAGCGCCAGCTGATAGACCTGGCGCCGTGGCAGGCCGAACCGGCGCGCCACCGCGTCGACTGCATCGCGCCGGCTCGCCTGGACCAGCTCGATGTCGAGCGCGGCGCGCAGCGTCGCCGCATCGGGCGCGGTTTCGGCCGCCGGGCGGTCGACCAGCAGCACGATCTCGCCCTTTGGCGGCGTCCGTTCGGTGGCTTCGGCCAGCGCGGCGAGTGTTCCGGGCATCACATCCTCGAATCGCTTGGTCAGTTCGCGGGTCAGCACCGCGCGATGGTCGTTCCCGAATTGTTCTGCCAAATCCCTTAACAAAGCGTTAATTCGCCGGGGTGATTCGTAGAATACCAGCGTCCCCGGCACGGCGGCCAATCCGCGCAGAAACCGGCGGCGGGCTGCGGCTGCGGCCGGCGCGAAGCCGGCGAAAAAGAACCGGTCGGTGGGCAGCCCGGCGACGCTGAGGGCCGCGATCACGGCCGACGGTCCGGGAACGGGATGGACCGTATGGCCCGCCTCCCGCGCTGCCCGGATGAGCGCATAGCCCGGATCCGAGATCAGCGGCGTGCCTGCCTCGCTGACCAGGGCGACCGTCTGGCCGGCCGCCAGCGCCGCCAGGATGCGCGGCCGCTGCGCCGTGCCGTTGCGGTCGTGATAGGCCCAGATCGGCCGGCCGGCCAACCCAACCCCATGCAGACCCAGAAGCTTGCGCAGCGTCCTTGTGTCCTCGGCCGCAATCGCATCGGCTGCGGCCAGCACGTCGAGCGCGCGCAAGGTGATGTCGCGGGCCGCCCCGATCGGGGTGGCCACCACGTAAAGCCCGGGCGCAAGCCCGCCACCATTCGCCTGTTTTGCCATCGCCTCGCCTCCATCGCCGCCGTTTACTTGGCCGGGCCAAGCGTCTAACCCTGCCACGAAACCGGTTTCGCGGCCACAGCGAGGGAGGCCCGCCATGACAGCCATCGATCGCCTGCGCCGACGGGCGGCGTTCTTGCTTCTGGGCCTGTTCGCACTGGTCCTGGCCGGTTGTGCCGCCCCGCCGCAGCCCTCCTCCGGGGGTGGGGGCGCCCAGGTCGCGATGCTGCTGCCTTATGGCGTCGGCGATCCCGGGGTCGAGGGGCAGGCGCGGGCGATCGAAAACGCCGCCCGCCTGGCGATCGCCGATCTTTCGGGGGCCGAGATCGATCTGCGGGTCTATTCCACGGCGGGCGATCCGGCGCGCGCCGCACAGGTCGCCCGGCAGGCGGTGGATGAGGGCGCCGACGTGATCGTCGGCCCGCTGTTTTCCGAAGCCGCGAATGCAGCCGGCCAGGCGGTCGCGGGCCGCGGCGTCAATGTGCTGTCGCTGTCGAACAATGCCGAAATCGCCGGCGGCAATGTCTTCGTCCTCGGCTACACCTTTGGCGACATCGCCCGGCGCGTCGTCGGTTTCGCCGCCGCGCAGGGCCGGTCGCGGATCATGATCGTCTATCCCGAAACCAGCGCGGGCGCGGTGGCGCGCGACGCGACGGTGCGCGCGGTCGCGGCCAGCGGGGCGACGCTGGCCGGCAGCCGCGCCTATCCGTTCAGCCAGGACGGGATCGTCGCGGCCGCAACCGCGATCGCGACCGATCTGCGCAGCACCGGTGCGACGGCGGCGGTGTTGACCGACACCACGACGGGCGGCCTGCCGCTGATGGCTGAAATGCTGCGCGACAACGGGGTCGGCGCAGGCGAGACCCAGTTCCTGGGGCTGACGCGCTGGGACATCCCGCCCCAGACGCTGACCCAGGCCGGTCTGCAGGGCGGGCTGTTCGCCCGCCCCGATCCGGATTTCCTGACGCCGTTCCAGACCCGCTATGCGCAAACCTACGGCGCGCCGCCGACCGCGCTGGCGCCGCTTGGCTATGACGCCATCGCGGCGATCGGGGCGCTGGCCGCGGGCGGGGCCGGCGATTTCGACACCGGCCGGCTGATCCGGCCATCGGGTTTCGTCGGGGCGTCGGGCATTTTCCGGCTGCTGCCGAACGGCACCAGCCAGCACGGCCTTGCCATCGCGACGATCCGCGATGCCCAGGTCGACATCGTCGATCCCGCGCCGCGCCGCTTCGGCGGTGCCGGTTCCTGACCCAACCCATCGCGCGCCGGCCGAGGCGCCCGCTCCGGCCTTTCCGCCGGCGGGCGTTCCCGACCCGGCGGCGGTGCGCCGGGCCGTGGCGCGCGCAGCGGCCGAAGCGGGCGACGCAAGGGCGATCCGGCGCGCCGTCGTGGCGACACTGGGCGAGGCCTATCGCGCCGGTTTCGACGCGATCGCGGCCGCCTTTGCAGCGCGCCCGTTTGCCGCCCGCGAAACCACCGGCGCGCTGGCCGCCCTGACCGATTTCACGGTGCGCGAGGTGTTCGGGGTCGCCACCGGTGTGCTGCACCCGCTGGCCACGCCGACCGACAGCGAGCGTCAGGCGCTGATCGCGGTGGGCGGCTATGGCCGGGGCCAGATGGCGCCCTTTTCGGACATCGATCTGCTGTTCCTGTCGCCCTACAAGCTGACGCCGCGCACCGAGAGCGTCATCGAATCGACGCTTTACATGCTTTGGGATCTGCATCTGAAGGTCGGCCATGCCAGTCGCACGGTGCGCGAGTGCCTGTCGCTGGGACGATCCGACATGACGATCCGGACGGCCCTGCTGGAGCATCGCCGGATCGCCGGCGACCCGGGGCTGGGCCAGGAGCTGGAAGACCGGCTCTGGGCCAATCTGTTTTCCCATTCCGCGCCGGCCTTCATCGAGGCCAAGCTCGCCGAGACCGAGGCGCGGCACGCCCGCCATGGCGGCCAGCGCTATGTCCTCGAACCCAATGTCAAGGAGGGCAAGGGCGGCCTGCGCGACCTGCAGACCCTGTTCTGGATCGCCAAATATGCCTACCGCCTGCACGACCCCGCGGAACTGGTGGCACATGGCATTCTGAGCCCCGAGGAATACGACCGCTTCGACCGGGCCGAGACCTTTCTGTCGGCAGTCCGCTGCCATCTGCATTTCCTGGCCGGCCGGGCGCTTGACCAGCTGACCTTCGACCGTCAGGTCGAGGTGGCGGCGCGGATGGGCTATGTCGATCGCGCCGGGCGGCGTGCGGTCGAGCATTTCATGCACGACTACTTTCGCCATGCAACGGCGGTCGGCGACCTGACCCGCATCATCCTGTCGGCGCTCGAGGCGCGGCATCTGAAGAGCGCCGCCCGGCTCGCCGATT
>DNSZ01000181.1 GCA_003500165.1 Paracoccaceae bacterium | reverse complement strand
GCAGATCGTCGTCGTCCATCGCCGGCAAATCGTCATGCACGAGCGAATAGGCGTGGATGCATTCGACCGCGGCGGCGGCGTGCAGGGCGGCCTGCGCGTCGGCATCGTAGAGCCGGGCGCCGGCCAGCACCAGAAAGCCGCGCAGCCGCTTGCCGCCCTCGGCCGCATAGGCCATCGCGCGGGTCAGTTCGGCCGGTGGCAGCGCATCGATGCGGGCGGCGATCAACGGCCCGATCGGTGCCGTGGCCCGGGCCAGCCGGTCGGGAAAGCTCATTCCAGATCGGCCGGTTCGCTGCCGGTGGGCGCGCCGTCGGCACCCAGCGTGATCTGTTCGACCTGGGCCTTGGCCTGGGCAAGCCTGGCTTCGCAATGGCGGCGCAGCGCATCGCCCCGCTTGTAAAGCGCGATCGAGGCTTCCAGCGCGACCTCGCCGCCCTCGAGCCGGCCGACGATCGATTCGAGCTCGGCCATCGCTTCCTCGAAACTCATCGCTTCGACCGGCTTGTCCGTCATCCGCCCCGCTCCATCAGCACCTGTACATGCGCCGCGACCGAAGCCGCCAGCGCGTCGAGGTCATAGCCGCCTTCCAGAACCGAGACAACGCGCCCCGCCGCATGGCGCGCGGCGATGTCGCAGATCGCCCCGGTGATCCAGGCGAAATCGGCCTCGACCATGGCCAGCCCGGCCAGCGGGTCGTCGCGATGGGCGTCGAAGCCAGCCGAGATCACGACAAGGTCGGGCGCAAAGGCCGCGACGCGGGGCAGGATCACCCCCTCCCACGCGCGCCGCAGCGCGGCCCCGCCATCGCCGGCGCGCAGCGCCACGTTGATCACGTTGTCATGGCCCCCGGTCTCGGCCGGATCGCCGGTTCCGGGGTAAAGCGGCATCTGGTGGGACGAGGCGAACAGGATGCGCGGATCGTCCCAGACGATCGCCTGGGTGCCGTTGCCGTGATGGACATCGAAATCGACGATCGCCACCCGGCCGAACCCATGCCGGTCGAGCGCGTGGCGTGCCGCGATGGCCGCATTGCCGAACAGGCAAAAACCCATGGCGATGTCCGGCTCGGCATGGTGGCCGGGCGGGCGCATCGCGCAAAAGGCGTTCGCCGCCCGCCCGCCCAGCACGGCGTCGACCGCGGCGATGCCCGCCCCGGCCGCGCGCCGGGCGGCCGCCAGCGAGCCGGGCGCGAGCCAGGTATCGGGGTCGAGCGCGACCGTGCCGGTCTGCGGCAGGCTGGCGTCGAGCCGGTCGAGATAGCTTTGCGGATGGCACAGCAGCAGATCGGCGTCGCTGGCCGGCGGCGCGGGCGCCCATATCAGCTCGGCAAAGGCCGGGCCGGCCAGCACGTCGCGCACCGCGTGCCGGCGGGCCACCCGTTCGGGATGGCCTTGCGGGGTGACATGGCCGTCGCAGGCGTCATCGGTGATCAACAGCGTGGTCATCGCCCGCAGGCTAGGCGCCGGCGCGGCGCGGGGCAAGCATGCGCAGGCCGATTGCATCGCCGCACCGGTCGGCTATGCTGGACCACCATGGATGTGCTGGCCTATCTCATCCCGATCTCGCTGTTTCTGGGCGGTCTTGGCCTGGCGGCCTTTCTGTGGACGCTGCGGACGCGGCAATATGACGATCCCGAGGGCGATGCGCGGCGCATCCTGCGCACCGACTACGACGACCGGCCGAAACAGGACTGACCCCGATGCGCGGCCCGTGCGGGGGGCTGGCGCCTGTCAGGAGGGCGGCGCCAGCGGCGTGCAGTCGCGGTTCCGGGCCGCGATCCGGGCGCATGCGGCCTGCGCCTGTTCCTCGGTCAGGCCGACGAACTGGGCCGAAAACCCGCCCGGCTGGGTGACCACCTTGCGCAGCGCCCCATCGAGCGTGTTCGGCTCCCGCAGGGCGGTTGTCAGCAACACCCGCTCGGCGGCATAGCGCGACGGTTCCTGGCCCAGATCGATCGCCCACAGCCGCTCGCCCGACCGCGAGGCACGGGTCACGATTTCGGGGGTCTGGGCATAGATGTCGATCATCGGGTTCCGTTCGGCCGGGCGTGGCGCGACCGCGACCGCGACCGCGGCAAGGCTTGCGCCATCGGCCGGGCCGCCGGCGACGGCCGCGACAAGCGTCTCGGTCGCGGCCTCGGTGGGGCCGTTATGGCGCAAGGCGGCCAGGATCACCTGTTGCGGGCGGGCCGGCGGGCGCGGGCTGCGGGCCATTGCCAGCCGTTCCAGCCCCACCGCCTGACGGTGCGGCGCCTGCACGGTGGCCCGGCTGGGCGCCCGCTGGAACCCCATATCCAGAAGCTCGGCGACGCGGGCATTGCGTGCTGCCGCGCTCGAGCCGCCGAACATCGTGGCGATGATCCGCTCCTGCCCGCGTTCGGCCGAGGCGACCAGGTTGAAACCCGCCGCCCGGGTGTAGCCCGTCTTGATTCCGTCGGCGCCGCGATAGGCGTTCAAGAGGCGGCGGTTGGTGTTGCGTACCGTGGCGATCTGCGCGCTCGTCTCGCGGCGGGAGAACAGATTGTAGTATTCGGGAAAATCGTAGAGCAGATGCCGGCCGAGGATCGTCATGTCGCGCGCGGTCGACAGATGCCCCTCCTGGGTCAGCCCATGGGCGTTGCGAAAGGTCGTCCGGTCCATCCCCATCGCCGCGGCCATGCGGTTCATCCGCTCGATGAAGGCGGCTTCGGAGCCACCCACCGCCTCGGCCATCGCGGTTGCCGCGTCATTGGCCGATTTCACCGCGGCGGCACGGATCAGATAGCGCAAGGCGATCGTCTGCCCCTCGCGCAGGCCCAGCTTCGAGGGCGGCTCGGCGGCCGCGTTGCGCGATATCCGGACCGGGGTGTCGAGCCCGATCTCGCCCCGCTCCACCGCCTCGAAGACGACATAAAGCGTCATCATCTTGGTCAGCGAGGCCGGGTGCAGCCTTGTGTCGGCATTGCGCGAATGCAGCACCTCGCCGGTGCGGGCATCCATCACCATCGCCGCATAGGGTGCGGCTTGGACGGCGGCGGCCAGGCACAACGCCACAAGGGCGAACAGGCCTGCCCGGAGCGTCCGGACCAGTTCGTGTCGCATGGGACCGCTCGTTCTGTCTGCCTCTGGCGCCGGTTTGGTCCGGCTGCCTTTATCGACAAAATCATAGCAGATGTTCCGAATCCGTAAAGCCTAAAAATTTCAATAGCTTTTGTGGAGGTTTTCAGCGCAGCCACGAGATGTGGGGTTTTGCCGGCCGGGCCCCTTCCCGTTCGCCTTGCCCGCCCGGCAC
>DNSZ01000058.1 GCA_003500165.1 Paracoccaceae bacterium | reverse complement strand
GGGCGGCGGCAGCGTCAGGGTCAGCCGCAGGCCGTCGGCGAACCCGGCTTCGGCCAGCAGCGATCGGGCGGCATCCGGGTCGTAGGCAGACAGCCCGGTCAGGTCCACATAGGCCGGGTGATGCGGCGCAAAATGGCTGCCGATCGGCGTGCCATAACCATAGAGCGCGCCATCGATCAGCGCCTGCCGGTCGATGGCATGGGCGATCGCCCGGCGCACCCGGATATCATCAAGCGGCGGCCGGGCGTTGTTGATCGCCAGGATCGTCTCGCCCTCGGTCAGGCCGACCGTGACCTGGAAATGCGGATCGGCCTTGAACTGCATCAGGGTTTCGGGCGCGGGCACATTGGGAAAGGCGTCGATATCGCCGGCCAGCAGCGCCGCATAGGCGGCGGTCGGGTCTGAGATGAAGCGAAACACCGCCCGGTCAAGCGCGACGGGCGCGCCCCAATAGGCGTCGTTGCGCGCCAGCTCGACCCGGTCGCCGCGCACCCAGCGGTCGAACCGGAACGGCCCGGTGCCGACCGGCGCGGTCGCGGCCGCATCGGCGGTTTCGGGCGCCAGGATCACCGCGTCGCCCCAGGCCAGCGCCCACAGAAACCCCGAATCGGGCGCGCCAAGGTCGACCCGCACCGTGCCCGGGTCGAGCGCGGTGACCGCCTCGATCCCGTCGAACAAGGCCTTTTGCGCGTTGGTGCTGTCGGGGCCGCGCGCCCGGTCGAGGCTGAACACCACATCGCCGGCATCGAAGGCGGTGCCGTCGTGGAACCGCACGCCGTCGCGCAGATGAAAGGTGTAGCTGCGGCCGTCCTCGGACACCTCCCAGCTTTCGGCCAGACCCGGCGCGATCGAGCCGTCCTCGCGGAACCGGGTCAGCCCTTCGAAGAGGTTGGCATAGACCACCTCGTCGATGGCACCCGCGGCACCCGCGGTCGGGTCCAGATTGGGCGGTTCAAGCTGCATGCCCAGAACCAGGCTGTCGGGCGGGCCGGCCAGGGCCGGACCGGCGGCAAGCATCAGGGCGACGATCATCGGGCGCAGGCGCATGGGTTCGGTCTCCGGTCGGCAGGGGCGCCGCGGGGTGTGCCAGAACCGGCCCGTCCCGGCAAGCCGGGGCAAGGCCGGGCTGCTTGACCGCCGGGCGGCAACGCGGGACAACCGGCGAAACCGGTTGCGGCGCGGGGGATTTACGCTAGGCTCCGCGCCCCGGCGAGGCGGAGGACCAGGGCGATGAGACTGAGTATCGAGCGGGGTGCGCTGCTCAAGGCGATGGCGCAGGCGCAATCGGTGGTGGAGCGGCGCAACACCATCCCGATCCTTGCCAATGTGCTGATCGCGGCCGAGGGCGACGCGGTCGAATTCCGCGCCACCGACCTGGATATCGAGGTCGTCGATACCGCGCCGGCCAAGGTCGAACACGCCGGATCGACGACGGTGCCGGCGCATCTGCTGCACGAGATCGTGCGCAAGCTGCCCGATGGCGCGCTGGTAGAACTGGCCGATGACGGGTCTTCGGGCCGGCTGTCGATCACGGCCGGCCGGTCGAGCTTTGCGCTTGCCACCCTGCCGCGCGAGGACTTCCCGGTCATGGCCACGGCCGATTACGCGTGCAATTTCGTAGCCCCTGCGACGCTGCTGCGGCGGCTGTTCGACAAGTCGAAATTCGCCATCTCGACCGAAGAGACGCGCTATTACCTCAACGGCGTCTACATGCATGTGGCCGAGGGCGACGACGGGCCGCGCCTGCGCTGCGTCGCCACCGACGGTCACCGCCTGGCCCGGATCGATGCCGATCTGCCGGCCGAGGCGCAGGCGATGCCCGGCGTCATCGTGCCGCGCAAGACGGTGGGCGAGTTGCGCAAGCTGCTGGAGGATGACGCGGCCGAGATCGCGGTCTCGGTCTCGGAGACCAAGATCCGCTTCGCCACCCCCGAGATCAAGCTGACCTCGAAGGTGATCGACGGCACCTTTCCGGATTATCAGCGGGTGATCCCGACCCAGAACCAGCGCAGCCTGTCGGTGGACGCACAGGATTTCGCCAATGCGGTGGATCGCGTCGCGACGGTCTCCTCCGAGCGGTCGCGCGCCGTCAAGCTGGCGCTGTCGCAGGACCGGCTGGTGTTGTCGGTGAACGCCCCCGACAGCGGCGCCGCTGAAGAGGAGCTGGGCGTCGCCTATGACGACGACCCGCTGGAGATCGGGTTCAACGCCCGCTACCTCTTGGAAATCGCCGGTCAGGTGGATCGCGAGAACGCGGTGTTCCTGTTCAACGGCCCGGGCGACCCGACCCTGATGCGCGAAGGTGACGACCCGTCGGCGGTCTATGTGGTGATGCCGATGCGGGTGTGACGGGGCGTCTCCGTTGGGTCTACGTTATCATCCACAACCGGGAACAGTGGTCTGCGTCGATTTCAGTCGCGGCTTCGTGCCGCCTGAGATGGTGAAGACGCGCCTTTGTATCGTGCTTTCAAAGCCAATCCAGGCGCGGCCCCATCTTTGTACGGTCGTGCCGCTCAGCACCACGGCACCGCAGCAGGCCATGCCGTACCACTGTGAGATCGATATTCCCTTTGATCTTCCGCCGCGCTGGACACGCCAAACTCGTTGGCTGAAGGGTGACATGATATATTCGGTCAGCTTCGACCGAACCGATCTTCTCCGGCTTGGCAAGGATTCTGACGGCAAGCGTCGTTACCAGAAAGAAACGCTTTCGCCCGATACTCTGCGGCAGGTTCGGCGTTGTGTACTTCACGGCCTGGGGTTGTCGGAATTGACACGGCAGCTCTGAAAGCCTATGTCATGCCTGAGGCGGCTCTGGGGTTCCCATCCGCGTTAAGACCCCGCTAGGGGCCACCGGGCCTTCGGCGAAGGCCAAGCCATGGCTCGGTGTTGTAAAGGCCCTGCGCGATCTGCGCGGGGCCTTTGCGTTCCCGGTGGCCGTTTCGAAGCCGCCGCGTTATCCCGCCGCGCATGGCCGCCCTGACCGCGCTGACCCTGTCGCATTTCCGGTCCCACAAGCGGGCCGAACTGGCCCCCGGCGCCGGCCTCGTGGTGCTGTACGGGCCGAACGGATCGGGCAAGACCAATGTGCTGGAGGCAGTGTCGCTGCTGTCGCCCGGGCGCGGCCTGCGCGGCGCCCCCGCGCCCGAGATGGCCCGCCGGCCCGAAGCGATCGGCTGGAAGCTGACCGCCCGGCTGGCCGGGCCGGGCCTGTCGCACGAGGTGGAAACCTGGGCCGAACCCGGTGCCGCGCGGCAGTTGCGGATCGACGGCAAGCCGGCGCCACAGCTGGCGCTTGCGCGGCTTCTGCGTATCCTGTGGCTGACCCCGGCGATGGACCGGCTGTGGAGCGAGGGCGCCGAGGCGCGCCGCCGGTTCTGGGACCGGATCACCATGAGTTTCACCCCCGACCATGCCGAGGCCGTGCTGGCCTATGACAAGGCGATGCGCGAACGCAACCGGCTGCTGCGCGAACGCGTTCGCGACGCGCACTGGTTCGATGCGCTGGAGGACCAGATGGCGCGGGCGGGCGCGGCGCTGCAGGCCAACCGGCTGGCCGCGCTCGGCCGGCTGCGCGCGGCACTGGCCGGCGCCGAGACGGCCTTCCCGGCCGCCGATCTGGCGCCCGGGCTGGCCGAGGGCGCGGTGGCGCCCAGCGATGCCGGGGAACTGGCCGCCGCGCTGGCCGCCGGCCGGCTGCGCGATCTGGCCGCCGGCCGAACCCTGACCGGCCCCCACCGCGCCGATCTGGATGCGGTCTATGCCGCCAAGGGTGCGCCGGCCCGAACCTGTTCGACGGGCGAGCAGAAGGCGCTGCTGATCTCGCTTGTGCTGGCAAATGCCCGCGCTTTGGCCCGGGACACCGGCGAACCGCCGATCCTGCTGCTCGACGAGGTCGCGGCGCATCTCGACGCCGACCGCCGTGCCGCGCTCTATGCCGAGATCGCGGCGCTGGGGGCGCAGGCCTGGATGACCGGAACCGGACCGGAGCTGTTCGCCGATATCCCCGACCCCGTCACCCGGCTGGCGGTCGAAGACGCCGCCGGGGTCAGCGTCGTGACCCCCGCCTGATCCCGATCATGCCAACCCGCAAGGAGCATGGCTCATTGCCGCTGGTCCGCCTTCCCGCCCGACCACCAAACCTGCCAACGGGATAGGACAAGTTTGTTGGTTGGGTAGGGACGCGGACAGGGGTCATGGTCGTGGGCCGTTGCGATGCACCGGGTCGCTTGCGGCGTGGTGCCGGCCCGGCAGCGCGTGACGCCGCGGCCAGGTCTGCTATATGCTGTCGGGCAATTGCCGGAGCACCCCATGCCCGCCATCCCCCGCGACCGTTTTCTTGACGCGATGAGCCGCGTCGCCGCGACCGTCAATGTGGTCACCACCGACGGTCCGGGCGGCCGCGCCGGCGTGACCGTGTCGGCGATGACCCCGGTTTCGGCCGATGGCGCGGCGCCGACGCTGCTGATCTGCCTGCACGAGGACAGCCGCACCACGCCCGCCATCGCCGCCAACCGCTGCTTTTGCATCAATGTGCTGCGCGAGGATCAGGCGAGCCTGTCGGATCGCTTTGCGGGCCGCGCGCCGGTCCCGGGCGACGACAAGTTCGACGGGATCGCGACCTTGGCGATGCCCTCGGGCGCGCCGCGGCTGGCCGATCCGCTGGTCGCGTTCGACTGTGCGCTGGTTGCCGGGCATCAGGTCGGCACGCATCACATTTTCATCGGCGCCGTGACCGCGATCCATCTGGGCGAAGGCCGGCCGCTGCTTTACGGCAACCGGGCCTATCACCGCCCCGAACCGGCTGGCTGAACCGCCGGGGGGACCGTCCCGCCCTGCCGGCCGTCGCCGCCCTGCATTGACAACGCCGCCATCGCCCCCACATGGTCCGCCGCCGCTTCGTCCGGACCCCGCAAAGGAGCCACCGATGCCCGTCGTCGTTGTCGAGTCGCCCGCCAAGGCCCGGACGATCAACAAGTATCTCGGCGATGGCTACACCGTGCTCGCCTCCTATGGCCATGTCCGCGATCTGCCGCCCAAGGACGGCTCGGTCGATCCGGATGCGGAATTCGCGATGACATGGGAGGTCGCCTCGGGCAGCCAGAAGCATGTCCGCGCGATTGCCGAGGCGCTGGCCGACGACCCCGAACTGATCCTTGCCACCGACCCCGACCGCGAGGGCGAGGCGATCAGCTGGCATCTGACCGAGGCGCTGAAGAAACGCCGGGCGCTGAAGAAGGACATGCCGGTCAGCCGGGTGGTGTTCAACGCGATCACCAAATCGGCGGTGACCCAGGCGATGGCGCAGCCCCGCGATGTCGACATGGAACTGGTCGATGCGTATCGGGCGCGCCGCGCGCTCGACTATCTCGTCGGCTTCAACCTGTCGCCGGTGCTGTGGCGCAAGCTGCCGGGGGCGAAATCGGCGGGCCGCGTCCAGTCGGTCGCGCTGCGGCTGATCGTCGAGCGCGANNTTCCAGGCCCGCGAATACTGGACGGTGACCGCCGATCTCGACACGCCGCGCGGCCAGCGTTTCCGGGCCCGGCTGGTCAGCCTGGCGGGCCGCAAGCTGGGGAAGTTCGACATCCCGACCGCCGAGGCCGCCGAGATCGCCGCATCCGCCGTCGCCGCGCGGGCCCTGTCGGTCGACACGGTGGAGGCGAAGCCGGTCGCGCGCAACCCGGCGCCGCCCTTCATGACCTCGANNTCACCTATATGCGGACCGACGGGATCGACATGGCGCCCGAGGCCGTCCGGGCCGCGCGCGATGCCATCACGGGGCGCTATGGCGCCGCTTATGTCCCTGAAAAGCCGCGCTTCTACAAGAACAAGGCGAAGAATGCGCAGGAGGCGCATGAGTGCATCCGGCCCACCGATATGGGCCGCGATGCCGGTGCGCTGGGCCGGCTGGAGGCCGATCAGCGCAAGCTCTACGATCTGATCTGGAAGCGCACCCTGGCCAGCCAGATGGCCGCCGCCCGGCTGGAGCGCACCACGGTCGAGATCGGCGCCGCCGACGGCCAGGTCGGGCTGCGCGCCAGCGGGCAGGTGGTGCTGTTCGACGGCTTCCTGAAGGTCTATGAGGAGGGCCGCGACGAACCCGCCGAGGACGACGCGGATGCCCGCCGCCTGCCGCAGATCGCCCGGGGCGATGCGCTGGCCACGGCGGGCGTCACCCCCGAGCAGCATTTCACCCAGCCGCCGCCGCGCTATACCGAGGCGACGCTGGTCAAGAAGATGGAAGAACTCGGCATCGGCCGGCCGTCGACCTATGCCGCGATCGTCACCACGATCCAGGATCGCGGCTATGTCTCCAAGGAGGGTGGCCGGCTGCGCCCCGAGGATTCGGGTCGCCTGGTGACAAGCTTCCTGATCGCGTATTTCCAGCGCTATGTGGGCTATGACTTCACCGCCGGGCTGGAGGCCGAGCTGGACGAGATCTCGGCCGGCGACAAGCGCTGGACCGAGGTGCTGGCGCGGTTCTGGCGCGAGTTTCGCGCCGCGCTCGACGAGACGTCGGAACTGCGCATCACCGACGTGCTGGAAAAGATCACCGAGGCGCTGGGCCCGCATCTGTTCCCGCCGCGCGAGGATGGCACCGATCCGCGGCTGTGTCCGAATTGCGGGGTGGGCCGGCTGAGCCTGAAGACGGCGCGGGCGGGCGGTGCCTTCATCGGCTGCTCGAACTATCCGAATTGCCGCTTCACCCGGCCGATGGGCCCGCCCGGCGCGCCCGACGAAAACGCCATCCCGCCCGACGGCAAGCTGCTGGGCGCGGCCCCCGACGGCGAAGCGGTCACCCTGCGCGACGGCCGCTTCGGGCCCTATGTGCAAAAGGGCGCGCCGACCGAAGCGGTGCCGAAACCGCCGCGCTCCTCGGTCCCCAAGGGCATGGCGCCCGAGGCGGTCGATCTGGCGAAGGCGCTGGCGCTGTTGGCGCTGCCGCGCCATGTCGGCGACCACCCCGAGGATGGCGCGCCGGTCGAGGCCGGGATCGGCCGTTATGGTCCCTATGTCCGGCATGGCCGGACCTATGCCAATCTCGACGATGCCGACGAGGTGTTCACGGTGGGGATGAACCGCGCGGTGGAGTTGCTGGCGGCGAAAAAGGCCGGCGGCGGCCGGGGCCGGCGCGGTGCGCCACCGCCGCCGCTGCGCGAGCTGGGCGCCCATCCCGAAGACGGCGCGCCGCTGCAGGTCATGGAGGGCCGCTATGGGCCCTACATCAAATGGGGAAAGGTCAATGCCACCCTGCCCAACGAGGCCGACCCGAAGACGATCGATTTCGCCGCCGCCCTGGCGCTGGTGAACGACAAGGCGGCGAAGGGCGGCAAGGGCCGGCGCAAGGCACCGGCAAAGCGCAAGGCACCGGCAACGCGAAAGAAGACCGCGACGAAGGGCTGATAGCAACATTCATCGCGCGTGGCAGATGGTATCAGCGACCCGGCCGGTAGCTGGCAAAGGCCGTGTGCACCTCCGCCATCTGGGCCGGGGTCAGCCGATCCGGCTCGCCGCCCTGGCACGCCAGCAGATAGATCCGCGCCAGCGCCTCCAGTTCTTCCATCCGCCACAGCCCGCGCTCGAGCGTCTCGCCCAGAACGGTGGCGCCGTGATGGGCCATCAGGCAGCCATGGCGGCGCGCCATCACCCGGGTCACTTCGGCAGCAAGCTCGACACCGCCGAACAGCGCATAGCCCGCCACCGGCACATCGTCGCCGCCGAACGCCGCGACCATGTAATGGCAGGCCGGGATCGGCCGCCCCTGGACGGCAAGGGCGGTCGCATGGGGCGGGTGGGCATGGACCACCGCGGCCATGTCGGTCCGCGCGGCCAGCAGCGCCTGGTGAAAGCGCCATTCGGTCGAGGGTTTCATCGCCAGCCCGTCGCCCGGCGGCCCGACAAGCGGCAGGCGGACGATCATGTCGGGCGTCATGTCGTCATAGGGCACCGCCGAGGGCGTGATCAGCATGCCGCCCGCCACCCGTGCCGAGACATTGCCCGCGGTGCCCTGGTTGATGCCGCTCGCGTTCATCGCCCGGCAGGTCGCGATGATCGCCGCCCGGGTCTGCCAGGTGTCGGGCAAGGGCGGGACGGCTTTGCGGCGCGCGCGCTTGGCGGCCATCTGCGCTACTCNNGCCACCGGCGAACCCGGGGGCGTGACCTGCACGCTGGCGATGCCGTCGGCCGAGCGGCCCTGGACATGGCTGACCTCTTCGCCCGTGCGCTCCTCGATCGGGATTTGCGCCACCCCGTCCGACACCGTCCAGTCGATCGTCGGCGAGGGCAGCGCGACATAGAACGGCACGCCGTTGTCGCGCGCTGCCAGCGCCTTGAGATAGGTGCCGATCTTGTTGCAAACATCGCCGGTCGCCGTGGTCCGGTCGGTGCCGGTGATCACCATGTCGACGGCGCCGCGTTGCATCAGATGCCCGCCCGCATTGTCGACGATATAGGCATGCGGCACGCCATGGCTGGCCAGTTCCCAGGTGGTCAGCGCGCCCTGGTTCCTGGGCCGCGTCTCGTCGACCCAGACATGCAGCGCCAGCCCCGCCTCATGCGCCTGATAGATCGGGCCCGTCGCCGTGCCCCAATCGACGGTCGCCAGCCAGCCCGCATTGCAATGGGTCAGGATGCGCACCGGCTCGCCGGCGGGTTTGCCGGCCGCGATCTGGCGGATCAGGCGCAGGCCGTGTTCGCCCATGCGGCGGTTGATCTCGACATCCTCATCGGCGATCGCATGCGCCAGCTGCAACGCCGCCGCTGCCCGGTCCGACACCGCCAACGGGCGCAGCGCCGCGCGGCACCGGTCGAGCGCCCAGCGCAGGTTCACCGCCGTGGGCCGGGTGGCGTGAAGGATGTGATGGGCCCGGTCCATGCCGGCATCCGACGGGTCCGCGCCCACCGCGAAGGCTATGCCATAGGCCGCCGTCGCCCCGATCAGCGGCGCACCGCGCACCCACATGCCGCGGATCGCCTCGGCATAGCCATCAAGGCTGGTGATCGTCGCGATCCGGAAATCATGCGGCAGCCAGCGCTGATCGACGATCTGCAACGCGCCCGCCTGGGTGTCCCACCAAAGCGAGCGGTAATGGGTCCCGTCCACCTTCATCGCGCACCTCCCGCCGATTCAGACCGGGGTCAGCGTTTCACGCCGCGGCGAAGCTGGCAAGCGCCGGTCGGCAAGGCGGCTGGCGGCCAACGGTCACGCGCCATGACCGTTGGCATTAGCCACCGCCGGGCAGGTCGGCCAATCGCCGGTCGAGTTCCGCCCGCAGCCCGGCCAGCGCCGCCAGCCCGGCCCCCGGGCCGCCGGCCCCCAGGCGCGACGCGGCACCGGCAAGGCCCGCATCCCCCGCCGAGGCGGCCGCCGATGCGATCAGTTGCAGCGCATAGGGCCCCGACATCGCCGCATCGCTGTCGAGAAGCCGCGCGGCATGGGCCAGATCCTCGGCATAGGCCAGCGGATCGGGATCGACCAGACCGTCGGCGACGGCGCGCGGCGGCCCGATCGGGCGCAGATCGTCGGGCAGGCAGGAGAGGATCGCGTGTTGGAACGCCGCCAGGCTGCGCACCGGCTTGTCCAGGAACCGATCCGCCCCGGCCGCCAGCGCCGCGCCTGCGCAGGTGTCGTCACCGCTGATCGCCAGCAAGGCCGGCACCTTGGGCCGTGCGGCGGCGAGGTCGCGAATCAGCTTCAGGCCCGACCCGTCGGGCAGGCCGACATCGACGATTGCGACCGACGGGCGGTAGCAGGCCAGATGGCGCCGCGCCGCGCGCAGGCTGTCGGCGCGGCGAATGCGCGCGCCCGAGCGCAGGCACAGCAGCCGCACCGATTCCGCCGCGTGACGGCTGTCTTCGACCAGAAGCACCGTGAACCCGTGAAGCGGCAGCCCTGCCCGCCCGCGCGGTATGGCAATTTCGGCGATCCCGTTCATCGCAACCTCCCTGATTCGCAGGCCCCCGACGGACCCGGACAAGGCAAGCATTCCGCGTCATGCCTAATGGGCCGTTAACGCAGCGCGGCCTTGCCGGGGCGCGGCGGGCGGCCTAGGCTTGGCATATCGAAAGGGCGGGGGATGCGATGATCGGAAGGCTCAATCATGTGGCGATCGCGGTGCCGGATCTCGACGCCGCGGCGGCCCAGTATCGCGACACGCTGGGCGCCCGGGTGGGCCCGCCGCAGGACGAACCCGAGCACGGTGTCACCGTCGTCTTCATCGAATTGCCCAACACCAAGATCGAGCTTCTCTATCCCCTGGGCGAAGCCAGCCCGATCGCGGGGTTTCTGGAAAAGAACCCGTCGGGCGGCATCCACCATGTCTGCTATGAGGTCGACGATATCCTGGCGGCCCGCGACCGGCTGCAGGCCGCCGGCGCGCGGGTTCTGGGCAATGGCGAGCCAAGGATCGGCGCCCATGGCAAGCCGGTCCTGTTCCTGCACCCGAAGGATTTCGCCGGCACGCTGGTCGAATTGGAACAGGTCTGAACGGCGATGGCGCTGACCTCGGCCCTCGTTTTGTTCGCGGTCATCTGGTTTCTGTGCCTGATGATCGGGCTTCAGCTGCGCATCACCACCCAGGCCGAAACCGGCGAGGTCGCCCCGGGCACACCGCCTTCGGCGCCTGTCAACCCGGCGATGGGAAAACGGTTCTTCTGGGTGACGGTGGCAAGCCTGGCGATCTGGGCGCCGCTTTGCGGGCTGATCCTGTCGGGCTGGATCGGGATCGACGATATCGACCTGTTCCGGGCCTGGCGCGAGGCCAGCTAGGCCTCGGCCCCTGCCCCGGTCAGCGCGGTGGCAAAATCGGCCGGGTCGAAGGCATCGAGATCGTCGATCTGTTCACCGACGCCGATGGCATGGATCGGCAGGCCGAACCGGTCGGCCAGGGCGACCAGCACGCCGCCCTTGGCGGTGCCGTCGAGCTTGGTCATGATCAGGCCGGTGACATCGGCCATCTTGCGGAACACCTCGACCTGATTGAGCGCGTTCTGCCCGGTGGTGGCGTCGAGCACCAGAAGCGTGTTGTGCGGCGCGTCCGGGTCGCGCTTGCGGATCACCCGGACGATCTTTTCCAGCTCGGCCATCAGATCGGCGCGGTTCTGCAGCCGCCCGGCGGTGTCGATCATCAACAGATCGTCGCCCGCCGCCTCGGCCTGGGCCAGCGCGTCGAAGGCGAGCGCGGCCGGGTCGGCGCCCTGCGCTGCGGTCATCACCGGCACGCCGGCCCGTTCGCCCCAGATCTGCAACTGCTCGACCGCGGCGGCCCGAAAGGTGTCGCAGGCCGCGATGCGCACCTGTTTGCCCGCGCCGTGGAACTGCGCGGCCAGCTTGCCGATGGTGGTGGTCTTGCCCGAGCCGTTGACGCCGACGACCAGAACCACCTGCGGCTTCTTCGGATAGATCGGCAGCGGGCGGGCCACCGGTTCCAGCACGCGGGCCACCTCCCGGGCCAGCAGCGCCTTGATCTCGCGCGCGGTCAGCGCCCGGCCCATCCGGCCCTCGGCCATGTTGGCGGCGACCGACAGGGCGGTTTCCACCCCCAGATCGGCGGCAACGAGCAGATCCTCGAGTTCTTCGAGCATCGCATCGTCCAGCCGGCGGCGCGGTTCGGCCGCGCCGGGGCGCAGCCGGCCGATCAGACCCGGCCGCGCCGGGGTCGGTTCGGGGGCGGGCGCGGCCTCGACGGGCGCCGGATCGGATGGCTCGGAACGGCCGCCGAACAGCCGCCCGACCAGACCCGACCGCGCGGCGGGCGCGGCTTCCGCGTCCGCTGCGGGGTGCGCAGCCTGTGGGCTTGCCTCCTTCGGCGCAGCCATGATTTCGGGTTCGGGCAGCGGCGGTGCGAGCGGTTCCGGGGGCGGCGGCGCGACCGGTTCGGGAGCGGGGTCTGTCGGCGCGTCGTCCCGGGCGCCACCGCCCAGCAGCCGGCCCATCAGCCCGCGCCGCGGGGCGGGTTGCGTGCCCGCCGCGGCGTCGGGGGCCGGCAGGGCCGGCGGTGCCACGGCGCGCTCCGGCTCGGCGCCGGGCGCAGGCTGGGGCGTCGCCGGTTCGGGCTTCGGCTCCGGCAAGTCCTGCGGTGCCGGGTCGGGCATCGGCGCCGCAGGGGGCACCGGATCGGGTGCCGAAACCGGCTCAGGTTCCGGTTCGGGCTCGGGCACCGTCGGCGGCGCCGGCATCGGGTCCGGCGCGACGGCGGATTCAGGCGACGGGTTCGCGACGGGCTTCGCCTGTGGCGCCTCGGCCACCGGATCGGAGGCGACAAGATCGGCGATCCCCTCGTCGAGCTTCGAGGAGGACCGGGTCAGCCGCTCGCGCAATTTGCGGAAAAACGCCATGCCCGTCCCTTACCGCGCGCGCCCGCCGGGGAAAAGCCCGACCCCGCGCGGCATGCTGTCCGGCCGCTTGCCGGCCGCCCGGACCGCGGCTAAGGGGGGGCCATGACAGATGCCCTGCCCAGCCCCGACCAGCCCCTGAAGATCGGCACGCGCGGTTCGCCGCTGGCGCTTGCCCAGGCCCATGAAACCCGCGACCGGCTGACCCGGTCCTCCTCGAAGCTCGACGAGGGGATCGCCGATCTTGTCGCCTCCGATCCGGTGGCCGAGGCGCCACAGGCGAAGCCCGTCGCGAACCCGTCGCC
>DNSZ01000169.1 GCA_003500165.1 Paracoccaceae bacterium | reverse complement strand
GGTCCCCGCCGTAGGCTTACGCATCGTCCAAGCGGAATGCGCTGGCACCGATCATCTCGGCCGGATCGCCAATCCCGCGGATGAAGGTGCCGCGCGGCGGGTGCAGTTCGGGACGCAGCACGGGGCGCCGCCAGCATGGCGCCGACGATGATTGCGATCGGATCGGACATGGAACGAACCCAGGCGAAGGCCAGGGCCAGGAAAACCGCCCCCTGGGCTGCGGGCAGAGTTTTCCAGAAAACTCTGCCTGGCCAGGATTTTCTAGAAAATCCTGGCAGCAGCGCTCAGTCCTCGGTGCTGTCGTCCCCCTGTTCCGCAATCCAGGCGACCGAGACCACTTCCTCGCCCTCGGCCGTGTCGAACACCTTGACCCCGCCGGCGCTGCGCGAGCGGGAAAAACTGCCATTTACCGGCACTTGGATCAATTGGCCCATAGGGGCAGCCGACCGATCAACAGCAACATCCTGCGCGTTCCTGTCAAGATCGCTTTTCCAGCGCGACAGCTATGCGTTCCAGCAACGCTGATTGCGCCTGAAGCGCCTCGGTATTCTTGTTTGTAGTGTCAATGCACTTCTTGGTTTCCGCTTCCAGCTTTCGGCTTTGTCGTGCGCCTCCGATCACCAACCATATCATCAACAGAAGAAACAGCAGCAATGGAAAGTAGCTCAGGCCATAACTTAGCATCAGATGCCCCCAATGGATCGGCTCTTGTTCAGGATACATCTTCATCCTCCCCCGCTTCGGCGATCCAGGCGACCGAGACCACTTCCTCGCCCTCGGCCGTGTCGAACACCTTGACCCCACCCGCACTGCGCGAGCGGAACGAGATGCCGGCAACCGGCACCCGGATCGACTGCCCGGTCGAGGTCGCCAGCATGATCTGATCGTCGATCTGCACCGGGAAGCTCGCGACCAGCGCGCCGCCCCGCATCGCCCGGTCCATCGCCGCAACCCCCTGGCCGCCGCGTCCGCGCACCGGATAATCGTGGCTCGACCCCAGCTTCCCCTGACCTTTCGCGGTGATCGTCAGGATCAGATCCTCGGCCGCCGACATCTGAACATAGCGCTCGCGGGTGAAGTCGGCGGCCGCCGGTGCCTCCTCCTCCTCGGCTTCGGCGTCGTCGGCGAGCCCGGCCATGGCGCGGCGCATCTTCAGATAGGCGGCGCGATCCTCGGGGCTGGCCTCGAAATGGCGGATCACCGCCATCGACACCACGCGGTCGCCCTCGGCCAGGCGAATCCCCCGCACACCGGTCGAATCGCGGCCCTTGAAAACCCGAACATCGGTGGTCGGAAAGCGGATCGCGCGCCCCTGGGCGGTGACCAGCATCACGTCGTCCTCTTCGGTCGCGATGCGGGCGTTCACCAGATCGACGCCCTCGGGCAGTTTCATGGCGATCTTGCCGTTGCGCATCACATTGGTGAAATCCGACAGCGCGTTGCGCCGCACATCGCCGGCCGAGGTGGCGAACACGATCTGCAGATCGCCCCAATCCGCCTCGTCCCGGTCGACCGGCATGATGGCTGCGACCGGGGTCCCGGGCGCGATCGGCAGGATGTTGACGATCGCCTTGCCGCGCCCGTTCCGGCCGGCCTGGGGCAGCCGCCAGGTCTTGAGCTTGTAGACCATCCCGTCGCCGGTAAAGACCAGAAGCGGCGTGTGGGTGTTGGCGACAAACAGCGTGGTGACCACATCGTCCTCGCGCGTGGCCATCCCGGCCAGCCCCTTGCCGCCGCGCCGCTGGGCGCGGTATTCGGTCAGGGGGGTGCGCTTGATATAGCCCGCGGCGGTCACCGTCACGACCATATCCTCACGCTCGATCAGGTCCTCGTCTTCGAGCTCGGCCTCGCCCTCGATGATCTCGGTCCGGCGGGGCACGGCGAAGCGGTCCTTCACGTCGCGCAGCTCGTCGGCGATGATGCCCTGGATGCGCGCCCGCGAGCGCAGGATGTCGAGGCATTCCTGGATCGTCTTCGCCAGCCCTTCAAGCTCTGCGCCGATCTCGTTGGTGCCAAGCGCGGTCAGCCGCTGCAACCGCAGATCGAGGATCGCGCGGGCCTGGATCTCCGACAGGTTATAGGTGCCGTCTTCGTTGATGCGGTGGCTGGGATCGTCGATCAGCGCGATATAGCCCGCGATCTCGCCCGCCGGCCAGCGCCGTTCCATCAGCCGCGCGCGCGCCTCGGCCGGATCGGCAGAGCTGCGGATGGTCGCGACGACTTCATCGACATTGGCGACCGCCACGGCGACGCCGCATTGCACATGCGCCCGCGCGCGCGCCTCGCGCAGCTCGAATGCCGTGCGCCGCGCCACCGCTTCCTCGCGGAAGGCAAGAAAGGCGGTCAGCATGCCGCGCAGCGTCAGCTGCTCGGGCCGGCCGCCATTCAGCGCCAGCATGTTGCAGGGAAAGGCGATCTGCATCGGCGTCAGCCGCCACAGCTGGTTCAGCACCACCTCGGGCGTCGCGTCGCGCTTGAGCTCGATCACCACGCGCACGCCGGCGCGGCCGGTTTCGTCGCGGACATCGGCGACCCCCTCGATCGCTTTCTCGCGCGCCAACTCGCCGATCCGGGCGCAGAGCCGTTCCTTGTTCACCTGATAGGGGATTTCATCGATGATGATGGCCGGCCGGTCGCGGCGGATATCCTCGACATGGGTGCGGGCGCGCAGGATGACCGAGCCGCGGCCCTCGGTATAGGCGCGGCGCGCCCCCGACTGGCCCAGGATGACGCCGCCGGTGGGAAAATCGGGGCCGGGGACATGCGCCATCAGGTCGATGGATGTCAGGTCGGGATCGTCGATCAGGGCGAGCGTGGCGTCGATCACCTCGCCCAGATTGTGCGGCGGGATGCGGGTGGCCATGCCCACCGCAATCCCTTCGGCGCCGTTGACCAGAAGGTTGGGGAAACGGGCCGGCAGGACCACCGGCTCGCGGTCCTTGCCATCGTAGTTGTCCTGAAAATCGACCGAGTCCTTGCCGATATCCGCCAGAAGTGCTGTGGCTGTTTCCGCCATCCGCACTTCGGTATACCGCATCGCCGCGGGGTTGCCGCCATCCATGGAGCCGAAATTGCCCTGGCCGTCGAGCAGCGGCAGCGACATCGAGAAATCCTGCGCCATGCGGACCAGGGCGTCATAAATGGCCGCATCCCCATGCGGGTGGTAGTTCCCCATGACGACGCCGACGGCGCGTGCCGATTTCTGATACGGCTTGTCATGGGTGTTGTTGGTATCGTGCTGCATCGCATACAGGATGCGCCGGTGAACCGGCTTCAGCCCGTCGCGCAGATCGGGGATGGCGCGCGCGACGATCACGCTCATCGCGTAGTCGAGATAGGCGGTGCGCATCTCGGCGGCGATGCCGATGCTGGGTCCCGGCGCGGCTTCGTCGGTGTCGTCGGGCGTTTCGGGGGTGTCGGTCACGCGTTGCCCGTTCCTTGTGCAGATCAATATCTAGGTTGCGATACCTTATCCCAGCACCAGATGCGGCGCAATGGCGCTCAGGGCCGGCGCGATCTGGCAGCAGCCGCCGCGCAGGGCTGCCAATGCCTTGAGATCACGCAACTTTTCGCTTGATGGGCGGGGCGAGGCAGGCAGAGTTGACAGCATCGAACCGTCGGAAAACGGAGGGGGGCATGCCCGCGCGCGACACCGAACTGATGCTCAGGGGCTACGGCCTGACCACGGCCGAGATGTTCTATCGGATGCCCGATTACCGGAACGTGCTGAACAGCTTTACCTGGCAGGATTACGACCTGGCACCGGATTATCCGCGGCTGTTCGATTTCATCGCGTTCTGGCAGAAAGAGATCGAGGGCGCGCTGCACTCGGTCCGTTTCGTGCACCGCCGGCCGATCGCGCCCGGGGAATGGCGCAACGTCACGGGCGAGTTTAACCTGCCCTGAACGGCTGCGCCGCCCCCTGGAACGGTATCTAGAACGGTATCTCGTCGTCCAGATCGTGGCTGGCCGGGGCCTCGCGCCCGCCGCCGCCCGACGGCCCCTCCATCCGGCCGCCGCCGCCATAGCCGCCGTCGGACCCGCCGCCACCGCGGGTGTCGAGCATGGTCAGTTCGCTGCGATAGGGGCGCAGCACGACCTCGGTCGAATAGCGGTCCTGGCCCGACTGATCCTGCCATTTGCGGGTTTCAAGCTGGCCTTCGAGATAGACCTTGGAGCCCTTGCGAAGATACTGTTCGGCCACCCGCACCAGCGGCTCGGCAAAGATCGCCACCGAATGCCATTCGGTCCGCTCGCGACTCTCGCCGGTCTGCTTGTCGCGCCAGCGCTCCGAGGTGGCGATGCGCAGGTTGCACACCTTGCCGCCATTCTGGAACGTCCGCACCTCGGGGTCGCGGCCGAGATTGCCGATCAGGATCACCTTGTTCACCGAGCCTGCCATGGGGGGCCTCCGTTCTGCCGATGTTCTCCCTTAGATCATCCGGCGGGTTTTAAGAAAAGGCTAAATTCCGCCCGGCCGCGACACCGGGGGGTGACGGGCCGCCGGACGGACGCTACACCGTCCCCGCGATGACCAGGCAGAGGGGAAAGATGCGGCGGATCGTGGCAGTGGTGGCAGCGGTTGCGGTCGGTGCGCCGGCGGCGGGGCAGGGGCTTGGCAACGGACCGCAAAGCCGGCGCGAGCTTTTCGCGGCCCAGGCCCGGGTGCTCGATACCCGCGGGGCGGTGCAATATGCCGGGTCGGAACGGCTGCGCCCCTATTCGCAGCTGGCCGGCGAAACCGGCGGGGTGCCGATCTATGGCGGGACCTATCGCGGCGCCTATTACCACATGGCGCGCGAGATCGCGCGGGCCCATCGCGTGCCCGAGGATTTGTTCGCCCGGCTGGTTCAGGCCGAATCGAACTGGAACCCGACGGCGGTATCGCACAAGGGCGCGCGCGGGCTGGCGCAGCTGATGCCGGGGACGGCGGCGATCCTTGGGGTCAACCCGGACGATCCGCGCGACAATCTGACCGGCGGGGCGCGCTATCTGCGGATGATGTATGACCGGTTCGGCAGCTGGCGTCTGGCGCTTGCTGCCTATAATGCGGGTCCCGAAGCGGTGGAGGCGCATGGCGGCGTGCCGCCCTATGACGAGACGCGCAACTATGTCCGCCAGATCCTCGGAACCTGAACGCCGCGGCCCGGGGCCGTGCCGGGCCGGCCCGGCGGTATCAGCCGGGGGCGCTCG
>DNSZ01000296.1 GCA_003500165.1 Paracoccaceae bacterium | reverse complement strand
GCGGCACCACCGGCCTGCAGCGCCTCGGACCAGCGCGCGCCCTGGTCGCTGGCCATCACGTTGGGCGCGCCTGCACGCAGATCGTCGATCATCCCCATACCGTCGGAATGCTCGGTCGTGACCACCCAGTCGAGCGGGCGGGCGAGCCTGACCGGCTGGCCCGAGGCCGAGGTGACCTGCTCGCCCCGGGCAAAGCGCAGCATCGTGTCGACGCCGGTGGTGTTGCCGAACAGCCCCGCATCCATCGACAGACCCGTATGCATGTGGGTGTCGCCCCAATAGACATGGCTGGGAAAGGCGCGGTCGGCATAGGGGGAATAGGCGCGCCCCGGATAAAGCCCTTCAAGGCTTTCAAGGGATGGCGTGATCTGGGCAGCGGCCGGCATCGCCAGCATCGCCGCGGCAATCAGAAGGAAACGACGCATGGATTTGCTCCGGGGTTGGCGGGTTCTGGCAAGACCCTAGCACATGGATCGCGGGTGTCTGCCGAAATCTTCTGCCCGACCGATCCGGCACCCGAACCGGCGCGGCGGGCCAGCGATCCGCGCGCGCCATGCCGGCGGGGCGGCAGGCGGAAAACGGTCAAGGTCAACGACCGTTGATTAACCCGATGCTAACCATGGGCGCGCCACAGCCTGGGCATGCGCGGGCTGATCCTTCTGCTTTGCCTGGCCGCTCTGCCGGCCGGGGCCGACCCGATCCGGGTCGCCAGTTTCAACACCGGGCTGGCGCGCGACGGCCCCGGCCTGTTGCTGCGCGATCTGGGCCGCGATTCCCCCGACATCGCCGAGGCGGTGCGGGTGATCGCGGCAGCCGATGCGGATGTTCTGGTGCTCCAGGATATCGACTGGGATCTCGACGGCCTGGCGCTGGCGGCGCTGGCCGACCGGCTGGGCCGCGCCGGTGCGCGCTATCCGCACCGCTTCGCCGCGCGTCCCAACACCGGCATGGCGAGCGGCATCGACCTCGATGGCGACGGCAGCGCGGGCACCCCGCGCGATGCCCAGGGCTATGGCCGGTTCGCGGGGCAGGGCGGCATGGCGGTGCTGTCGCGGCTCCCGATCGAGGCGGCTGGCCGCCGCGATCTCGGCGCCCTCTTGTGGAGCGATCTGCCGGGCAACCTTTTGGGCGATCAGGGCACGGCGATCCCGGAATCGGCGCTACCGGTGCAGCGCCTGTCATCGACCGCCCATTGGGCGTTGCCTCTGGTCCTGCCCGATGGCCGGCGGCTTTGGCTGCTGACCGCCCACCCGACGCCGCCCGTCTTCGACGGCCCGGAAGACCGGAACGGCCGGCGCAACCATGACGAGATCGTCCTGCTTGCCAGGCTGCTCGATGGCTGGGCGCCCGCCGGCATGGCGCCGCTGCCGCCCGACGACCCGGTGCTGGTGGCGGGCGATCTCAACCTCGACCCGGTGGATGGCGACGGGCGGCGCGCGGCGATCCGCGCGCTGCAGGCCCATCCGCGCCTGCAGGACGCCGTTCCGGCCAGTGCCGAGGCGGCCCGGCGCGCGGCCGCCCAGGGCGGTGTGAATGCGGGCCATCGGGGCGACCCGGCGCGCGACACCGCCGATTGGCGCGATACGGGCGCAGGCAATCTGCGGGTCTCGTTCCTTTTGCCCGACGCGCGGTTTGTGGTGACGGATGCCGGGCAGATCTGGCCGGCCCCGGAAAGCGGCCTGCTACACGCGCTGATCTGGGCCGACATCGCGCCCGATCTGGGCGGCGAGCGCGCGGTCGGGCGGGGTGTCGACGAAACCCGGTAACAGCGCCGCGAACCGCGCCCCGTCAAGCCGGTGCGGCATGTCCCACAGATAGCGCATTTCCAGCAGGCAGCGCATCATCGGCGAGAACGGCGCGATCATCCGCAGCGGCAGCCAGGACATCGGCCGCACCGCGACCGGCTTCTTCAGGATCGCCGAAAGATGGTCCGCGAGCGCCGCACCGCCGAGGGTCGTGCCGGGGAAGTTGACGGCCGTGAACCGGTCGAGTTCCGCGCGCTTCTCGCAGAGCGCCACGGCGGCACGCGCCATGTCGGGCAGGAACGCCCAGGCATGGGGGATGTCGGTGCGCCGTCCCGGCCAGGCGATATGACCCGTGTCGAGGTCCTTCAGGATCACCCGGTCGATCCAGTTCCCCGACGGCCGGGTGTCCAGATAGTCGCCGGCGCGCAACAGGATGACCGGGACATCCGACGCACGCAGCGCCGCTTCGAGGTCGATCCGCACCCGGCCCAGCGGGTTCTGCGCGCGATGCGGCGTGTCCTCGGTCAGCCGCCCGGGCGCGTCCGACCCAAAGACATAGACGTTGCCGGGCATCAGGATCGTCGCGCCCGTCGCCCGCGCGGCGGCGATCACCGCCTGCACCTGGCCTCGAACCTCGGCCGTCCAGCGCGGATAGGGCGGGTTCCATCCATTGACGATAACGTCGGCCCCGTTGGCCGCATCGCTCAGGTCGCCGCCGCGCGTAAAACGTCGCACCTGCCATCCGGCCTGTGCGAAGGCCTCGGCCGCGTTGCGCCCGAACCGGCCCGACGCGCCCAGGATCAAGACTGTTCCCTTCATCGTTTCCTCCATTGTCTGGCGCAAGGATAACGCGTTACGAATGCGTATGGCAGTTGACAGAAAACGATAGGGGGCATGCAGGAATGAATGTGTCGCCACCCGCCGACTGGGCCCTGATCCGGGTGTTCCTGGCGCTTGCGGAAACCGGATCGCTGGCGGCGGCGGCGCGCCGGCTGGGCCTGAGCCAGCCAACCCTGTCGCGCCAGTTGCGCGCGGTCGAGGCGGCCTTTGGCGGCCCGCTGTTCCGCCGCCATGCCCGCGGCTATGCGCTGACCGATGCCGGCAATGCCCTGCTGCCCGAGGCCCGCAGCATGGCCGAGGCCGCCGCCCGCTTTGCGCTGCGCGCCGCGGGGCAGGACGAACCGCTTGCGGGCAGCGTGCGGATCGCGGCAAGCCGGATCATGGCCAGCCTGGTGCTGCCGCCGGCCCTGGCCGCGACCCGCGCAGCCCTGCCCGAACTGGCGCTGGAGGTCAGCGCCTCGGACGGCAGCGACAATCTGCTGTTCGGCGAGGCCGATATCGCGATCCGGATGTACCGGCCCGCGCAACAGGGCCTGGTTGCCCAACGCATCGGAACCCTGGCGCTGGGGCTGTTTGCCAGCCGCGGCTATGTGGCGCGGCGGGGGCATCCCGTCGCCGGCGACAGCGCCGGGCATGACTGGATCGGCTACGACACCAATCCGGCGATGATCGACGGGATGCGCAAGGCCGGCATGCGCGTCGACCGCGACAGCTTTGCCTTTCGCAGCGACGATCAGGTCGCCTGCTGGCGGATGGTCCAGGCCGGCTGCGGCATCGGGGTCGGACCGTTGCGCACCGGCGCGGCCGATCCCGACCTTGTCCGCGTCCTGCCCGACATCGTGATACCCGGCCTGCCGGTCTGGCTCACCGCCGCCGAGGCGCTGCGCCACAGCCCGCGCGTGGCGCAGCGCCTCGGCGGCG
>DNSZ01000236.1:772-7112 GCA_003500165.1 Paracoccaceae bacterium | reverse complement strand
ATGCCAGGTACCGCAGGGAGACTTAAGAATGAAAGCGGTGATTCAGGACAGATATGGCGGACCGGAACATCTGCGTCTTGCGGATATTCCGACGCCCGAACCGGGCAAGGGTCAGGTCAGGGTCAGGGTTCTGGCCTGCGCGGTGAACCTGTCCGACTGGGAATACCTGGTCGGCTCCCCGCTTTATGCGCGGCTCGCTGGGGGGCTTTTCCGACCACGGCGCGCGGTGCTGGGATCGGACATTGCGGGGGTCGTCGATAAGCTTGGCCAGGGGGTCGACGAATTCGCCCTTGGCGACCGGATCATGGGCGATCTCGTGATGCTGCGGGGCGGCTTTGCCGAGCATGCCTGTGTCCCGGCCGCCGCCATGATCCGCGTGCCGGATGCCCTGTCCGACGAGGTTGCGGCCTGCCTTCCACAGGCCGGCGGCATCGCCGTGGCCGGCACCGAGGGCGTGCAAACGGGGGAGCGGTTGCTGATCAACGGCGCCGGCGGGGGGTCCGGCACGATGGCACTGCAACGGGCCAGGGCGGCCGGCGCCAAGGTCACCGCCGTGGATAACGCCGCGAAACTCGCTTGGCTGTCGGCTCTGGGGGCCGAGGACACCATCGACTATCGGGTGCAGGATTTTGCCGCTGCGGGGCGGCAATGGGACCGCATCCTGGACATGGTGGCCACGCGCGGGCCGTCCCGCATCGCGGCCGCGCTTTCGCCGGGCGGCACATATCGGGCGGTGGGCGGTGGCGTCGGCGTGTTGCTGAGGCTGGCGTTGGGTGGCCTGGCCTATCGACGCCGGAACAAGTCCATCGGCATACTGACCGTTCCGGCCGGACACGCGCTGACGGCACGGGTCGCGCAACTGGCGGTCGAGGGCCAGATCGTTCCGCAGCTCGAAGACGTCTTGCCGCTCGCATCGGTGCCCGACGCGCTGCGCCGCACCGGCGAGGGCGCGGTGAAGGGCAAGCTGGTGATCCGGCCCTGATGCCCGGTGCGGCCTGGCTGACGCTGTCCTGCCGCTGCGATCCTGGCATCACGTCGATCGGGCAAGGTCCGGCGGCGTCGCCTCGGCCGCCAAGGCCGCAACGACCTCATCCAGCGGCGCGGCCATGGTCCGCTTGTCCCCCAGCCGCCGCACCGTGACCGTGCGCTCGGCCACCTCGCGCTGGCCGATGGCCAGGATCACCGGCACCTTGGCCAGCGAATGCTCGCGGACCTTGTAGTTGATCTTTTCGTTGCGGATATCGGCCTCGGCGCGCAGCCCCGCGGCGCGCAACGCCGCGACGGCTTCGGCCACGAACCCGTCCGCATCCGAGACGATCGAAGCGACCACCACCTGCCGCGGCGCCAGCCACAGCGGCAGGCGGCCCGCATAGTTCTCGATCAGGATGCCGATGAAGCGTTCGAAGGATCCCAAGATCGCGCGGTGCAGCATCACCGGGCGGTGCCTTTCGCCATCGGCGCCCACATAGCTGGCATCGAGCCGCTCGGGCAGGTTGAAATCGACCTGGAAGGTGCCGCATTGCCATTCGCGGCCGATCGCGTCGGTCAGCTTGAAATCGAGCTTCGGGCCATAGAAGGCGCCCTCGCCCGGATCGACCTCATAATCGTTGCGGACGCTTTGCACCGCGGCTTCCAGCGCGGCCTCGGCCTTGTCCCAGACCGCGTCCGAGCCGACCCGGACATCGGGCCGGGTGGAGAACTTGATGTCGAAGGCGGGGAAGCCCGCATCGCGATAGACCGTGGACAACAGGTCGATGAAGGCGGCGCATTCGGCCTCGATCTGATCCTCGGTGCAGAAGATATGCGCGTCGTCCTGGGTGAAGCCGCGCACCCGCATCAGCCCGTGCAGCGCGCCATGCGCCTCATACCGGTGGCACGAGCCGAATTCGGCGAACCGCAGCGGCAGGTCGCGATAGCTCTTGATGCCCTGGTTGAACACCTGGACATGGCCCGGGCAGTTCATCGGTTTCAGCGCGTTGATCCGCTTTTCGTTGGCGTGTTCCTCGTCGATCTCGGTGATATACATGTTCTCGCGGTATTTGTCCCAGTGGCCGCTGGCCTCCCACAGCTTGCGGTCGATCACCTGGGGCGTGTTGATCTCGCGATAGCCCGCGGCATCGAGCCGCCGCCGCATGTAATCCTGCAGCGCGCGGTAGACGGTCCAGCCCGAGGGGTGCCAGAACACCATGCCCGGCGCCTCTTCCTGAAAGTGGAACAGGTCCATCTCGCGGCCCAGCCGGCGATGGTCGCGCTTTTCGGCCTCTTCCAGAAAGGTCAGGTAGTCCTTCAGCTTCTGCCGGTTTTCAAACGCAACCCCGTAAATCCGCTGCAGCATCGGCCGGTTCGAATCGCCGCGCCAATAGGCGCCGGCCAGCTTCATCAGCTTGAAGGCATCGGCCGGCGGCTGGCCGGTATGCTGGAAATGCGGCCCGCGGCACAAATCCTGCCAGGGGCCGTGCCAGTACATGCGGATCGGCTCGCCCGCGGGGATCGCCGCGATCAGCTCGATCTTGTAGGGCTCGCCGGTCGCCTCGTAATGGGCGATCGCGCGGGCGCGGTCCCAGACCTCGGTCCGCACCGGATCGCGAGCGGCGATGATCGCGCGCATCCGCGCCTCGATCGCGCCCAGATCCTCGGGCGTGAACGGCTCGGCCCGGTCGAAATCGTAATACCAGCCGTTTTCGATCACCGGGCCGATGGTGACCTTCACCTCGGGCCAGAGCTCCTGCACCGCGCGCGCCATGATATGCGCCAGATCGTGGCGGATGAGTTCCAGCGCCTGGGGCTGATCCTTCATCGTGTGGATCGCGATGGTGGCATCGGCCTCGATCGGCCATTGCAGGTCCCAGTGGCGACCGTCGACGGTGGCCGAGATCGCCTTCTTGCCCAGCGAGGTGGAAATCGATCCCGCCACCTCGGCCGCGGTGATGCCGGCGGGAAAGCTGTGCGGCGAGCCATCGGGAAATGTCAGGGAAATCTCGGCCATCGGCCTGCCTCCTCGTCGGTTTGGCGCCCACAGATGCGCCCGGTTGCGGGTGGCGATGCCATGCGCCCTTGGCGCGGCGGTGTCAATCGAGGCGGCAAGACTTTCCGGAAAGTTTTGCGGGCCTGATTCTTCTTGAAAAATCAGGCTGCCCGACGTCCGATCCGGGGGCGAGGGGCGGACCTGCGGCAATGAGCTACGCCTCGTGCCGCCTGGTATCAGGCGGCCTTCAGCGCCTTGCCGGTCTCCAGCCAGCTCTTCAGCCCGGCAGCCCAGCGCGCCCAGCCCTCGCGCACGACGGTCTGCGCGGCGGGCAGCGCGTGGTGCTCGATCGTCAGCTTGCACACGGCCCCCTCGGGTTCGATCAGGAACACGCAGCGCGAGATGTCGCGGATGCCGTCGCCGAAATTCGGCGCAAAGGTCATCTCGATGCGGCGTTTCGGCACCAGCTTCAGCGTGGTCTGGGCCAGAAGCACGCTGCCGTCGGCGCCCAGGAATTCGGTCGTCGCCCCCGGTTCGGCGTCGCCCCGCACCCGATCGCAGGCGAAATGGTAAAGCGCCATCAGATCGGCCCGGGTCAGCGCCTCCCACAGCGCATCCGGGCTGCACCGGATGAAGGTCTGCAACATGAAATCGGGCTTGGCATCGGCGTCGGTCATGGCGGCGTTTCCTTCCAGTCGGGTCTTCAGGTCAAGCGACAGGCGCGCCAGCGGTTTCTGCACGAAGGGGTCGATCCAGCGATCGATCACCTGCTGCAGCGGCACGGCATTGAGGAAGTGATGCTTGAACCGGCCCGAACGGCGCGGGATGACAAGACCTGCATCTTCCAGCACCTTGAGATGTTTCATCACCCCGAACCGGCTGAGTGCGCGGTCCGATTCGATCTCGGTCAGGCTTTGGCCGTCGCGCGCCCGCAGTGCGTCGAGGATCGCACGCCGGGTGGGATCGTTGAGCGCCTTGAAAACCGCGTCGAGGTCGGGCTCGGGGCCGTCCGTCATGCAGGCGCGTCATAGGCATCGTGGCGCCGGACCCAGGCCATCGGATAGGGCAGCGCGGCTTCGTCACGGCCCTTCGGGACCAGGTCGAGCATCTGGTAGGCCGCGTTCAACCCGTCAAGCCCGCGGCCGAACGCCGAATAGGTGTGATGGATGGTGCCATCCGGGTCCTTCTGGAACACGCTCAATCCCGGCGCTTCGGTGCTGGGAAAACCGGAAGCCCGATAATTGTATGTCGCGGTGCCCGACGCAACCTCTTCGGCGGTGAACTGCACACCCATGTCGCGGTTGAATGACGACCCGGCCGACGACACCCATCTGAGCTGCCAGCCCATCCGCGCGCGATAGGCCGCGAGTTGCGGATAGGGTGCAGCCGAGACCAGCACCAGCGCGACATCGCGCGCCGCCAGATGCGGGGCGGTGCCGTCAAGACTGTCCATCCAGAACGAGCAGTTGACGCAGCCGGCGGTCAAGTCCGGCCCGTACATGAAGTGATAGACCACAAGCTGGCTGTGCGGCCCGAACAGGTCGGACAGGCTTTCCGGCCCGTCCGGCCCGGTAAAGCTGCAGTCGGCGCTCACAGCGACCCGCGGCAGCGCCCGCCGCGCGGCGGCCAGATCGTCGCGCGCCCGGGTCAGCGCCTTTTCCTTCTCCAGCAGTTCCATGCGGGCGGACAGCCATTCGGCGCGGGTGACAGCGGGCCGGGGCATGGCGGCAACTCCCTTCGGGTTCGATCCGCCGCTTATAGGTTACCAGTTGGTCACCCGTCAACCGGACCGGGCGCCGCGCGCTGTGTCTGGCCAAGCCCGGCCCGCCATGTCAGAATGCCGTTCCATGACCGCCCACGATACAGCCCCCGAAACGCTGAAGACGCCGCAGGGGCGGCGCATCGCCTTATTCCGCAATGCGGGTGCCGGGCCCGGGGTGATGTTTCTGGGCGGGTTCATGTCCGACATGACCGGGACCAAGGCGACCCATCTGGAGGCCTGGGCCAAGGACGCGGGGCGCAGCTTTGTCCGGTTCGACTATTCCGGGCATGGCGCCTCGTCGGGCCGCTTTGCCGATGGGACCATCGGCCAGTGGGCCGAGGATGCCGAGGCGGTTCTGCTGGCCTGCACCGAAGGCCCGCAGGTTCTGGTCGGCTCGTCCATGGGCGGCTGGATCGCGCTGTTGCTGGCACGCCGCCACCCCGGGCGGGTCGCCGGCCTGGTCAGCGTGGCGGCCGCGCCCGACTTCACCGATGCGATGTGGATGGGCTTTTCCGAGGCGGACCGGACCGAATTGATGGAAACCGGCGCCATCATCCGCCCATCGGATTATGACGCGCCCTACACGATTACCCGCGCGCTGATCGAGGAAGGCCGCGCGCATCGCGTGTTCGACCGCCCGCTCGACCTGCCCTTTCCGGTCCGCATGCTGCAGGGCACCGAAGACAGGTCGGTGCCGCGGGCGATGGCGCTGAAGCTCATGGACCATGCCAGCGGGCCCGATATCCGTCTGTCCCTGGTGAAGGGCGGCGACCACAGTCTCTCCGCGCCGGCAAACCTCGCCCATCTGATCGCATCGGTCAAAGAGGTTCTGGGACGCGCGGCCGCGGGCTGATGCGGCGAGGTTTGCGCGTGCTCGGTCTGTCGCTGCTGATCCTTGCCGGGGGGCTGGCGCTCGTCGTCGCCTTCGGGCCGCGCCATGCCACCGCGCCACGCCTGCCGATCGACGCCGCCGCGATCGCGGCCGATCCGGCCGGCTATCTGGCCCGCGCCGAAGCTGCCCTGCCCGATATCACGCCAGGCGCGGAAAAGCGCATCCGCTGGGCCGGTCAACCGGGAAGGCGAACCCGGCTTGCGCTCCTCTATGTGCATGGGTTTTCCGCCACCGCCCAGGAAATCCGGCCGGTTCCCGACCGGCTGGCCGCGGCGCTGGGGGCCAACCTGCACTTTGCCCGGCTGACCGGGCATGGCCGGACGGGCGAAGCACTGGGCGCGGCGACGGCGACCGACTGGCAGCGCGACCTTGACGAGGCGATGGCCGTGGCGCGTGCCATCGGCGAACGGGTCGTGATCGTCGCCTCGTCGACCGGCGCCACCCTGGTGACCACAAGGCTGACCGACCCGGCGATTGCGGACGGGCTTGTCGGGGTGGTCTTTCTGTCGCCGAATTACCGGGTAAGGAACCGCGCCGCCCTGCTGCTCGACTGGCCCTGGGCCGCCATCTGGGGCCCGTGGGTCGCCGGGCCGACCCATGGGTTCGAACCGGCCAACGCCGATCAGGCCCGGTTCTGGACCACCCGTTACCCGCTGCGCGCCGCCATCCCGATGGCCGCGCTGATACGCGCCGCGCGACGGACCGATCCGGGCGCCATTGC
>DNSZ01000236.1:0-633 GCA_003500165.1 Paracoccaceae bacterium | reverse complement strand
CAGGCCCACGGCCACCAGCATCAGGCCAAGGCCCGAAGCCCCCAGCGCGGCCATGTTCCAGGCCACGATCCGGCGAATCAGGGCGCGCAGTTCCGCATCGGCCAGCCCGGCGCGGCGCGCCCGAAGCACCCGCAGCACGCACCACCCCAGCAGCAGCAGGCCCGCCACTGTCAGCCCGATCCCGGTCAGAACCATCGCACCCATGGCGCGGGCCCTAAACGGCCGGCCGGTTCGGGGCAAGCGGACTTGCAGCCGGCCGCCGCCGCGGCTAGGCCGCCGCGACCCGCATCAAGGAGTGGCCGATGACCGACACCGCCGCACCGGACGCCGCCATCGCCGACAGCCATCGCGTCGCACGGGAAGAGCTGCGCGCCTTCGTCGAACGATTCGAACGGCTCGAGACCGAAAAGCAGGAGATCGCAGGCCACCAGAAGGAAGTCATGGCCGAGGCGAAATCGCGCGGCTACGACACCAAGGCGCTGCGCCGGCTGATCGCCCTGCGCAAGAAGGATCCCCAGCAGGTGAGCGAGGAAGAGGCGGTTTTCGAATTGTACCGCGAGGCGCTGGGAATGTAGCGGCCCGGCGCCGCGCGCGCCATCCGGAGGGTGGGCCGCAACGGACGGAATTCATGCC
>DNSZ01000117.1 GCA_003500165.1 Paracoccaceae bacterium | reverse complement strand
TGTGCAGAACCCGCCCTATTTCGAGGGCATGGCGGCCGAACCCGGCACCATCGCCGATATCGACGGTGCGCGGATTCTGGCGGTGCTGGGGGATATGGTCACCACCGATCATATCAGCCCCGCGGGGTCGTTCAGGGAGACCACCCCCGCCGGCCGCTATCTGACCGAAAGGCAGGTCGCGCCGCGGGATTTCAACTCCTATGGCGCGCGGCGCGGCAATCACGAGGTGATGATGCGCGGCACGTTTGCCAACATCCGCATCCGCAACGAGATGCTCGACGGGATCGAGGGCGGCTACACAAGGGGCCCGGACGGCAGCCAGATGCCGATCTTCGATGCGGCCATGGCGTGGCGCGCCGAGGGCGTGCCGCTGGTGGTGTTCGGCGGCGAGCAATATGGCGCGGGGTCGAGCCGCGACTGGGCCGCGAAGGGCACCGCGCTGCTGGGCGTGAAGGCGGTGATCGCCGAAAGCTTCGAGCGGATCCACCGCTCGAACCTCGTCGGGATGGGGGTGATCCCGTTCGAGTTCACGGGCGGCGAGACGCGGGCGAGCCTGGGCCTGACGGGTCAGGAGACCGTCAGCATCGGCGGGCTGTCGGGCGATCTGAAACCGTTGGCCGAAGTCCCCTGTGTGATCGCCGCGCCCGATGGGGCGGAACGCAGCATCACGCTGAAATGCCGGATCGATACCGAGGTCGAGATCGATTATGTCAAGAACGGAGGCGTGCTGCACTTCGTTCTGCGGAGCCTGGCAAGGGCGACCTGATCGCGGGGCCGCCTCGGGGGGCATCGAGCCCCCACTCGGCGGGGGGCCGGGACGCCTACGTCCCGGCAGGGGGCTGCCGCCCCCTCTGGCCCGCTTTGCGGGCCATTCACCCCCGCGCGTATTTATCGGAACAATGAAGGAGAAGTTGTCATGCGGAGCTTGATTGGGGCAGCGTTGATCGCCGGGGCGTTCTTGGGACCGGCGCGGGCAGCGCCCATCCCGCAGATGCAATGCGACCGGGACCTGCTGCTGGACATGGCGCATGAGATCCTGGATCGGCGGGGTCAATTGACAGGACTTCACGGACGGAGTTTCGGGGGAACGGCCGCCTACCTATCGCTGCGTTATGGGTCCCGCCCGGTGGATGATATCTTCACAGCACTGGAAGAAGGCCAGCCGGCCAACCAAGTTGATCAGCTCAGGATGGCGTATTTGATTGCGCAAAACGGCCGTGATGGACTAAGGGCATGGGGATCAGAGCCAAGCCGGATTCTGGCGAGTGCAAGCCTCCACGAACAGCGGGCCATTTTGTTGCTCGACAATGGGACAACTTTCTTTCGTATTCTGGGTGAGGTACAATAATCCCCCGAGCTGTCTGACAGGTTTAGAGCGGCATGGGCCGGGGGTCTAGATTTGCACCGGAGTGTTCTGGATCAATCGCCTGCTGTTCATCGTGCGATAGCCGCACATGCCGAAGAGGTAGGCGAATTAACGGCGGCCGCGGTCTTGTTGTTTAATATCCCTGATAAAGCGGACTATTGGTCATTTGTTGATCGGAACGGTGGGATTGAGACGCTGAAAGGCTTTCTTGCCAATCCAGGTTTCTTGTCGGCGATTGGTGTGGGAGCGTTGTCCGATCCCAAACGGCATGCCAGCCCAGAAGAATCTACTGCCATCTTTGAAGCAAAAGACGCCACATACGATGTTACGCGGGCTGGACTTTATGAGGCCGGTCCTGCGGTCCAAATCATTGCAACGAATCAGTCTGGAATGGTGCTAGAGAGCGGTAGAATCGCGCGGCAGTTTTTGCTTTCTGTCGACAGCGGGGAGATTGATCCAAGACTTCGGCCCGAAGAAGGATGGGTCTTTCTATTGCGGAGCTACCTGAATTTCTTCGGTGAACAAAGAGCACGACAAGTCCTTGGAAGTTCTGACAATCAGGCCGATCATCGCCACTATGCGGGTTCCGTATTGGAGGTTATGGAGACGGCCACGGCGGCAGGGGCCGCGTCGTCCTGGTTGCGGGGGGAGGCCGAAAGTGCGCCTGAACGCCCGGCAGTGCTGGGCGACAGTTTCGATTGGGAGGGCATGATCGGGATTTGGGCGCGCTTGCGGGCGGGTGAAAACCTCCCTGATCTGTCCGGTGAGGCGTTTCTGACCACGGTGGCGATCGAGGGTCTGATCCAGCGCGGTGAAATCGAACGCGCGCTTGATCTGGCTGAAGAAACCGGCGGGCTGAACGACCGTTTGACCATCGCCCGCGATGTGATGACCCGCCAGAACCGGCTCTGTGACGCCCATGGCATCATGCCGGGGGAGGCGTTGTTTTTGGGTGGTCAGTTGATCTATGACTTTCAGTAGTCAGCTGAAGGGGACAGCCTCGGGGGGGCATCGAGCCCCCGCTCGGCGGGCCGGGACGCCTGCGTCCCGGCAGGGGGCTGCCGCCCCCTCTGGCCCGCTCTGCGGGCCATTCACCCCCGCGCGTATTTATCGGAACCATGAAGGGCAAGGCGGCTGCGGGGTTATCGTGCCTGGCCGCTGGGGTACGCATGTCCTGTCGGTCGACCGCCCCGGCATGGTGGCGGGCGGCGGCGTTGGCGCACTGATACCAAGGCGCAATGAGTTTGACTCATTGCGCCAGGTCCGGCTGTGTGTTGACACAGGGTTTTGAGGGCGTTGTCAGAGGGTTCTGACGTGAGATCATGCGGGATGAAGCGCGATGAACTGCGACCGGGGGGTCGGGCTGGGTGCGCCCGAGGGGGGCGGAACGCCCCCGCGGTTCAGGTGACCTGGTCTCCGTCTGGCTCGGGCACCGGGCAGGGGTAGCGGCCGCGGGCGTGCCTGGCCAGCCCTATGGATCGGCCGCGCCGCGCCGCGGGGTGCGCTTGTCGCGCTTCGTCTGGCGCTGCCACCATCGGTGGATCGTGGCGGGGTGCACGCGGCGTTCGGGCGGGAAGGCGTCGGCCACCGCCCGGGCGAGCCGCGCGAAGCTCATGTGATCGATGCGGGCGCGGATGAAGGCTTCGAGCTCGGGGTCGCCATCGATCCGCGGGGCCACGCCCGCGCGGCGCTCCTGGCGCATCGGGGCAGGTCCGGCCGCCATGCCGGGTCCGTCAAGCGCCGCGGCCAGCGCATCGGCCGCCGCCGAAGCCGGTTTGCCGGGGTCTTCAAGCGCGGTTGAAAGCGCGTTTGCGGCCGCTTCGATGCGTGCCGCGGCGTCCTGACAGAGATGCGCCGCGGCGCGCAGCTCTGCCACGGCATGCAGCACGGAACAGGGTGGCCAGCGGAAGGAACAGAGCGGCCCGGGGCAGAGCTGTGCATCGCCGCGATTTTCCGATGCCATGTGCCCCCGGCCTGCCATCCCAAGGTCTCCTTCCGCTGGCCCACAACCGGCCCTCACCCCTGAGGCCGGCTGAGGCTCACGCCCGCAAGGCGTCCGGCGCGAGGCCGAGTTGCCGGGCGATCCGTTCGGCGGCGGCGCCGTCATCCGTCTGCGGCGCCCGTGCCGCCGGGCTGGCTTCGAACAGACAGGCGAAGGCCGGGCTGACGGCATCGAGAAACGCATCGAAGCTTGCGGGGTCCTGGCGGCAATGCGCAACCGCCCAGTCGCGCATGGCAGGCGGCAGACAGCCCCCGGAGATCGCTGCATCGACCCGCGCCCGCGCCTCGTCTTCGCGCATCCGGGCCACCATCCGGCCGCGTTCGGCGATCATCTCGCGCACCGCGGAGGCGGGCACGAAACGCGCCGGGTCCGGGCTGCGCGCCGTCGCAATGGCATCGAGGACAGCTTCGATCCCTGCCCCCGCATCGAGGCCAAGCGCGGTGGCCACCGCGGCCAGCGGCCCGGCCGCATCCGGGGCATCGCCCGGGCCGTCCGCGCCGTCTTCGCGCGCCAGCGCGGGCATGCGGAAATCGGGCTTGTTGGTCAGCCCGGCGCTGACCAGGCGGCGGATCGTGCGGCTGGCCCGGTCGAACAGAACCGACGGGCTGAGATAGCGATCGGCGCGCTCCGCCAGCAGGCCGCGGCCCGCCCCGGTCCAATCGACCCGGCCTTCGACCGCGCCGGCGCCGGTGACGCGCAGCTCCTTGATCCAGCCGACCGCCGGGGCGGCTTCGCCCTTCGGCCCCTTGATCTCGGTGCTGTGTTCCAGGTCCACCGGCAGATCGGCGCCATTGGTCCGGAACGCCGCGACAACGGCTTCGGCCGCCTCCCGCGGCAGCTGGAACCGGCGGCCGCTGCGCCCGGCGATGTCCGGCCCGGCGGGCAACAGCGTCACCCAATCGGGCGCCGCCGCGCCTTCGGCACCGCTGGCCGCGTCCAGTTCGACCGGCCCGGCCAGCCCGTTTTCGAGAT
>DNSZ01000076.1:1577-10266 GCA_003500165.1 Paracoccaceae bacterium | reverse complement strand
CGGGTCGGGGGCCGATGCCGGCTGCCGAACTGGTTCGCGGTTTTCCGCTGCCGCCCGGTTCGCGGCTGGCATAGGGCGGCGGCGAGGGGGCCGACAACGGTCACGATCAATGACCGTCGATTTGCCTCGCCGGATGCCGGGCGATCGCAACGGCCCACGCGCTGGACTTCGCCACACGCATTCCCTAGCAACGGGGTCTTGTGCCTGGGACCCGCATCTATCTCGACTGGAACGCCACCGCGCCGCTGCGCCCCGAGGCGCGGGCGGCGATGCTGGACGCCATGGATGCGGTCGGCAATCCGTCATCCGTCCATGCCGAGGGCCGCGCGGCCAAGGCCATCGTGGAACGGGCGCGGGGCCAGGTGGCCGAACTGGTGGGGTGTGACCCGGGCGAGGTCGTCTTCACCAGCGGCGCGACCGAGGCGGCCGCGCTGGCCGTCGCGCAAAAGCGGCGTCATGGCGGGCGCTTCCTGGCCCTTGGAAGCGAGCACGATTGCCTGGCGGTGTGGAGCGACGAAGAGTTGCCCGCTCTGCATGACACCGAAGGTGTCGCGTTCCGCGGAATGCAGGCGATACTCGATGCCGTGCTGCAACCGGTAGGGCGTGTTTGGGCGCCCGACCGTGGCGATACGGCTCTGGTCGCCCTGTCGAGCGCGAACAGTGAAACCGGACTGATGCTGCCGGGTGGCAGCGTGGCCACCGATAACCGGGTTCATGCTTTTCTAGGTGGCACGGTTCCTTTCGCCGTCGTCACCGATCTTGTCCAGCACGCTGGGAAAGTCCCGGTGACTTTCGCCAATGCGGACCGGCCCAGCTACGCGATCCTTTCGGCCCACAAGATGGGCGGCCCCAAGGGCATTGGTGCGTTGATCAACTACAAAAGCCACGATCTGGAGCCGATCCAACGCGGCGGCGGGCAGGAGATGGGCCGCCGCTCGGGCACCGAGAATGTCATCGGGATCGCGGGTTTTGGGGCGGCGGCAGAGGAAGCACAGCGCGATCTGGCGGCGGGCGTCTGGGACCGGGTTGCCGAACTTAGAAACATTCTAGAAAATCTGCTGGCAGAATCGGTGAAAGAGACTATTTTTGTCGGGAAAGACGCGGCGCGGCTGCCCAACACCAGCTGCTTTGCGGTTCCAGGCTGGAAGGGGGAAACCCAGGTGATGCAGATGGACCTTGCCGGATATGCCATATCGGCCGGCTCGGCCTGTTCGTCGGGCAAGGTCCGCGAAAGCCGGGTGCTGCGCGCCATGGCCTTCCCGGCCGAGGTCGCATCCTCGGCCATCCGGGTCAGCCTGGGACCGACCACGACCGAAGACGACATCCGCGGCTTTGCCCGCGCCTGGATCGATCATCACCGCCGCCGGGCCAGCCGGCGCGCCTGAGGGGAGAGAGCATGACAACCGTCGAGACCGAAATCCGCGAAGGCGTGGACCGCGAAACCGTCGAGACCGTGCAGTCGGTCGGCGAACGCTACAAGCATGGCTGGTCCACCGATATCGAGATGGAGTTCGCGCCCAAGGGCCTGAACCCCGACATCGTGCGGCTGATCTCGGACAAGAACGGTGAACCCGGCTGGATGACCGAATGGCGCCTTGCAGCCTATGAGCGGTGGACGGGGATGCGCGAACCCGAATGGGCGATGGTCAACTACCCGCCCGTCGATTATCAGGAACAGTACTATTACGCCAAGCCGAAGAGCATGATGGAGCGGCCGAAATCGCTTGACGAGGTCGATCCGAAGCTTCTGGAAACCTACGCCAAGCTGGGCATCCCGCTGAAGGAACAGATGATCCTTGCCGGCGTCGAAGGGGCCGAGGCCGCGCCCGCCGAAGGCCGCAAGGTCGCGGTCGATGCGGTGTTCGATTCGGTCTCGGTCGGGACCACCTTTCAGGCGGAACTGGCGAAGGCCGGGGTGATCTTCTGTTCGATCTCCGAAGCCGTGCGCGACCATCCCGATCTGGTGCGAAAGTATCTCGGCTCGGTCGTGCCGCCCACCGACAACTATTTCGCCACGCTCAACTCGGCGGTGTTTTCGGACGGCTCGTTCGTCTATGTGCCCCCTGGCGTCCGCTGCCCGATGGAGCTGAGCACCTATTTCCGCATCAACGCGGAAAACACCGGCCAGTTCGAGCGCACCCTGATCATCGCCGACAAGGGGTCGTATGTGTCCTATCTGGAAGGCTGCACCGCGCCGCAGCGCGACACCCATCAGCTGCATGCCGCGGTGGTGGAGTTGATCGCCGAGGAAGACGCCGAGATCAAATACTCCACCGTGCAGAACTGGTATCCGGGCGACGAGAACGGGGTCGGCGGCATCTACAACTTCGTCACCAAGCGCGCCGATTGCCGCGGCGACCGGTCCAAGGTGATGTGGACCCAGGTCGAAACCGGCTCGGCGGTGACTTGGAAATACCCCTCCTGCATCCTGCGCGGCAATGAAAGCCAGGGCGAGTTCTATTCGATTGCCATCACCAACAACTGGCAGCAGGCCGACACCGGCACCAAGATGGTGCATCTGGGCAGGAACACCCGCTCGCGCATCGTGTCGAAAGGGATCAGCGCGGGGCACGCGCAGAACACCTATCGCGGCCTCGTGTCGATGCACCCGCGCGCCCAGGGCGGGCGCAACTACACCCAATGCGACAGCCTGCTGATCGGCGACAAATGCGGCGCCCATACGGTTCCCTATATCGAGGTGAAGAACAATTCGAGCCGGGTCGAGCACGAGGCGACCACTTCGAAGGTCGATGACGATCAGCTGTTCTATTGCCGCAGCCGCGGCATGGACGAGGAAGAAGCAGTGGCGCTTGTCGTCAACGGCTTCTGCAAGGAGGTGCTGCAGGCGCTGCCGATGGAATTCGCCATGGAGGCGCAGCAGCTTGTGGCGATCAGCCTCGAGGGGAGCGTGGGGTGAGCAACCCGTCGGTCCGTGCGGTCAGGTCCCCTGGCAAGGGCCGGGTGTGGCGATGGCTGTAACGCCCCAGGAGCGGCTTGCCCGCCTTCTCGAGGCGGTTCGGCCCGGTCGGCGCACCCGGATCGCAGATATCGGTGCGCGGGATATCAACAGGAATCCGTACCGCGCCCTGATGGACCAGAACCTGGCCGAAATCTGGGCTTTCGAGCCGGCGGAAGACGGCCGCGCGGAACTGGCCGCGCGCGATGACGCTTTTGTGCACATCCTGCCCGATGCGATCGGCTCGGGCGAAGTGGCCGAATTCCGCTCCTGTCTGGGCGGCGGCTTTTCCTCGCTTTACGAGCCCGATCGCGCGACGCTCGACTATCTGGGGCGCTGGCACCGCCTGACGCGGGTGGTTGCGCGACATGAGGTTGCAACAAAGCGGCTCGACGACGTCGCGAGCCTGCCCAATGTCGATCTCTTGAAGATCGACATCCAGGGCGGCGAGTTGGCGGCCTTTCAGGGCGGGCGCGACCGCCTGTCCGAGGCCGTGGCGGTGATCACCGAGGTCGGCTTTCTGCCGCTCTATCAGGATCAGCCCACGCTGGCCGATCAGATGGCCGAACTGTCCGGCCAGGGATTCATCCTTCACAAATTCCTGTTCGCCAAGGCGCACACCCTGCTGGGCCCGCGCGCCGGGCAACTGGCGCGGCCACGCCACCGCAATCAGCTGGTCGATGGCGATGCGGTCTTCATCCGCGACATGCGGGCGCCCGAGCGTCTTTCGGACGGCCAGTTGAAGCAGATGGCGATCCTGGCCGACAGCGTGTTCCAGAGCTTTGATCTGGCGCTTCGGTGCCTCGATTTGCTGGAGGCACGCGCGGCCGTCGCCTCGGCGGCAGCGGATCGCTATGCGCGGTCGGTTCCGCACCGGGTGGATGTCGCGGAGGCGTTGTCATGACTTGCCCCGCCCAGGCAACCGACAGCCCGGCGGCAACGCCCGCAACACGGTCGAAATCGCCCGTGCCATGTGATGCGCTGCAAGCGCTGCGCCGGCCGTTCGCGCAGGCGGCCGCGATTCCCGAATGCGGGTTGGTCGGTGCGCAAGGCCGTCTTGACTGGGCTCTTTCGACAAGGATGCGGACATGATCGTCACCACCACCCCCAACATCGAGGGCCGGCGCATCGCCACCTATCACGGCGTCGTGGTGGGCGAGGCGATCCTGGGCGCCAATGTCTTTCGCGACGTGTTCGCCAGCATCACCGATGTGATCGGCGGCCGTTCGGGCGCCTATGAGGCGTCGCTGGGCGAGGCGCGCCAGACCGCGCTGGCGGAGGCCGAGGAACGCGCCCGCGCGCTTGGTGCCGATGCGCTGGTCGGCGTCGATCTCGATTACGAAGTCATCAACAACATGCTGATGGTGTCGGTGTCCGGCACCGCAGTGTCACTCGAATAGGGCAGGGAACCATGCTGAACATCGACGATCTGCACGTCAAACTGGAAGACGACGACAAGGACATCCTCAAGGGCGTCAGCCTGTCGGTCCCGGCCGGCAAGGTGCATGCCATCATGGGGCCGAACGGGTCGGGCAAATCAACCCTGTCCTATGTGCTGTCGGGCCGCGACGGCTATGAGGTGACGGGCGGTTCGGCCACGCTGGCGGGCGAGGACCTGCTGGAAATGGAGCCCGAGGAACGCGCCGCCGCCGGGCTGTTCCTGGCGTTTCAGTATCCTGTCGAGATCCCCGGGGTCGGCAACATGACTTTTCTGCGCACCGCCGTGAACGCCCAGCGCAAGGCCCGCGGCGAGGAGGAGATGTCGGCGACCGACTTCCTGAAGCTCATTCGCGCCAAGGCGGCCGAGTTGCAGATCGACGCCGACATGCTGAAGCGGCCGGTCAATACGGGCTTTTCGGGCGGCGAGAAGAAGCGCAACGAAATCCTGCAGATGGCGGTGCTGGAGCCGCGCATGTGCATCCTGGACGAGACCGATTCGGGGCTTGACGTGGACGCGATGCGGCTGGTCGCCGACGGCGTGAACGCGCTGCGCAGCGAAGGCCGGGCGTTTCTGGTGATCACCCATTACCAGCGGCTGCTCGACCATATCGTGCCCGATGTGGTGCATATCATGGCCGATGGCCGGATCGTGAAGACCGGCGGGGCCGAGCTGGCGCTGGAAGTCGAAAACAACGGTTATGCCGATCTGCTGGCGGAGGTCGCCTGATGGCCGTGCCCGCGACCAGACCGGCCCTGCCGACCGATCCGCTGCCCGGCGGGGCGAAATGGCTGCGCACGGCGCGGGACGCCGCCGCCGGCCGGCTGGCGGCGATGGGGCTGCCCCAGCCCCGCGACGAGTACTGGAAATTCACCCGGCCGGATAGCCTGACCCAGGCGGATGTCCCCGCCGCCGCGCTGTTCGACCCGCGCGAGGCGCCGGTCTTCGGCGAGGTCGATCGCATCCGGCTGGTCTTTGTCGACGGGGTGTTCGCGCCCGACCAATCCGACGACCCGGCCGGCGAGAACCTGGAAATCGCCCGCCTGGCCGAGATCGCGGAGACCGACATCCATTGGGCTGCGGGTCTGTTCGGCCGGCTCGAGGCCGACGGGCACAGCCCGGTCGCCCGGCCGCTGGCCGCGCTCAACACCGCGCGGGCGAGCGATGGCGTGGCGATCCGCGCCACCGGGCCGGTGGCGAAACCGGTCAGCCTGATCTACCTGCACAAATCGGAAACCTCGGATGCCATCCTCCACCATCTGGTGAAGGTCGAGGACGGCGCCAGCCTGACGCTTCTTGAAAACGGGCCGGCGGCGGCGCGGTTCAACAAATGCATGGAGGTCGAGCTCGGCGACGGGGCCGCCTTCAACCATGTGCGTGCCCAGGGCCGCGACCACGAACGCCGCGCGGTGACCCATGCCTTTGCCCGGCTGGGCCAGGGCGCGTCCTACAAATCCTTCACGCTGACGGCGAATGGCCGGCTGACCCGCAACGAGCAGGTGATCACCCTGGCCGGTGCCGGCGCCACCGCGCATGTGGCCGGCGCCGCGCTGGGGGATGGCGCGTTCCACCAGGACGATACGGTTTTTGTCCACCACGCCGCGCCCGATTGCGAAAGCCGCCAGGTCTTCAAGAAGGTGCTGCGGAACGGGGCGACGGGCGTGTTCCAGGGCAAGATCCTGGTCGATTCGGTCGCCCAGCGGACCGACGGGTATCAGATCGCCCAGGCCCTGCTGCTTGATGGCGACAGCCAGTTCCTGGTCAAGCCGGAGCTGGAGATCTATGCCGACGATGTGAAATGCAGCCATGGCTCGACCTCGGGCGGGGTCGATGTGGATGCGCGGTTCTATCTGATGTCGCGCGGCATTCCCCGGGCCGAGGCCGAGGACCTTCTGGTGCTGTCTTTCCTGGCCGAGGCGATCGCCGAGATCGAGGACGCCACGCTGGCCGCGGAAATCCACAGCCGCCTTGCGGCATGGCTCGAACGGCATCGTTCCGGGCGCCGATGAGCGTCAGCCGCGATATCGCCGCCACCTGGCTGGGTCCGCGCCGCGTCTACGACCGGTTGCTGGCCCGCCCGGCCGATGAGGGTCGGGTGCTGGCCTGGCTGATGGGCGGGCTTGGGCTGACCTTCGTGGCCCGGCTGCCGGAACTGTCCCGCCAGGCCTATCTGTCGGGGGGCGAACCGCCGCTGGTCGGGCTGGTCGCCGGCACGCTGCTGGGGACGCTGATCTTCGCGCCGCTGCTGTTCTATCTTCTTGCCGGGCTGGGCTGGTTGGGGGCGCGCCTGTTCGGTCGGCCGGTTTCGGGCTGGGCGGCGCGCGCGGTGCTGTTCTGGGCGGTGTTGGCCGCGGCACCGGCCATTCTGATGCACGGGCTCGTCGCCGGTTTCATCGGCCCGGGCCCGGCCCTGTCGGTTGTCGCGGCAGTTGCCGGCGCGGCCTTTCTGCTGTTCTGGTTCGTCGGTTTGCGGGTCGCCGGGGCCGATGCCGGCACCCAGGCGGCCTGAGCCTTTCGCCAGCCCGCCGCATGTCCTACAACCCCAACCGCACCGGCATGGAGCCCGCGATGACCCACCCGCTGATCGCGCTTGCGCGACAAAGCGTCAGCGACCCGCGCGGCGCGGCGCGCCGGTTGATCGACCGCAACCTGCCGCCGCCGGTGCTGGTCGACGCGGCGGCGCTGGTCGCGGTTCTCAGCGGGATTTCGGGCTGGTTGTTCGCCAATCTTCTGCTGTCCCTGCCCGCACCGCCCGAGGTGACGGCGGCCGAGCTGGCCGCGGCGCGCGGCGAAGTGGCCGGACCGCTCAGCCAGGCGATGGTGCAGGCCGGGGGCATGGTGCTGATCGCTGCTGCGATCTGGATTCTGGGCCGGATGTTCGGCGGGGTCGGACGGGCCGGCGGGGCCGTGGCGATCACCATCTGGCTCAGCGCGCTGTCGCTTGCCGCGCAGATCGTGCTGATCGTGCTGCTGGCGCTGGCGCCGCCGATCGCGGTGCTGGCGCTGATCGGCTGGGTGGTGCTGAACATCTGGTTGCTGACCAGCTTCATCGCCGAACTGCACGATTTCGATTCCGCTTGGAGCGTGTTCTTCGCGATCCTCGGGCTGGCATTCCTGCTGGCGCTGGGGCTCGCCCTGTTCGGGTCGCTCCTGGGCGGCGTGGCCGGAGGATGACCGATGTATGATGTCGATGCGATCCGCGCCGATTTCCCGATCCTGTCCCGTCAGGTCAACGGCAAACCCCTGGTCTATCTTGACAACGGCGCCTCGGCCCAGAAGCCGCAAGTCGTGATCGACGCGGTCACGCAAGCCTATGCGCACAGCTATGCCAATGTGCATCGCGGGCTGCACACCCTGTCGACCGAGGCGACCGAGGCCTATGAGGCGGTGCGCGGCAAGCTGGCGCGGTTTCTGGGTGCGGGGTCGGAAAACGAGATCGTGCTCAACACCGGCACGACCGAGGGGATCAACGCGGTGGCCTATGGCTGGGCGATGCCGCGCATGGGGCCGGGCGACGAGATCGTGCTCAGCGTGATGGAGCATCACGCCAACATCGTGCCGTGGCATTTCCTGCGCGAACGCCAGGGCGTTGTGCTGAAATGGGTGGGCGTCGATGCCGCCGGCGCGATCGACCCGCAGGCGGTGATCGACGCGATCGGGCCGCGGACGAAACTCGTCGCGATCACCCATCTGTCGAACGTGCTGGGCACCGTCGTCGATGTGAAGACGATCGTTGCCGCGGCGCATGAGCGGGGCGTGCCGGTGCTGGTCGACGGCTCCCAGGCGGCGGCGCACATGGCGGTCGACGTTGCCGATCTGGGCTGCGATTTCTACACCGTCACCGGTCACAAGCTTTACGGTCCCTCGGCCTCGGGCGCGCTTTATGCCCGCACCGAAAGGCTGGCCGAGATGCGGCCGTTTCTGGGCGGCGGGGAGATGATCCGCGAGGTGACGCAGGAGCGGGTCAGCTATGCCGATCCGCCGCATCTGCTGGAGGCCGGCACGCCGGCCATCGTGCAGATCATCGGGCTGGGGGCCGCGCTCGACTATTTGGAGAGGCTGGGGATGGCGGCGATCGCCGCGCATGAGCGGGATTTGCGCGACTATGCCAATGACCGGCTGGCGGGGCTGAACTGGCTGCAGATTCAGGGCACCACGCCCGACAAGGCGGCGATCTTCTCGTTCACCATGGACGGTGCGGGACATGCCCATGACATTTCCACCGTGCTTGACAAGAAGGGCGTCGCGGTTCGCGCCGGGCATCACTGCGCCCAGCCCCTGATGCAGCATCTGGG
>DNSZ01000076.1:0-1508 GCA_003500165.1 Paracoccaceae bacterium | reverse complement strand
GCTGGCCGGCACCGAAGCAGCTTTGGGGTGCCGGGGCGCGGCACGGGTCGGCGGGCAGGAAGGGCGCTGGAGGCGGACCAGCTGCAATGAAACACGCTCATTGCAGCTGGGTATTCGGCGCGATCCGTCCCGAGGGCGACAGGGGCGCGGGGCTGGTCAAGCCGCCGGGCTGTGTCCGCCGACCTCGACGAGATCAGCACGACGGGCGCACCCGGTGCGCACGCCGTGGTTATCCTGGACCCAGCCGGATGGCACCTGTCCAGGTCGCAGCGATTGCAGCCAGAACAACCCTATCGATGCAGGTTGTCGCAACTCTTTGAACTGCTTGGCGCACCCGGCAGGATTCGAACCTGCGGCCTCTGCCTTCGGAGGGCAGCGCTCTATCCAACTGAGCTACGGGTGCCGCGGGCCGGGCTTACAGCGCGAAGGGAACGCTCGCAACACCTAACCGACCCGTAGGCGTTGACCGGGGTCGGGTTTGGTTTCCTCGATCACCATGTCCATCATCCTTCATTATCAACGTCAGGAACAAGGGACCTGTACGACGGTATCGTACCGTGAGGTCTGGGAATTCGCCTTTGGCTTGGGCCATGAGCCGCTGCTGGGGCATGCCCCAGCAGGGGCTGCCCATCATGGTATTCCATGGCGTTGCTGAACGACCATGGAGAAGCGCGAATGGACAGGCGGAAGGATACGGCGGTTGAGGCGGTCTTGGAACATCTGGTCGAGCACGGCCCTGACGAGATCGCCTCGGTATTCGACCGGGCCTTCGGGCTGGCGATGCAGATCGAGCGCGAGCGATGTCTCGGCGCCGGGCTCTACGGGCGCACGCCCGACCGCCGGGGCCATGCCAACGGCCACAAGTCCAAGCGGATCGAGACACCGGCGGGCACCGTGTCCGGGCCGGTGCCGAAGACCGCCGGGCACGACCGGGAGCCCTTCTATCCGCGGTCACGCAAGCGCGGGCGTCGGTCGGTGCGTGCCGTCATGCAGGCGGTGGCGGAGATGTACATCAAGGGCGTGTCGACCCGCCAGGCCGAGGCGGTGATGCGCGCGTTCGGCATCGAAAGCCTTTCTGCCTCGCAGGTCGGCCGCGCCGCCCGGCTGCTCGACGCGGAACCGGACGCCTGGCGCACGCGACCGCCTGGCGAGGTGAAATACCTCATCCTGGACGCGCGGTACGAAGAGATGCGCCATGGCGGCGTGGTGCGCGACGTCGCGGTTCTCTCGGCCATCGGCATCGGCTCGGATGAGCGGCGGCGGGTGCCGGGCGTGTCCGTGGCCCTGTCGGAATCCGAGGTCCACTGGCGGGGCTTCCGGGAGCGCCTGGTCGCCCGCGGCTTGCGTGGCGTCGCGTTCATGACCGCCGACGACCATGCCGGGCTGCGCGCCGCCAGGCGTGCCGTGCTCGGCGGCGCCACCTGGCAGCGCTGCCGTTCGTCGGCGAAACGATCCCCCGGGGGCTGTTGAATAACCTCGGTCATGTAGCCGTTGTTAGCGTCGGTGCA
>DNSZ01000147.1 GCA_003500165.1 Paracoccaceae bacterium | reverse complement strand
GGTGGCGATCCCGGGGACGGTGACGGCGATCCCGGCGACGGTGGTGGCGATCCGGGGGACGGTGGCGGCGATCCCGATCCGGGCGGCGATCCGGGTTGGCCGGAATGTGGCATCGACCAGCCTTGCCCCTGGAATGGCGCAACGGGTTTCGGTGATGGGCCGGACATGCCGCAACAGACCGTCGAGCTTCCGGGCAATCTGTGGGGCGACGGGTCCTGGCTGCCGGCTTCGTGCCCCGCAGACGAAAGCCTGGACTTCGGTGCGCTCGGGAGCTTCGATGTGCCATTCTCGGCCATGTGCGAAGTTGCGGCTGCTCTCGGTCGGTGGGTCGTGATTGTCGCCTTGATCGCCGGCGCCGGCATCATCTTCGGATCGCGGCAGGTTTAAGGGGGGGAAGCTCATGCCCTGGCTTCTGATCTTTCTCACGGGCGGCATGATCGGTGCGATTGTGCGCTGGGTGATCTTCGGCCTTGGCTTCGGGGTGGTGGTGTTCCTGGGAATGGAGGCGCTCTTGTCGTGGGTCTGGTCGCAGGTTCAGGACGAGGTGACCGGGGCGCCGGCGGCCGTGGTTGGGCTGCTCGGCCTGGCGCGGATCGATGTGGCGTTCTCGATCATCTTCGCGGCCTATGGCGTGAACCTGGCCATGATGGTCCTGAGCAGGCTGGCCCGGTTGGGCTGATGGCGATCACGCTCGTTACCGGGAAGCCTGGCGCCGGGAAGACGCTGTGGGCGCTCGGTGAGGTTCTCGCGGCCGTTCGGGCGGGCCGGGCGGTGTTCTGCAATGTGGATGGCCTCGATCCTTCTGTCGGCGCGCTGCCGGTCGGTGACAGTGGGGATCCCGTCGCGGATGCCCGGGCCTGGGAGACGCTTCCCGATGGCGCGCTGATCGTACTCGACGAGTGCCAGCGGGCTTTCCCGCCGCGCAACTCGATGGCGGCCGTTCCTGCCTACATCTCGGGCTTCGAGACGCACCGGCATCGCGCCCTGGACTTCGTTCTGATCACGCAGGGGCCTCGGCTGATCGACCGTCATTTGCACGATCTGATCGACCGCCACGTTCATCTTTTCCGGGTTTGGGGGATGCGTCGGGCGGTCGTTTCCGAGTGGGGCGGCGTGAACCTGTCGCCCGACCCGGTTCAGGACCGGCGCAGCGCTCGTCGCAAGGTTGTCAGTCAAGACAAACGCTTGTTCGGCCTTTATGACAGCGCGGTTGAACATACGGACAAGCGCAGGCTGCCATGGGCACAGCTTCTCGGTGGGGTAGGGGGGCTTTTCCTGGTGATCGGCGGCGGTTGGTGGGCGTTCGGCCAGCTTCGCGGCAACGGTGGCGTCGATGCTGCGATCTCGCCGGCTGCTTTGGTGCCTGAGGGTTCCGGCGCAAACTTCATGCCGGCACCTGGTCGACCGCCTGGTTGCACGGTCGTCGTCTTTGGCGGTCGCGTCATCCCGCGCGGGTGTGAGGGCGTGAGCGATGAATGGACGCCTGACGGGTCGATGCCGGCCGAAGTGATGAGAGAGCCGGCGCGGGCTGTGCCGCGCCCGCAGGGCGCGAGCGCGGCCCCGCGACCGGCTCCTTGATAGATACTGTCATAAGTGACCAGTTGCGCGGGGGCGTGTTCGCGCTATAGATCGTCGGATCGGCGCTTTATAGGGGTTGACGGCTGCCCGGTTGCTGAGCTACCAAAAGCGCGCATAATAGATAGTATGTAAAGTTGATGCGCGGAAATATCTTTAGTTTACAACGGTGTGGGCGCGGCTTCTCACTCAGCCCGCATGGCCAACCTGCGGCGGGTTCGGCCGCGCCCGTCCGCTGCGGATGGGGCTGTTATACAGTATTCGGTGGAGGGTTCAATGCCGCGTGGGCCTAGGTTCTCGGATTTCGAGCAGTTAGTGATCGCCGATGGCGTCTTTCGTGGGGTCAGCGTGAGGGCCATCGCGGACTATTTGGGCCGGTCGCCGCAAGGGGTTCGTGGGTGGATTGCCCGCCAGCGGGAGGTGCAAGGAGACCTGTTCCCGGTCTGGCAATCGGTCTATGAGTGACTATCGACGGCAGTCGCACCTGGCTGCTGTGGTCCGGGGAGCCGACGTCTCCCCGTGCTCGTTGCATGTGCTCGAGGTCTTGTGCCGGTTTTCGTCGTTTGATCGGCCAGAGGTTAGCTTGAGCGTTGACCAGGTCGTTCGGGTCACGCGGCGGAATCGTCGGACAGTTCAGCGCGCCCTTGCCTGCCTGCGGGAGGCGGGTGTCCTTGAGGGAGTAAGTGGCGGCAACGGTGGATCGCAGACCCGGTCCTATCGTTTGTGTGTAGCTGCTAAGGCCGGGTCGCGGTCGGTTCGCGACGAGTTAATTCGGTCCTGCGAGGCGGCGGGGCGCGTCGGTGCGGCGCTGTGGCTCGCGAAGGTCTCCGCTGAGTTGCGCGACGGTTGCCTTTACATTTCAGGCGATGGTCTTCCGGTGGGTCAGTTGCGGGATCAGCATCAGGCTGCAATCGAGCTTGCCGCTTCCGGTGTGGGTGCTTCGGCGGTGGAGTTCTACGTGGCAAACGGTGGGCGGTTGCGCTCGACCGTCTGAGGCTCTGCGGGCCAGTTGAGTTTGCGACGGCCGGCGGCGGCGTAGTCCCCAAATAACGCAGCCAGACGCCGGCCGGCGTTCCGCTTTGTGCTCTTTTGTTCCCTTCGGCTCGGATTTCGGTTGTCAAGGGGCGGCAGTGTGACGCCCCTTGTATTGGCTTTGGGGGCGTCAAAACCGTGTCAAGGGGCGTCACTGGCGACGCCCGGGGGGCGTCACTGACGACGGGGGGGGCGTCACTGGTGACGTGAGGGGGCGTCACTGGTGACGTGAGGGGGCGTCACTGGTGACGCCCCTTTCTTACCTTTCTTGAAAAGAGTCTTATTCGGTCGATCTGTGGTTGAGGGGGCTTGTGTCGGCCGTGCTGCATATCCAGGCGAACGGTGCTTATGGTGGTCAGCTTCCAGTTGCTGAGAAAAATGCGGTGAGCAGCGGCCAGCGGGGCACGGTTGCCGGCTGGTCGCACGAAGCGGCACGGCGCAACGAGCGGTGGCTTCGGTCCGTTCACGTTTCGACCTTCTTCGGGAAGACCGGCCTTGCCGTCACGCTCACGACAGGTGAGGCGCTCGACGCGAAGGGGTGGCGTGAGGCACGCGGGCGGTTGCTGCGCACGGTCAAGCGATGCGCTGGCGTGCGGGCCTATTACTGGCTCACCGAGTTTCAGGATCGGGGCGCACCGCATCTGCATTTGTTCCTGGTTGTGGCGGGCGATGTGGCGGCGGTCGGTTCTCTGATCGTGCGCACCTGGTTGCGCCTGGTCGAGCGGACGGGGGCGCTGCATCGCGGCCAATCGGTGCAGGTCCTCGATGACGGGGGCGTTGCCTGGCTGATCTATCTCGGGCGGCACGGCGCGCGAGCCGTGGAACACTATCAGCGGGCGCGGTCGGATTGGAAGGGCGGCCGGATGTGGGGCTATGGCGGTCAATGGGTTCTCAATTCCGAGCCCGTGATCCTGTGCAATCGGCAGTGGTTCGCGTTCCGTCGCCTGGTGCTTGGCTATCTGCGGCGGCAGGTCCGCGCCGATCTCGTGAAGGTCGGGCAAATTGTGGCGCGCGGCGGGCGCTGGAAGGCGCGCAACCGCAAGCGGCTCGATCGGCTGCGACTGGTTCGCAAGAGGATCGACGGCGCGCTGCGGTCGTCGGATCGCTGGCGCAGCGAGAAGCGGGGGGTGTCGGTGTGGTGCGATGAACGTGTGGCTTCGCTTTGCCTGGTCGCGGCTCGCGATCCTTCTGTTTGCGGCGGCTGTGAGCGGTTGCGGTTCGGACGTTGCGAACCCGGCTCGGCCTGCTCTGTCGTCTGGCGCGGCATACAATCGGCAGGGCGTTCCCGTGTTTTCGGTTCAGAGATCGTTTCGCATGGGGGAACAGGTGCTTGATGTGGTCGCCGATCCCGGGCCGATTGCCTTCGACCGGCTCGAACTCTGCGAGGCGGCGCGCGGGGTCTATGGCGTGGCGCTCGGTCTGCCGGTGGTCTGTAGCGGCGGCGGCGTTCCGGTGACGTTCGCGGCGCATGACGGCATCGGCGGCGCGGCGGTGCTCGGTGCTTTTACGGAAGCGGTGAGGGCGGCCGGTGTCGATGTTCGGATCGTCGATGGCGCGGTCGTCATCACGGGCGGCGGCGGGGGTGAGGTCAACGGCTCGGCGCTTGGGGCAGGGGCGTCGGGCCTGCCGCAAGGTTGGGTCGAGTCGTATCTCGTTGCGAAGGCCGATGTCGAGGCCGTGCGGGTTGGGGCCGTAGACCCCATGGGCGCGGTCGTGACGGGCTTGCAGGTCGGGGAGGTGCAAAGACTGCTCGACGGGCTTGGCGTCCGCGTGGCTGGCGCTGAGGGCGGCGTTATCCTGTTTGGCGAGCGGCGGCAGGTCGAGATTGCGCAGCAGCTTGCGCGGCCCGTGGCGCCGCAGGTGATTTCGTTTCCGGTCGGGGCAGGCACTGAGGCAGGCGTTACCGCCCTGGCGGATGTCTATCCGGACGCGGTGATCGCGTTCGATGCCGACCGGGGCAGGGTGCTTGTGCGCGCCCCGGCCATGCAGCTTGCGTCGATTGCGCGGGATGCGCTGGCGCTCGGTGACGTGCCGATGTCGGTTCAGGTCGAGGCGACGATGATCGACTGGCAGCGCAGTGACGGGTTGTCCGTTGCGGCCGCGCTTGCGCCGTTCGAGGGGTCCTGGTCGGTCGGTGACGGGTCGCTCGTGCTGCCCTTCGGCAGTCACGCTCTGGCGGTTGCGGCTACGGTCGATGCGGGGTCCGGTGTCGTGGTGGCCAGTCCTTCGGTGGTTGTTGCCAGTGGCGAGCGGGCGGAGCTTGTCGCTGGCGACCAGGTCCCGATTCAATCGTCGGTGATCTCTGAGACGGGCGTCATCACGCAAGAGGTGATCTATCGCTCAACGGGCGTCGTCCTGACGGTCGATGTCGATGCGCTCGCCGATGGTTCGATCCGCGCGCGCTTCGAGCTTGAGCTTACCGTTCCCGATGGTGCGCAGCCGCCGACCTTTCGGACGCGGACCGTCGCGACAAGCCTGCGGGTCACGGACGGGCAAAGTGTCGTGGTTGGCGGTCTTTCGCTTGAAGGGATGCAGCGGTCCCGGTCGGGGCTGCCTGTTCTGTCGCTTGTTGGCCTCGGTGGTGTCCGATCTCGGTCATCCTCGGCCGGCGAGCTCGTGGCCGTGGTGACGCTGCGGCTTGTTCGGCCGGATGGCCGGTAAGGGGGCAAGATGGAAAAGATCGATACGCCGGTAACGGTTCGGGCGGTGGTCGCGTCCGATGTCGAGCACGTTGTCGTCAAGGAAGGCACGCCCGACGAATTCAAGTTCGACCGCGTCGATATCGTCATCTTCGGCGTTGGGCCGATGGGCATTCCGTTGGCGACCTCGATGCGGGTCGACAAGGATTGGCGGATTGCATCCGGTGCGCAAGGTTCGATCCCGCTCGGCGAGATACTCGTTACCGAGAAGGGGCAGCTTCAGGTTCGCGGCTATTTGACGGCGAAACCGGATTGGTTCGCCGGGGCGGGCAAGACCGGTGCCTGACGGTTTCTATACGACGCCCGGGTTCCCGGTCGATCAAGGGGTTTGCGGCCTCACGCTTGAGCAGGCGCAGGACGTTCTGCCGAGTATCCTGCTTGTGCTCGTCACGGCGTGGGGTTTGCGAATGGTCATCAAGACCGTGAAAGGGGGTGAGTAAAAGATGGCAGAGGAAGACGTTGCTGCCCTGGTGGCTTCCATCGATGGGATTGCGGCGACGATCACGACTGTCGGCCTGGCGGTTATCGGGGTCGTGGTCGTGTATGTCACTTTCCGGTGGGCGCGTCGCGCAATCGGTTTGTGATCTCTTGGCGGGGGGCCTCGCGGTCCCCCGCCTTTTTCGGAGGCAAAGCATGGACTGCACGGGGTTTATCTATCTGGCTGTTTGGGGTTTCGCGCTATGGCTCGTCCTCACCGCCTGACGGCGTGGGCGCTCGTGGCCTGGGCGGCTCTGGTGGGCCTCGATGTCAGTCATGCGCGGGCGCAGATCACCGGGGATCCCGTCTCGGTCGAGTGTACGTGGCTCGGCGGGGCTGCCTGGCCCAGCCTTGACGGCGTGACGTGTTACGGCGGCCCGCCGGATTATCCCGAGGGCGAGTGCTTCACAACGGAAGCAGAGCATTGTCTGGTGGTCTACGCGCTCGATGAGCCTTACCAGACGCCGAATGGCGATTGGATTACGCTAGATTATACGTTGCACGACTTCGGAGGCTGGATCAGGGAATGCGATTATGCGAATAGCTATCTCGGTCATGTCCCGCGCTCGTATTTCGAGGGCTTCGATTATGCTTGCTGGATTTATCGCTATTGCAAACCCGCGGATAGGTGGTCCTGCCCAGGCTACGCTGAGGAATGCGAGCCGCCCGGGGTCGATGGAGAGGGCCGGCTCAATCCTTGCGGTGAGTTGGAGGATTGCCTGTTCGACGCTAGCAATTATTGCTGGTCGTGCCCGAGCGGAACGATTAGTTGCAGTTACAGCATGTGCGCTTATCCGGACGAGGAGAGACGGGCGGCGTGTGTTGCGATGGGGTCGGGGAGCTTCGTTGCGATCAGTGACACGGGCCGGTGTGGAGACACTCGTTTTTCGACGGACGCTTACTGCAATATCCGGTGGTGGCCTACGGATGATCCGCCGCCGTGCTTTTTTGCTTGCGATCTCGCGGCGCTGATGATCGACCAGGTTGCGGCGTATGAACAGAGGACCAGAGTAGTTATTGGTGACGACCCGCTGCCGCAATATCGGCCTGCGCCGGCCGAGTGGTGGATCATCGAAAACTGGCCGGATTTCGATCCGGATGGAGGCACCAGCCCGGGCGATCCCGGCGACGGTGGTG
>DNSZ01000121.1 GCA_003500165.1 Paracoccaceae bacterium | reverse complement strand
AACATCGGGATCAGGCCGCCCTCGAAGAACAGGTAGAAGAGCACCAGATCGAGCGCGCAGAACACCCCCAGCATCAGCGTTTCCAGCACCAGAAACGCGACCATGTATTCCTTGACGCGCGTCGTCACGCCCCAGCAGGCGGCAATGGTGATCGGCATCAGCACGGTGGTCAGCATCACGAACAGCACGCTGATCCCGTCGACCCCCATCTTGTAGGTCAGGCCCAGAAGCCAGGTCCGTTCCTCGACGAACTGGAAATCGGGGTTCTGGGGGTCGAATTGCAGCAGGATCGCCAGCGAGGCGAGAAAGGTCGCGGTGGTGGCCACCAGGGCGAGCCGCTTGGCGTTGAGTTGCGCCGCCGCATCCTCGCCGCGCAGGAACAATGTCAGGATTGCCGCGGCGACGAGCGGCAGAAAGGTGACGAAGGAAAGCAGCCCGTCCATCAGAGTGCGGCCCGCCACATCACCCAGCCCAGCAACAGGACAACGCCCAGCACCATCGTGAAGGCATAGGTGTAAAGAAGACCCGACTGCATCCGTCCGGCCGCCCGGGTGACGGCCGGGACGACGCCCATGGCGACGCCGTTGATCGCCCCGTCGATGACCGCGCCATCGCCGCGCTTCCAGAACAGCCGGCCAAGGCCGCGCGCCCCGCGGATGAAGACCGCGTCATAAAGCGCGTCGAAATACCACCTGTTGTAGAGGAACAGATAGACCGGCCGCGTCGCGCCGGCGAGGCGGGCGGGCAGGCCCGGCGCGATCAGGTAGAACAGGATCGCCACGAGGAGCCCCGTCGACATCGCGCCGAAGGGCGCGACCTTGACCCATTTCGGGACGTTGTGGGCATCGTCAAGCGTGGTGTTGTCCGGCGCGATATAGAGCGCGCCTTCCCCTGGCAGCCCGGCGAAGGCGCCATGATGGCTGTCATGGGCCTCCTCCGCCCTGCGGGCGACGTCGGCCGGTTCGGCCGCATGGCCGTCCGACGCATGATCGTCGCCAGGCGCCTCGGACGCCGCGACATAGGGAATGCCGAAGAACCGCGCCACCTCGTCGGTCTTGCCGAAGAAGCTGTTGTACCAGATCATGCCGGAGAAGATCGCCCCGAGGCTGAGCACCCCAAGCGGCACCAGCATCGTCCAGGGGCTTTCATGGGCGTGGTCATGGGTCGTCGGGTTGCCACGCGGCGCGCCGAAGAAGGTCAGAAAGATCAGCCGCCAGGAATAGAAACTGGTGAGCGACGCCGCGCCCAGGATCGCCCAGAACGTCCACTCCGGATCGCCCGCAAAGACGCTTTCGATCACCGCATCCTTCGACAGGAAGCCGGCAAAGCCGATATGGGTCAGCGGGATGCCGACCCCGGTGATGGCCAGCGTGCCGATCAGCATCGCGGCAAAGGTCCAGGGCAGTTTCTTTCGCAGGCCGCCATAATTCGGCATCTCCTGCTCGTGATGCATGGCATGGATCACCGAGCCCGCGCCAAGAAACAGAAGCGCCTTGAAGAAGGCGTGGGTGAACAGATGGAACATCGCCGCCGAATAGACGCCTGCACCGGCAGCGGCGAACATGTAACCGAGCTGCGAACAGGTCGACCAGGCGATCACCCGCTTGATGTCGCTTTGAACCAGACCGATCGTCGCCGCCATCACCGCCGTCGCGGTGCCGACCACAAGCACCGCCATCAGCGCCACCGGCGCGAATTCATAGATCGGCGACATGCGGCACACCAGGAACACGCCCGCGGTGACCATGGTCGCAGCATGGATGAGGGCGGAGACAGGCGTCGGCCCCTCCATCGCGTCGGGCAGCCAGGTGTGCAGGAACAGCTGCGCCGATTTGCCCATCGCGCCGAGAAACAACAGAAGCCCGATCAGATTGGCCGCGGTCGGCGCCATCCCCAGAAAGGTGACACGGGTCTCGGCGAGCGCCGGCGCCTCGGCAAAGACCGTGTCGAAGTCGAGCGACTGGGTGGCAAAGAACAACGCCGCCATCCCCAGCATGAAGCCGAAATCGCCCACCCGGTTGACGATGAAGGCCTTGATCGCCGCCGCATTGGCCGAGGGTTTGCGATAATAGAACCCGATCAGAAGATAGGAGGCGAGGCCCACGCCCTCCCAGCCGACGAACAGCTGCACCAGATTGTCGGCCGTCACCAGGAGAAGCATCGCAAAGGTGAAGAGCGAGAGATAGGCGAAGAAGCGCGGCCGATAGCTTTCGCCGTCGCGGAAATTGTCGTCATGCGCCATGTAGCCATGGCTGTAGAGATGCACGAGCGCCGAGACGGTGCCGACCACGACGAGCATGATCGCGGTCAGCCGGTCGAGCCGGATCGCCCAGTCCACCGCCAGGCGGCCCGATTCGATGAAGGTCAGAAGCGGGATCTGCTGGGTCACCCCGTCGAAGGTCAGGAACACGACCCAGGACAGCGCCGCCGACAGGAACAGAAGCCCGGTCGCCGTCCATGTCGCCGCCGCCTCGCCGATGATGCGGTGCAGGAAGCCTGCGATCAGCGCACCCAGCAGGGGGGCGAACAGGATGATCTGCAGCACGCGCCTAGCCCTTCATCATGTTGATGTCCGCGACCTCGATGGTGCGGCGGACGCGGAAGAAACAGACCAGGATCGCCAGCCCGATCGCCGCCTCGGCGGCGGCCACGGTCAGGACGAACAGGGTGAAGACCTGGCCCACCAGATCGCCGGCATGGGCCGAGAAGGCGACGAGGTTGATGTTGACGGCCAGCAGCATCAGTTCGATCGACATCAGGATGACGATCACGTTCTTGCGGTTGAGGAAGATGCCGAAGATGCCGGTCACGAACAGGACCGCCGCGACGACAAGGAAGTGTTCGAGGCCGATCACGGTCACAACCCCTGCCCCGGCTTGATGTCCTTGAGCTCCAGCGCCTTGGCCGGGTCGCGATACATCTGGGCGAGCACATCCTGGCGCTTCACCCCCTCGCGGTGGCGCAGGGTCAGCACGATGGCGCCGATCATTGCGACCAGCAGGACCAGGCCAGCCAGCTGAAACAGGTGGAAGTAATCCGTGTAGAGGATATCGCCCAGGGCAGCCGTGTTCTGCCGCATGGCCGGATCGGGGGCGGGCGCCATGCGGGCGGCCTCGGCGCCCGGCGACGCCGTCCATTTCGCCACCACGAAGCCGAGTTGGACCAGCAGCACCACGCCAACCAGCGCACCGATCGGCAGGTATCGGACGAAGCCTTCGCGCAGCGCGGTGAAATCCACATCGAGCATCATCACCACGAACAGGAACAGCACCGCCACCGCGCCGACATAGACGATGACCAGCAGCATGGCGACGAACTCCGCCCCCATCATCACGAAAAGCCCCGCCGTCGACAGGAAGGCCAGGATCAGCCACAGCACCGAATGGACGGGGTTCTTCGCCACCACGACCAGGAAACCGCTGACCACCACCGTGGCCGCGAAGAGATAAAAGGCGAGCGGCGCGATGCCCATGCTATCGGTCCTTCCTCTGGCGCCGCCTCAGGCCGCGGCCCGCGGCGAGATGGCGGGCAGCCAAACCAGCACCCCCCCCAGATCGTCGATTTCGCGTTGCACAGCCTCGACCGTCAGGGGCCGCGGCCGATCTTCACCGCCCGCATCTGCCTCTGCGATCAGCGCGGTCAGCACCGACACGGCGTCGTCGAGCGCGGCTTCGGAACTCGCCCCGCCGGCATTGATGTTAGGCCCCGGAACCACGCAGCCTGCAAGCCCGTCCTCGCCCGGGGGGAACAGGATCGCCGGAAAGAAAACCATTGTCATGTCCGTCCCCTGAGCTTGACGCCGGTCTGTTTCTCGATCGCCCGGACCACGTCTTCCTTGATCTCGCCTTGGCGCGAAAGCACCGACACCTTCTTTCCATCGCGCAGGATATGCGTGTGCTTGCTCCCTTCCACGAATTCAAGGCCCGCATCGCGCAGCGCCTGTATGATGTCGCGGCGTTTCACCTGTCCGTTGCGGCGTTTCCTGCCGTGCCAGCCTAGCGATAGGGCGCATCGAGTTCAATGTTGCGCGCGATCTCGGCCTCCCAGCGGTCGCCATTGTCGAGAAGCTTCGCCTTGTCATAGAACAGCTCCTCGCGGGTCTCGGTGGCGAACTCGAAATTCGGTCCCTCGACGATGGCATCGACCGGGCAGGCCTCCTGGCAGAAACCGCAATAGATGCATTTCGTCATGTCGATGTCATAGCGGGTGGTCCGCCGCGACCCGTCGGCGCGCGGCTCGGCGTCGATGGTGATCGCCTGGGCGGGGCAGATCGCCTCGCACAGCTTGCAGGCGATGCAGCGTTCCTCGCCATTCGGATAGCGGCGCAGCGCATGTTCGCCGCGGAACCGGGGCGACAGCGGCCCCTTCTCATGCGGATAGTTCACGGTCGCCTTGGGGGCGAAGAAATACCGCATCCCCAGGCCCAGCCCGGCGATGAAGTCCCGCAGCAGGAAATACTTCCCCGCGCGCTGCCAGTCGATCTGGGTCATGTCCCGCCTCCGATCCGCTCTTCCAGCCGTTCGACACGCTCGTCCATATCGTGCATATAACGGCCCAATGCGACGACGACGCCCGTGATACCGTCGACCTTACCTTCGAGTGCCGCGATCTGATCGGTGAGCGTTTCCTCGACCCGGGCGATGTCGGTGCGCGCAGCAGCGATATCCTCGCGGATCAGCCGCAGCTGTTCCAGTACCAGATTGTCGACACTGTCAGTCATCGGCAACCCTCTTCCCGCAGGTTATACTTATCCATCACCGATCGGCTGCCGTCTTGGAACGAAGGGTTTCGATCTGCCTGTCCAGCGCCGCAAGAGTGTCGCAGGGATCGGCGACAACTCGGAGTGTTTCGCCGTTCCGCATAGCCAACTGGTCAAGCTGGAAACGTTCTTCGCCTTCCTGGCACGCCGCTTCCAGCTGTGGCCGCAGGCCCTCGAACATGGTGAGCTTTGCCGCGTCATCCATCCCTCACGCCCCCACCGCCCAGCGCGCCCAGAAGCCGCCCGCGACCTCGAACTTCGCCAGGAAGGCGACGATGACGACCCAGGCCAGGCTCAGCGGCAGGAACACCTTCCAGCCGAGCCGCATCAGCTGGTCATAGCGGTAGCGCGGCACGATCGCCTTCACCATGGCGAACAGGAAGAACACCGCGACCATCTTGGCGAACATCCAGAACACGCCATCGGGCAGGCCCGGGATCGGCGACAGCCAGCCGCCGAAGAAGATCACGCTCATCAGCGCGCACATCAGGAAGATGGTGATGTACTCGCCCGCCATNNCCCGTGTCCTGGCTGGCAACGATGGTCGACAGGTTGAGCGAGCCCGCCGAGATCAGCACGCCCACCAGGATGAACCCGATCGCCACCTCGTAAGAGATCATCTGCGCGGCCGAACGCAGGCTGCCGAGGAACGGGTATTTGGAGTTCGACGCCCAGCCGCCCATGATCACGCCATAGACCTCGAGCGAGGAGATCGCGAAGATGTAAAGGATCCCGACATTGATGTCGGACACCACCCAGCCATCGGAAAACGGGATCACCGCCCAGGCCATGATCGACAGGGTGAAGGCGATGAGCGGCGCGAGCAGGAACACCGCCCGGTCGGCGCCGGCGGGCACCACGACCTCTTTCACCACGTATTTCAGCGCGTCGGCCACCGATTGCAGCAGGCCGAAGGCGCCCACCACATTGGGGCCCCGCCGCATCTGCACCGCGGCCCAGATCTTGCGGTCGCCATAGACGAGAAACAGCAGCGAGACCATGACGAAGGCCACCACGGCCAGCACCTGCGCAAACAGGATCAGAAAGCCGCCCAGGCCCGTGTCGAAGAACTCCGCCATGCTGCCTCCCTGTGCCGTCCGACAGTCCTAGCTCTGCGGACGCGCGCGCGCCAGAGCCTTGCCCTATTCCGCCGCCACGTCCATCGAACCGGAGGCACGCGCCGACATCTCGGCCATCAGGGGGGAGGCGCGGGCGATCGGGTTGGTGAGGTAGAAATCGGTCACCGCGGCGGCGAACGGCCCCGTGCCCAATGCGCCGTCCGGTTCTGCGTGCCATTCGTTGGCCGGCACGGCGTCAAGTTCGGCCAGATGCGGATGCGCCGCCACCAGCGCCCGGCGCAGCCCGGCCAGATCGTCCCAGGGCAGCGCCGCACCCATCTGCCCCGACAGCGCCCGCAGGATCGCCCAGTTCTCGCGCGCCTCGCCGGGCGGGAAGGCCGTGCGCAGCGCCAGTTGCGGGCGGCCTTCGGTGTTGACGAACAGGCCCGGCTCCTCGACCCAGGCCGCCGCCGGCAGGATGATGTCGGCGCGATGCGCGCCGCGGTCGCCATGGCTGCCCTGATAGATCACCTTGGGGCCGGCGGGGATGTCGATCTCGTCGACCCCGAGCGCAAAGACGGTCGCCGCCCCGGCAAGCGCGGCGTCAAGCCCGCCTTCATGGGTGAAGCCGACATCCATCGCGCCGACCCGGCCCGCGGCCGTATGCAGAACCAGAAACCCGCTTTCGCTTTCTTCGGCGATGCGTTGCGCGGCCGCCAGCACGGCCGCTCCATCGGCGCCCCGGAGCGCGCCCTGGCCGAGGATCACCAGGCTCGGCCGGTCATGTGCGCCCTCGGCACCTTCGGCCAGCAAGCGGGCAAGTGCGGCGCGATCCGTGCCGAGATGGCTGTAGTCATAGGTCAGATCGGCCGCCCGCCCGATCAGCGACACCGACGCGCCCGACAGCCACGCCTTGCGGATCCGCGCGTTCAGCACCGGCATCTCGTCGCGCGGGTTGGTGCCGATCAGCAGGATGCGCTCGGCCCTGTCGATTTCCGCAATCGCGGCCGTGCCCACATAGCCCGAGCGATTGCCCGCGGGCAGGGCTGCGCCATCGGTGCGGCATTCGGTGCGCGCCTCCGGCAGACCGTCAAGGAGACGCTTGAGGCTGTAGATCGCCTCGACCGGGGCGAGATCGCCCGCGAGCCCCGCCACCGGCCCCGCCGCCAGCGCCGCGGCCGCCGCCTCCAGCGCCTCGGCCCAGCCCACCGGCTGCAAACGGCCGTCGCGACGGAGATAGGGCCGGTCGAGCCGCTGGCGGCGCAGCCCGTCCCAGACATAGCGGGACTTGTCGGAAATCCATTCCTCGTTCACGCCGTCATGGTTGCGCGGCAGGATGCGCATCACCTCGCGCCCCTTGGTGTCGACGCGGATATTGGCCCCCATGGCATCCATTACATCGATGGTCTCGGTCTTGGTCAGTTCCCAGGGCCGCGCGGTAAACGCATAGGGTTTCGAGGTCAGCGCGCCGACCGGGCAGAGATCGACGATGTTGCCCTGCAGGTTCGACCCCAGCGTCTGGCCCAGATAGTTCGTCACCTCGGCATCCTCGCCCCGGCCGGTCTGGCCGAGTTCGGGCGCGCCCGCCACCTCGGTGATGAAACGCACGCAGCGGGTGCAGGAAATGCAACGCGTCATATGGGTGCCCACCAGCGGCCCCAGATCGGGGTCGGCGACGGCGCGCTTCGGTTCCCGATAGCGGCTGAAATCCACGCCATAAGCCATTGCCTGATCCTGCAAATCGCATTCGCCACCCTGGTCGCAGATCGGGCAGTCGAGCGGATGGTTGATCAGCAGGAATTCCATCACCCCTTCGCGCGCCTTCTTCACCATCGGGGTGTTGGTGCGCACCTGCGGCGGCGCGCCATCCTTGCCCGGGCGCAGATCGCGCACCTGCATCGCGCAGGACGCCGCCGGTTTGGGCGGGCCGCCGACGACCTCGACCAGGCACATCCGGCAGTTGCCCGCGATCGACAGCCGCTCGTGATAGCAAAAGCGCGGGATCTCGACGCCGGCCTGTTCGCAGGCCTGGATCAGGGTCATTGCCGGATCGACCTCCACGGGGATGCCATCGATCAGAATGGTGCGCGTCTCTGTCATGGGCTGTCCTCTCCCCCGGCCGGTCGCGGATCGCCCTGTATCCTAGCCTCGGTCGGCGGGGCAGAACACCCTGCCGCGGAAATTGTGAAGTCTGCCATGCAGTTTTTTGGACCGGCGGCCGGGGCGGCAAACACCGCAACCGCGCCCGCGAGGATCAGCACCACCAGCAGGATCGCGGCCAGCAGGGCAATCAGAACCGCCCGCGCCGCCCCCGATCCGATCGAGGTGCGCACCGCTAGCGCCCGACGCAGCGGGCCTGGAACACCCAGGCGTTTTCGGTCCGGCTGGGGATCGGCTGGCCCGCGGCATCCGCGGTCCAGACAGCCGTCGACCGGCCGGTCCAGCGGATGCAGTGGCGCGCCATTTCATAGGACGCGCCGGTGACCGCGATCTGCTGGGGCAAGGTCACGGGGCGCACCCGTATGGTCGCGTCGCGCTTTGTGTCGCCGGTTGAAATGCGCACGCGCATGTCGCGGCCGCCGGCCAGTTCGCGCAGGACCTCGCGCCGCTCGCTGCCGCCGCAGGCGGCAACGGTCAGCACCAGACAGGCCAGCAGCAGAAGCCGGCCTCCCCTCCCTTTGCGTGTCGCGGTTAGCGCGCCTGCCACAAGGCTGTCCCCCTTTGCTGACGCCCCGGTGATCGGCCCGCAGCGGCGCCGCGTCAAGGCCCCGACCGTGGCACCGGCACGGCAGGCTTCGCCAGCCAGATCAGAAGCGCCCCCGGCGCCGGATCGCCGCGTCCGCGGCGCAGGGCGGCGTCCGCCGGGCGGCTGCGGTCATCGCGGCAGCGATCATGCCGCCGCCCGACCCCGGCCCGCGATCCGCTCCTCGATCTCGCCCCGGAAATGCCGGATCAGGCCCTGGATCGGCCAGGCCGCGGCATCGCCCAGGGCGCAGATCGTGTGGCCCTCGACCTGTTTCGTCACGTCGAGCAGCATGTCGATTTCTTCGATCTCGGCCTCGCCGGTGACCAGCCGTTCCATCACCCGCATCATCCAGCCGGTGCCCTCGCGGCAGGGCGTGCACTGGCCGCAGCTTTCGTGCTTGTAGAATTTCGACAGCCGCCAGATCGCCTTCACCAGATCGGTCGACTGGTCCATCACGATCACCGCCGCCGTGCCCAGGCCCGACTGATGCTCGCGCAGCCAGTCGAAATCCATCGTGCC
>DNSZ01000017.1 GCA_003500165.1 Paracoccaceae bacterium | reverse complement strand
CCCCTACACCCGCGCGCTGGTGTCGGCGGCCCCGCAGCCGCCCGCGCCCGTCGCCGCCTGAAACCGGAAGATGACCCAGACCATGCACGATCTGCGCATGACACTGCCCGGCCTTCGGGCTGCCTATGACGACGGGTTGGCCCCCGCCGAGCTGATCGCCGAGGTGTATCGCCGGATCGCAACAGTCGATGATCCGTCCTTGTTCATCCATCTGCGGGACGCGGCGGATGTCCGGGCCGAGGCCGCCGCGCTGCCGGCACGCAGCGATGCCACCCCGCTATGGGGCGTCCCGTATGTGGTGAAGGACAATATCGACGTTGCCGGCCTGCCCACCACGGCGGCCTGCCCGGCCTATGCCTATACGCCCGCGGAAGACGCGTTTGTCGTGGCCCGCTTGCGGGCGGCGGGTGCCATCGTCATCGGCAAGACCAATCTGGACCAGTTCGCCACCGGTCTGGTGGGGGTCCGTTCGCCCTATGGCATCCCGCGCAACGCGGTCGATCCGACGCTGGTGCCGGGTGGCTCGTCCAGCGGGTCCGCCGTTGCCGTGGGCCATGGGCTGGTCGCATTTTCGCTCGGCACCGACACCGCGGGTTCGGGACGGGTGCCGGCGGCGCTCAACAACATCGTCGGGCTGAAGCCCTCGCTGGGGGCGCTGTCGGCACGCGGTGTGGTGCCGGCCTGCCGGACGCTCGACACCATATCGATCTTTGCCGCGCGTGTGGCCGATGCCCATGCCGTCTTTGCGGTGGCCTGCGCCCCCGATCCGGCCGATGCCTATTCCCGGGCGATTGCCGCCGCGCCGCTGGCGCCGCCGCCGCCGGGCCTGCGGATCGCCGTGCCCGACGCGGCGACCCGGCAGTTCTTCGGCGATACGATCCAGGCCGCCAGCTTTGACGCCAGCCTGGCGCGGTTGGAGGCGTTGGGGGCACGGATCGTGGAGGTCGATTTCACGCCGTTCCATGACGTTGCCCGGATGCTCTACGAGGGCGCCTGGGTCGCCGAACGCTACACGGTTGTGGAAGAGCTGATGACCACGCAGCCCGAGGCGCTGCATCCGACCACGGCCGCGATCATCGGCGCCGCGACGCGCCTGTCCGCGGCGGATGCGTTTCGCGGCCTGTACAGGCTGAAGGACCTGGCCCGCGCAACCGGGGGCATTCTGGCCAGGGTCGATCTCCTCTGCGTCCCGACCATACCGACGATCTATACCCTCGCCGATCTGGCGGCCGACCCGATCGGCCCCAATTCCAATCTGGGAACCTATACGAATTTCGTGAACCTGCTCGATATGTGCGGCATCGCCGTGCCGTCCGCGCCGCGCAGCGATGGCCGGCCCGGGTCGATCACGCTGTTGGGACCAAGCGGCATGGACGGGACGCTCGCCGCGCTTGGCCAGCAGTTTCTGGGGGAGGAGGCCGCAGCCGTTCCGGCCCCGCCCAGCGACGCCGAAATCGCGATCGCCGTCTGCGGGGCACACATGTCGGGCCTGCCGCTGAACCATGAGCTGACATCGCGCGGCGCCCGTTTCCTGCGCGCGGATCAGACGGAAGCCGCCTATCGGCTTTATGCCCTGGCCGGCGGCCCGCCGGCCCGGCCCGGCCTCTTGCGGGTTGATGGCGGTGCCCCAATCGCGCTGGAACTCTGGGCGATGCCGAAGGCCGCATTCGGCGGGTTCATGGCGGGAATCCCGTCGCCCCTGTCGATCGGCACGATCGGGTTGGCGGATGGCAACACCGCCCAGGGTTTTCTGGTGGAACCCGCCGGGCTGAACGGCGCCGAAGACATCACCCATCTGGGTGGCTGGCGGGCCTATCTTCGGGCTGGTGTCGATCCCGGCCAGGCATGAGCCAGCTGCCCGAAACGGCAGGGTCAGGATCCGTTATGCCAAGGCGCGATGGGAATGACTCATTGCAGCTCGGTAGGATAACAGCTTGCACCGAGCAGAACCCGTGCGACCCATCCGGGGGGCCATGGACCTGATCCTCGACGGCCGGTCGGCGAGGGGGGGGCCCACCACGTCAGACAGGGCATCGATGTCCCATGCCGAGGGTCATTGAGAATGACCGTTGGTTTTCGTCGCCGACGCGTTTGGGGCACCGAGTTTTCCAGAAAACTCGGCCCGGGCAGGATTTTCTAGAAAATCCTGCGCGCTGCGCAGGGCGCGGCGCATTGCCCTGAGCGGACGCGGCCAGGCTTCGCCTTGGTGGGACCGACGCCGAACGTTTGCCACGAGGATTGCACCATCCCGCGACCCGCCCACCGGGGCTGATACCAACGGTCAGTCAGAACAGCCGTCCGCCGCCTTCCTGCCCGCCCGACCACCGATCTTTTCCCATCCCATAATTCCAAAGTGCAATGGGTTTGACTCATTGCGCCGTGATATTAGCCTCCAAGCGGGCCCAGTCGGTCGAGATGCGCAAACGTCTTCTGGCGCAGATCAAGGCACATCGGAAGCCTGGTGCCGCCGCGATGTTCGACGAGATCGACACTGACCTCAAAGCCGGGCCCGATACCCGGATCAGGGAACGGGAAGACAGGATCGATGCGACCCTATCCAGCAACGATATGCTGGCACAGACTGCCGGCGTCCTCCGGTCCATCCCAGGGATTGGCCCGGTTTCCAGCACGACACTGATCGCCGAAATGCCCGGGCTCGGTGCCATCGCGGGCGGCCGTCGTGCCCTGCGACCTGTGATGTCCAAGGCCGCCCTGGTCGCCGCACATCACAAGCCGAGCCTGAAAATCCTTGCCGCGCGTCTCCGTAAAGCCGGAATGCCACAAAAGGTCATCCCGACAGCCGTGGCGCGAAAGCGCGTCACCCGCGCCAATGCCCGATGCCGGAGCCGGCAGAAGCGGGCGCCCTCCGCAAACTGAAAGATACAGGTGCTAAAGCGGACGTATCTTCAACCGCGTGACCCGGTTTTCCTTGCGCGCCAGCACCTCGAAGCGAAAGCCGTGAAAGGCAAAGGCCTGGCCCGGATTGGGGATCGTCCGGGCCTCGTGGATCACCAGCCCCGCCACCGTGTTCGCCTCCTCGTCGGGCAGCGCCCAGTCCCGCGCCCGGTTCAGATCGCGGATCGTCATCGCCCCATCGACGATCAGGCTGCCATCGGCGGCCTCACGCAGCGGATGCTCGGCATCGATGTCGAACTCGTCGGCGATCTCGCCGACGATCTCTTCCAGGATATCCTCCAGCGTGATCAGCCCGCGCAGGGCGCCATATTCGTCCACCACCAGGGCGAAATGGCTTTTCCGGCGCAGGAATTCGCGCATCTGGTCGTCCAGTGTCGTCGTCTCGGGCACGAAATACGGGTCCATCGCGATGTCGAGCACGTTGAAGGCGGCCAGCCGGTCGGGCGAGGCATCGGGCCCGCGCAACAGCTTGTCGAGCGCGCGCAGCAGATCCTTGGCGTGGATCAGGCCGACGATGTTCTCGCGGTCGTTCTTGAACACCGGCAGGCGCGTATGGGGCGAGGCGAGCGCCTGGCTCAGAATGTCCTCGGGCGGCGCATCGGCATCGACCATCTCGATCGCCGAACGGTGCAGCATGATTTCCTCGACCGTGCGGTCGCCCAGATCGAGCGCCCCCAGCAGCCGGTCGCGATCCTCCTTTTCCACCGCGCCCTCGGCATGGCCAAGTGCCAGCGCACCGACGATCTCCTCGCGCACCGACAGCATCGCGCTGCCGGGATCGATCCGCAGCCCGAACAGCCGCAGCACGCCGCGCACGATGAAACGGACAAGCGCGACCATCGGCGAGAGCAGCCGGACCACCACGGCGATCGGCGCCGCCGCGCGCGCCGCCGTCGCTTCGGGATGGATGATCGCATAGGTCTTCGGCAGCACCTCGGCGAAGATCAGCACGAGCGCCGTCATCGCCAGCGTCGCCAGCGCCACGCCCGAATCGCCGAACAGCCGGGTCAGCAGCGCGGTCGCCAGCGAGGTCGCCAGGATGTTGGCCAGATTGTTGCCCAGCAGGATGCCGCCGATCAGCCGCTCATTGTCCTCCTTCAGCTTCAGCGCCATTTCGGCACCGCGCGATTTCTGGTCCGCAAGCGTGCGCAGCTTGCCGCGCGACGCCGCGGTCAGCGCGGTCTCGCTGCCCGAGAAGAAGCCCGAGAACATCAGCAGGATCAGGATCGCCGCGGCGGTGATCCAGAAGGCTGTGTCGAAAAGGATGCTGTTGTCCATTGCCGGGCCCGGGAAGCTGCCCGCCCATATGGGGCCGCAGGCGCGCCCGCTTCAAGCGTNNGCGCCGCTGTCCGGCGCGATGGCTGCCCGGGTCGCTTTGCCTGCTCAACCCAAAGCGGCCCCGATGCGCGCCCATACCAGATCGATGTCGGCGAACGGGTTTGCCACCGCGTGCCGAACCCAGGTTTCGCCATCGATCCGTGTCCGCGATGCCGTTCGGCCGAGCCGGCCGAGGGTTGCTTCGGGATCGCCTTGCGACGGCCGCCAGGTCAGCACGGCGGTTTCGGGGAATTGCTTCAGCTCGACCCGGGCGTCGTGGGCCAGGCGGCCGGCCAGATCATCCCCGATGGCGATGCAGCGCTCGATCCGCTCGGCCAGCCCGGCCCGGCCCCACGCCAGAAGGGTCCCAAGCAACGGAATGGCGGCCGCCCCGCGGGAGCCCTGAACGCCCACATTCGGCGCGGCAAGATAGCCGCCGGCGAAGCTGATTGCGTCGGGTGCGGCCGGATCGGCAAACAGGATCAGCGCCGAGTCCTTGGGCTGAAACAGCCATTTATGCGCCGATATTGCCACGGAATCGGCATGGTCGATGCCGTCAAGGCGTGCGCCATGGCGCGTGAGGCGAAGTGGCCCGGCCCATGCCGCATCGACGTGAAGCCATGCCGCCTCGGCCGGGCCAAGCGCGTCGATCACGCCCCTGCCGGTGGTCCCCGCCGTAAGGACAAGCACCGCATCCCGGGTTGGTGGCAGATGCGCGGGGTCCAGGCGGCCGGCGGCATCGACCGGCACAGCCTCGAAGGGCATCGCAAGGATGTGCGCGGCCTTGCGGATCGATAGATGGGCATCGCCCGAGGCGACGACGCGGCGCGCGCCCGACTCCCTTGCGCACCAAAGCGCGGTCAGGTTCGCGATCGAGGATCCGGCACATATCTGCCCGGTGACCATGCCGAAAGGCGGCGCGAGCCAGGCGATCACGCGCCGCTCGGCTTCGGTTGCGAATGGGCTGAGATCGGGATGAAGGAGGTTCTGGTTCAGCCCGGCATTCAGCCCGGCAAGCGTCGCGGCGATCGGCGGCGGCGGCGGGTCCATATGGGCGAGCGCCGCCGGATCGCCCAGCCGGGCGGCCCCGGACTCCGCCAGGCCCGCGACAAGCTTCAGCGCTGCCGGTTCCAGGATGCCAGACTCGGGAAGGCTGTCGGGAAGGTCGGATACTTTCATCGGGCGGCCCCCTTATACCAAAGTGCAACGAGTATGCATCATCGCGCCAGGTTCGCCTGCCCGCCCGATCACCAATCTACCAATGAGATAGGACAAGATTGGTGGTTGGGCGGGGAGGCGGGGCGGCAGGCGGACAACGGTCACGATCAGTGATCGTTGGTATCATTCGCATCGCGCCCTGGTATCACAGGCCTTGCGCCGTGCCATCTCCCGAAAACCGGATCGTGAAGCCGGTGCCGGGCCCGCCGGGATCGAGCGCGATGTCGGCACCATGGGCCGCCAGCAAGGTGTGCACGATGGCCAGGCCCATGCCGGCGCCGGCCTCGGACCGGCGGGTCGAAAAGAACGGCTCGAACACCCGCGCGCGATTGCCCGACGAGATGCCGGGGCCGTCGTCGCGCAGGCCCAGCACCGCGCCCGACGGCGCGGACGCGGCGTCGATCCACAGGTGGCGCGCCCCGTGCTGGGCCGCGTTGCGCGCGAGATGCCCCAGCACCACCGCCAGCCCGGCGCAGCCGAGCGGCAGGCGCACGGCCTCGCCCCGGGCGGTGATCTTCAGGCCGGGCGCCTCGGCGCGCAGCCCCGCCAGCAGATCGCCCAACCGGCAGCTGCCGACATGGCGCGGCTCGCGCGCCGCGGCCAGCGCCCTTGCGGCCTCCAGCAACTGGTCGAGCCGCCCCGCGGCATCGTCGATGGCACCGGTCAGGCGGTCGCGGTCGGGCTCGGGCAGGTCGGGGTCCTGCAGCAACTCGGCCGCGCCCCGGATCGCCGCGATCGGCGCCTTCAGCTCATGCGTCACATGATCGGTATAGCTGCGGATCGCCGCCTCGCGGCCATGCAGGGTGCGGGCCATGTCCAGCACGCATTGGCCAAGCCGCCCGATCTCGCGCGTGCCATAATGGCGCTGGCCCGCCAGGGCGCCGGCATCGCCGGCCTGGATCGCCGTGGCCCGGGCGGCCAGTTCGCTGACCGGGCGCAGGATGGCGCGCCGCAGGACAAGGGCCAACAGACCCGCCCCGGCCGCTGCCACCGCAACGCCGACCCAGATGCCGGCCTCGCGCTCGGCGCCATGGCGCGCCAGGGCAGCCAGCAGAACCGCCGCGATCGGCGCCGCGACCGCCAGGGCGAGGGCAGCGCCGACCACCAGCCCCAGCGGCGGGCGCCATTTGCGGGCTACGTCGCCGCGCATGGCCCCAGCCGCAGGCCGAAGCCGTGCAGCGTCTCGATGGCGTCGGGACAGCCGGCTTCGGCCAGCTTGGCCCGCAGGTTGCGCAGATGGCTGTCCACCGTCCGGTCCGAGATCGTGCTGTTCGGGCCATAGAGGGCATCGACCAATTGGCGGCGGGTGACGACATGACCCGGCCGCTGCATCAACCGCGCGAGCAGGGCGAATTCGGTTGCCGTCAGGTTCAGCGGCCGCGCCGCGACCAGGCAGACATGCGCCGCCGGATCGAGGGTCAGCGCGCCATGCCGCCGCCGCACCGCCGGTCCGTCGCCACGCACGCGTTTCAGGATGGCGCGAACCCGGGCGACAAGTTCGCGCGGGCTGAACGGCTTTGTCACATAGTCGTCGGCGCCCAGCTCCATGCCGACCACGCGGTCGATCTCGCCGTCGCGGGCGCTGAGGAACACGACCGGCAGATCGTCCTGGCGGCGCAGGCGGCGGCACACCTCGAAGCCGTCAAGCTCGGGCAGGCCGATGTCGAGGATCATCAGATCGGGCCGGTGGCGCGCGGCCATCTGCAGCGCCGCACGACCGTCGGCGGCACACAGGGTGCGGTGACCGGCCTGTTCCATCGCGATCCGCAGGACCTCGCGCAGGGCCGGATCGTCATCGGCGATCAGGATCGTCGTGGTCATCCGGCCCCGCCCCCGTTTCGGCCGCGTGAAGGTAGCGCGCGATGCGCCACGACCGAAAGCCCCATTCCCGCCATGCCGCTTCCCTGCGCGCGGCGGCCTCGCCCAGCGCATCGCGGCATCGCGCGTGCTTTTCGGCCCACACGGCCCCGGTCAGCGCCGGCGCCGCATCGGGCCCAAGCCGACACAGATAGCGCATGTCGAGCACCGCCCCCGCGGCCGCGCGGTCCAGGCTGACAGATGCGATCAGGTTCGACCCGTTGACGAAACAGCAGGCGTAAAGAACCGCCGCAAGAAGCACCGCATTGGCCTGCAGCAACCATCCATTCGGCCGATGCCGCGCGATCTGCCAGGCGGTCAGGCACAGGCCGACAAACACCAGCCCCATCCAGATCGCCGCCGCCAGCCGCAGCCGCGTCAGCCCGTAGGCATCGACATAAAGGTCGAGCCGCAGGAGCGACGAGAGCATCAGCAGCAGGTTCTGGCCAAGCCACAGGAACAGCAGCGCCCGCAGGCCGGGGCGATGTACGGTAAAGCGGCGGGCGGCCAGCGCGAACGCCCCGGCAAGCAGCGCCGTGACCACCAGCGGATAGGCGCCGCGATGGGCGTATTCGGCATAGCTGAGCCCGGCGGGCAGGCCGACCCCGCCCCACAGATAGGTCAGGTCGGTGGCGTTTTGCAGGCCGAGGATCAGATTGACCAGCACCAGCGTCGCGGCGACCGAGCCGGCATTGAACAGCGGGCCGTCGGCGTTGGGGGTCGGTGCCGGGCGCGCCGGGCGTCCCGGCCGTTCAAGCCCGTCGCGCCGCGACCATACCGTCAGGATGGGCCACGCCGCGCAGGCGATCGCCGCCCAGAAGACCGCGCGCATCGGCTGGATTTCGGTGCGCGGAAGCGCCGCGACCAGATCGGCCAGCCAGCCATCGACGACCGG
>DNSZ01000070.1 GCA_003500165.1 Paracoccaceae bacterium | reverse complement strand
AGCGCCGCCCGGCTCGCCGATTTCCTGCTGCCGATCCGGCCCCGCCAGCAACTGGCCGAGGGGCTGGAGCTGCGCCACGGTCGGGTGGCGGTGTCCGATCCCGACGCCTTTCTGCAAACGCCCCTGAACCTGTTGCGCCTGTTCGAGGAGGCGCTGCGCACCCGTTCGCTTCTGCATCCCGACGCCATGCGCCTGGTTGCGGGCAATCTGGAACGGGTCGATGACAGCCTGCGCCGCGACCCCGCGGCGAACCGCATCTTCCTCGACACGCTGCTCAACCACGGCAATCCCGAACGCGCGCTGCGGCGGATGAACGAGGTTGGCCTGCTGGGCGCCTTCCTGCCCGACTTCGGCCGGATCGTGGCGATGATGCAGTTCAACATGTATCACCACTACACGGTCGACGAACACACGATCCAGTGCATCGCGTCCCTGGCCGAGCTCGAGCGTGGCGAACATGCCGAAGATCTGCCGGTGGCGTCGCGGATCATCGCCGCCGGGGTCAACCGGCGGGTCCTTTATGTGGCGTTGCTGTGCCATGATCTGGGCAAGGGCGGGCCCGAGGATCATTCGGTCGCCGGCGCCCGGATCGCCCGGCGGCTGGCCCGGCGGCTGGGCCTGTCGGCGGCCGAGACCGACAGCGTGGCCTGGCTGGTGCGCAACCATCTGCTGATGTCCGATGTGGCGCAGAAGCGCGATCTGACCGATCCCCGCACGGTGCGCGATTTCGCCCGCCAGGTAGGCACGCGCGACCGGCTCAACCTGCTTCTGGTGCTGACCGTGTGCGACATTCGCGGCGTCGGGCCTGGCACCTGGAACAACTGGAAGGCGATGCTGCTGCGCGAGCTTCACGGCGCCACCGCGCGCGCGCTCGATGCCGGGATCGAGGCGTCGGCCGTCCCGCGCGAGGAAGCCGATGCCAAGGCCGCGCTGCGCGCCGCATTGCCGGAATGGCCAGAAGCCGCATTCGCCGCCGAGGCCGAGCGCCACTATGCCGCCTATTGGCGCGGGCTCGACACCGCGGCCCATGCCACCTTTGCGGAATTGCTGCGCGGGCTCGGCACGAACGCGATCCGGATCGCGCTGGAACCCGATGCCGCGCGCGGCGCGACCCGGGCCTTTTTCGCCCTTGCCGACCATCCGGGCATCTTCTCGCGCCTCGCCGGGGCGCTGGCGCTGGCCCGGGCGAATGTGGTCGATGCGCGGACTTATACCAGTTCGGACGGCTTCGCGACGGCGGTGTTCTGGGTCCAGGACGCCGACGACCAGCCCTATGACCCGGCCCGGCTGCCGAAGCTGCGCCAGACCATCGAGCGGACGCTGCGCGGCGAGGTGGCCGCCGGCGAGGCGCTGCAAAGCCGCGACAAGGTCAAGCGGCGCGAGCGCGGCTTTCGCGTGCCGACGGTGGTGACCTTCGACAATGAGGGGTCCGACATCTATACCATCGTCGAGGTCGAGACGCGCGACCGGCCGGGCCTGCTTCACGATCTGACGCGCGTGTTTGCCGACAACAACATCTCGATCGTCTCGGCGGTGATCGCAAGCTATGGCGCCCAGGCGGTCGATGTCTTCTACGTCAAGGACATGTTCGGGCTGAAGCTGCACGCCCAGACCCGGCGCGACATGATCGAGAAGAAGCTGCGCGAGGCCATTGCCGCGGGCACCGAGCGGGCGCGCGCATGACCCGGCCGATCCGGCTTATGGCCGGGTTTCTGACCGTTGGCGCGTGGACGTTGCTCAGCCGTGTGCTGGGCTTTGCCCGCGATGTCGCGATCGCTGCGATGCTGGGCGCGGGGCCCGTCGCGCAGGCCTTTCTGATCGCGTTCTCGCTGCCCAACATGTTTCGCCGCTTTTTCGCCGAAGGGGCGTTCAACATGGCCTTCGTGCCGATGTTCTCGAAGAAACTGCAGGTCGGCGACGATCCGCAGGGCTTTGCCGCCGATGCGCTGTCGGGGCTGGCCGGCCTGTTGATCGTCTTCACGCTGATCGCTCAGCTTGCCATGCCGGCTCTGGTCTTGGCGATGGCAAGCGGTTTTGTCGGCGACGAGCGCTTCGATCTGGCCGTTCTCTTCGGACGGATCGCCTTTCCCTATATCCTGTTCATCTCGCTCGCGGCGCTGTGTTCGGGGGTGTTGAACGCAGCGGGCCGATTCGCCGCCGCCGCCGCTGCTCCGGTGTTTCTGAACGTGCTTTTCCTTTGTGCGATCGGGGCCGCGGCCTGGCTGGGCTGGGACATCGGTCTGACCCTGGCCTGGACGGTGCCGGTCGCCGGGATCGCGCAGCTGGGGCTCGTGTGGTGGGCGGCCGACCGCGCCGGCCTGCGCATCCGGCCGCATTGGCCGCGTCTGACGCCCGACCTGCGGCGGCTTGCCGTGATCGCGCTGCCGGCGATGCTCGCGGGCGGGGTGGTGCAGATCAACCTGCTGGTCGGCCGCCAGGTGGCAAGCTGGTTCGACGGTGCGGTTGCCTGGCTCGCCTATGCCGATCGCCTTTACCAGTTGCCGCTCGGTGTGGTCGGAATCGCCATCGGCGTGGTTCTGCTTCCCGATCTTTCGCGCCGGCTGGAGGCCGGCGATACCGAGGGCGGGCGCGACGCCTTCAACCGGGCGACCGAATTCGCGCTTGCGCTGACCCTGCCGGCCGCCGTCGCGCTGGCGGTCGTGCCCGGACCGCTCGTCACGGTTCTGTTCGAACGGGGCGCGTTCACGGCTGCCGACAGCGCGGCGACCGCCGCGGCGGTCGC
>DNSZ01000249.1 GCA_003500165.1 Paracoccaceae bacterium | reverse complement strand
ACGCGGCCCGGCGCTTTATGTCCACGGCTATTATATCAGCTTCGAGAAGGGCTGCCGCCGCGCCGCGCTTCTGCAGCAGAACGCGGGGCTTGCCGGGCGGTTTCTGTGGTTCAGCTGGCCCTCGGACGGGGCCGCGGCGTACTACACCCATGACGAGGCCGACCTTTATTGGAGCGTTCCCGACCTTGCGGACACGATCATCGCGCTCGACCGCCGCTTCGGGTCGGGGAGGGTCGACGTGATCGGGCACAGCCTGGGCGCACGGGGCGTCGTGCTGGCGCTGGCCGATGTGGCCAGCCGGCATCCCGACATCCGGCTTGGCCATGTCGTGCTGCTGGCCGCCGACATGGATTTCGCGATCTTCGAACGCATCCTGCCGCGCATCCGCCCCATCGCGAAGAGCCTGACAGTCTATGCGAGGGCCGGGGACCGGCCGCTGGCGCTTTCGGCGCAGCTCCACGGCCATCCACGGCTTGGCGAGGCCGGAAATGACGTGTCCGGGCTTGCTGGTGTCGAGGTCATCGACCTTAGCGATGTTCCCGGCGAAGACCTCACCGGCCATCTCTATCACATCTACAGCCGCGCCGTCGGCGAAGACCTGCGTCGGCTCCTGAATGGGGGTGAACGCGCCGGGGAACGCCTGGGCCTTGTCGCGCAGGGCGGGAACCTTTGGCGCCTGAGGGCACCCGCGCCCTGATCGCCGTTCGCCGGCGAGGGCAGGGAGGCGGGGCGGGAGGCGGCCAACAGTTATTCTCAATGACCGTTGGTCTCAACTGGTCGTTGCAGCACCCTGTTGAAGGAGGTCTTGATGGCAGGAGGCAAGCGAAGATCAGGACGCTGCACGACCCCCGCGTCGGAGGTGAGCCGCAGCAGGAGGCGGGCGAAGCGCGCGCGCGGCGGCAGGTTGAGCACTTCGGACAGGACCTGAAGCGCGAGCATCATGTTGCGATCCGCGAGCCGGAAAAAGCAGGCAATGTCGCCCGGGGTCTCGTCGAGGTGGCGCCTGAGCGCCAGCGCCGGCAGGACGAGCACCAGGCAATCCCCATGCGCCGTAACCGAGACCCCCCGGGTCTTCTCGGCAAGAAGCGCGGAATCGCCGATCCAGAATCCCGATTGCGCCCGCCAGATATTGACCATCTCGTCGCCAGAGATCGGGATCGCGACATCGAGTCTTCCCTGCTCCAGCCCGAACACGGCGTCGGGCGTGTCGCCAACCTCGAAAAGCGACTCTCCGGCCCGATAGTTGCGCCAGCGCGCCAGTGTTTTCATGCGATCCTGGAAATCTTCCGCCTGTTCGGCGAACCAGCCCGTCTTTGACAGCCGGTGCTGGGCCGTCAGGATCAGACGTTTCGTTGGCGGCATGGCACCCACTCCCGTCAGATCCCTTTCAATCGGGCTGGCTGACGTCAGCGATCAGAATAGCGTCGTGCCCGCCTTTGCAAAAGCGGGAATGCACGCTGCTCCGAGGGGATCGAGACCCGGTCCGGGCGTGCGCCGGTCAAAGGCGGCGACGCCGAAGCGAAACCGTCCTGCCGCCCGGACGTGGGGGCAGGACGGTCATGCCAGGGCGCGCGCGCCGGTTCTCGGGCCCGAAATCGGGGGACACCGCCCAGTATCGCGCGCCGCCGAAGAAGCCCACGGGGAGCGCGCCGAGCCGCAGGATCTTCGAGACGGAGCCGTTGCCGGGCACGGCCCATTGCTCCCCCTCCCGGTCATATGCGCCTTCGCTCGTCAGCGTGAACGTCCATGCGATCCGCTACCAACGGTCATTCTCAATGACCGTTGGTATTATGACAGTTCTCCTTTGGGCAGGGGCGGCGAAAGACGGCTGCCTGCCGCGCGCTCAACGCCGGGCCACGGGCGGCGGTGCCCAGTCGCCGGTGAGGATCGCGGCCTGAGGCGAGTAATGGCGCGTCACGAGGTAGAAGGGGCCTTCGGGCGCGGGCAGCCAGTTCGCGCGTTCGACCGGGTCGGTCGGCTCCTCGGCCGGCAGGAAGATCTCGATCGCGCCATCCGCGCCATGGACGGTGCCCGCCGTGCGGTCGCCCACCGAATAGCGGTCGATGGCGTTGGGCACGAAGAGCTGCGTTTCGGCCGAATACATCGTCACCGACCAGAAGGCGTCGACCGGCGGCGGCGGATCGAAGCGAAGCACGTAGGCGTTGCGCCCGTCGAACGGCGCGCCGGCACCGTCGAGGAAGGCGACGTCGTAGGTGCTGACCTCGGCCGGGTTCCACAAAAGGCCCAGCATCGCCGCGGCGGCGGCGATCGACGGATCACCGCTGATGCGCCTGTCCAGGCGGACGGCCTGCCAGTTGTTCACGATCGGCACCGCGCGCGGCATCCGTTCGGCGATGATGCGGTGCGCATCGGCCGTGGCACGTGTCAGCCCCGCCTGCGTCGCGGGCGAAAGCGCGTCCCGGTCGAAGGCGGTCGCCGGGTCCATGCCGATCTCGCGCAGCCAGCCGGCCATCGCGGCATCACCGGGGTTCCCCACCCGGGCCGACAACCGCAGGACGGCGTTCAGCGTCGTGAAGAAAGCCCGCGCGTCGGTCAGGTCGGCGCGGGTGAAGCGCGGGCAGTCGGCGGCGTCCGGCTGCGGGCGGGTCACCGCGGCCGCGCCCCACTGGCTGAGCGGCACGAGCCGCGTCTGCGCCTGCATGGCCACCGCGCCCGGCAGATCGTCCACCCCGTTCACGGCGAAGCGTGGCAGCGTCCAGCCGATCGGCGTCCCCATGTCGATCCGCTGCACACCCGCAGGCAGGAGGCCCTGCCAGCCGGGCGCGACAAGCGCGAAGGCGCCACCGCCGGCACCGATCGTGTCCCAGGACAGGTTCGCGTCGAAATCGTGATGCATGTCGCTGACCGGGATCCAGAACTGCCGCCCGCCCGAGGGCGGGATGTCGAGGATGATGGGCTCGGCGCGGAGATCGAAGAAGGTGCGGGAATAGATCGTGTCCTCGTTCGGGGTGACGACCCAGTCGTCGTCGCTGGTGATCAGCCGGTCAAACACGAAGAACGCGTTCAGCGTCCGGTCATGCCCGCGGTCTGGGTCGAAGGACGTCTCCCAGAGCGTGCGGTAGAGGTCCATCAGCGGGAAATGGGCGATGTAGGTCTGCACCCCGATGGCGTAGGCGAGGGCCTCGTCCTGCGCAGGCTCCATCGCGCGGGCAGGCGCCGATGCTGCCGTGACCATCGCGAGCGCCATGACGAGGCTCGCAAGCAGCGAGCGGAAAGCGGGCATGAACTGCACTCCATTGGCAGGTGGATCGGGAAAAGGCACGAACCGCCGGGACGCGGCGACCCGTTCGGTCGTTTCAGGCTCGGCGTGCTGGAGGGGACCTTGCCGCATCATGACACCGGTCATGCCCTAGGGAGCACGTAGCTTCCGTCCAGCACGGACGGCCCCGGCAGATAGATGCGCATCATGAAATTCCAGCCTTCCGGCGTGTCGAGCCGGTTCGGGACGTCCCCGCAAAGCGCTTCGGACCCGAAGGAGCCGGTGAAGGTCCCGTCGGCGTTCAGGACCACGTTCGAGCTGTTCAGAAGGCTTCGCTCGCATTCGATGAATCCCGTCGCGCCATACATCGTGATGGACCAGAAGGCACGGTTCTCGGGAACTTCGAAGGTTGCGGCGAAGCACCGGTCGGTGCCGTGCCCGCCGAAATAGTTGAGATACATGGCCTCCCATTCCGGGAAGAGCCCCCAGGCCGAAGCTGCCGCGATGTGACGAATGTCCTCGTTCACCTTGCCACGCGGACCCATCATGCCCTTCAGATTGGGTAAGTTGGCCGCTTCCGCCTCGTATTGCGCACGCAAGGCATCGAGGCTCGCCGTGTCCCAATCGAACTCGGGAAGCGGGCCATCCGACCCGGCCGCGATCACGAACTGGTCCTGAAGCGCGTTTATCAGCGCCACCTCGTCGGCGTCGCCCGGATCGTAGAGCTGGATGCGGACCGCGGCGAACATGTGGTCGGTGTCCGCCGGAATCTCGTGCACCCCCGCGTCGTGGAAAACGACCGGCGTATAATGGTCGTTGTCGATGATCAGGACCGATGCATAGCGGCCGTCGGGGATTGCCGGGACGGTGATCGTCGCGCCCGCGGTCACATCGATCACCGCGCCCGAATAGAGCGTGTCCCGGTTCATTCGGATGACCACCTGCTCGTCGAGCGGTGTCGGCCTGCGGATATGGTGAAACCGGTTCACGCCACCGGCCAGAAGCGAGATGTCGCGGAACATCCGGTCCGTCTCGGTGCGGATGAATGTCTCCGGCGTCACCGTCTGCTGGGCCGATGCCGGGCGCGCGCCGGTGACGCCAAGGAGAATTGCTAGGGCGCATGCCGCAACGACGGCATGAACGGGCCCGGGGCGGCCTGGCTTGTCCGCCGAGCGCGGCGCCCTGAGAGGTTGGTCTGGACGAGCACGCATTGGAAGGGATCCTTTTCTTCTTGGACTATGCGGCATGCCGAAGGCGGGCGCGACCCGTTGGCTGTCTCACTCGGGGATGACCGCACCGATCTCCGCGGCGAACGGGTCTTCCGCCGGCTCCTCCGCCACGCGGGGGCCGGTGCCGGGCATGATCGGGAAGCGCGGATCGAACTCGACCATCAGCGCGGCCAGTTGGCCCAGCACCGCGACATCGCCCTCGGCCGTCGGCCCGCCCGTCGGCGAGCAACGTCTCGAACTGGGCCTCGCCCGCCATCACCGTCTCCAGATCGGCGCGGTTCAGCGTCCGGGTCAGGTCGGCGTCATCGGCCTGATAGCCGGCGATGTTGGTCGGCGTCGCGTTCGACAGCTCGACGATGAAGGTCTCGCCGGTATCGGGGGTGGCAAGGTTGATCTTCAGCGCCAGGCCCTCGGCGCGGCGGCTGTCCATCCTGATGGCGAGGAAGTTGAGGAACAGCTCGGTCGACATCGCGCGGATCACGTCGGGGCTCGACGAGTTCACGGCGAAGCCCGGCGGGATGCCCGAGCGCAGCTCGTAGGCGGCGGCGAGGAAGCTGTTCCGGAGCCCCGGGTTCTCCTGCTGGTAGCCCAGTTGCTCGAACGCGTCGGCGAGGGCTTCCTTCGCCTCGGTGTTTGCGGGCTCGGCATGGACAAGCTTGTCGAGGATTTCGGTCGCGAGCAGGTACTCGCCCGCGTCGTGCAGCGTGCGGGCGCGCGCAAGGATCGGCCCGGACCCGCCCATCATCTCGACGTGAAGGGTTGCGGAATCCGCGGGCGACTTGGGGATCAGCGTCGTCGGGTTGCAATCCCAGAAGCCGAGATAGCGCTGGATCACCCCGCGCGCATTGTGCTCGGGCGAGCCGTGATAGCCCCGGCAGTGCCATTTCTGCTGCAGGCTCTGCGGCAGTTCATAGGCGTTGTGCACCTCGTTGATGGTGACGCCCTGATTGGCGTAATGCAGCACCTGGTTGTTCATGTTGGCATAAAGGTCGCGCTGGTCGCGCAGCACCTCCTGGATGCGCGCATTGCCCCAGCGCGGCCAGTGATGCGACTGGAACATCACCTCGGCCTCGGTGCCGAAGCGGTAGAGCGCCTCGTTGATGTATTTCGACCAGTTGAGCGGATCGCGCACCGCGGCGCCGCGCAGCGTGTAGATGTTGTGCAGCGTGGCGGTGACGTTCTCGGCCATCCACAGCGCCTTGAGGTCGGGGATGTAGGTGTTCATCTCCCGTGGCGACTCGGTATTGGGGGTGTTCTGGAAGATCATCGGCACGCCGTCGACCTCGAACTCCTCGACCGGGTCAGAGACGAAGCGGGTGGGCGCGATCAGCGAGTTGACCCCCGCGGGGACCCGGTGGCCTAGCCCCTGGGTGACGAAGCCGTGCGGCGACGCCGGCAGAAGCAGACCGTACTGATAGAACAGCCGCCGGTTCATCGCGTTGCCGGCAAAGACGTTTTCGGAGATCAGGAACTCCATGAAGCCGGCCGGCGCGATGATCTCGACCCGGCCCGCCGCCACGTCCTCGTCGGTCACGAGGCTGCGCACGCCGCCCCAGTGATCGGCATGGGTGTGCGAATAGATGATCGCGGAGACGGGCAGACCCTCTCCCACATGCTCCTGGAACAGCTCCCACGCGGCGCGGGCGGTTTCTATTGTGGTCAGCGTGTCGAACACGATCCAGCCGGTCTGACCGCGCACGAAGGTCATGTCGGACAGGTCGAAGCCGCGCACCTGGTAGATGCCGGGCGCGACCTGGTAGAGCCCGAAACTGTTGTTCAGCCGGGCGATGCGCGTCATCGACGGGTGGATGCTGTCAAACACCTCTGTCCCGTCGAGAAAATCGTAATCGGCGCGGTCGAAGGCGACGTTGCCCGCGTCGGCCATGATCTGCCGCTCTGGCTGTTCCGCGATCAGCCCGCGCGCCTGTTCCTCGATGTCGCGGGTGTCGTCGAAGGGCAGCGTGCGCGCCGCGTCCTGCAGGACGCGTTTCGTATGCTCCGACGGCGCCTTGCCCCGCGGATGGAAATGCCCGGCCAGCGGCGCCGGCGCGCCTTGTGCATTGGCCTGGCCCTCATCGAAGAGCACGCCCCCAAGGGCGAAGGCCGCGCCGGTCGTGGGCAATGTGGCAAGGAAGGTGCGTCGCGTTGTCATGGGGTTCTCAAAACAGAACAGGCCGGGGGATCGCGTCATTCCGAACCCGGCCTTTCGTTGCATCAGGACTTACCCGATGCGGTGCCCCGCAATTGCGACATCTGGCGCTCTCCTTTTGGAAAGGGCTTCGCGGACGTGCGGAACCGGACCTCACCACAGTCCTGGGCCGGTCTGGGCGCCGGATGCCGGGCCAGAACGAGCGACAGGACCGCATAGGTCAAAATCCTGGGGATGGCGCCGAGCGTCGGCTCGGCGCTTTCGCCGACATAATAGCAAGCTGCAATGAGCGTGACTCATTGCAGCTTGGTATTCGCCGCCGCGGACAGACGCCTTGTGTGGCGTTGCAGGGCGCCGCGGGCCGCCTTCGCGACCAGCATCCCCAGCGCCAGCGGCACGAAGGTGACGATCGCCACCCGCCGCGCCACCTTCGCTGGCGCCAGGTCAAGGCCCGGAGGGTCCAGCATCGCCTCGAATACGGAGAGCACGAGCGGCATGTGGACCATGGCCGGCGCGGCGAGCGTCAGTTGCAGCGGCACAACCACGTCGCGGGCCGCGCCCGCCATCCCGGACCTGCGGGTGGTCAGGGGCGCCCCAGGCGCGGCGGCGAGCAGACCGAGGCCGAGCGCGACCTCTGCCGGAAGCGGCAGCAGGGCGACCAGAACGAAGACCGCCAGCGGCACCGCGAGCAGTGCCGAGGCAAGGGCGCGCAGGACGAGCCACTGATCGCGCAGGAACCGGGCCGCCTTGCCCGACCGATGGCGCAACCCCGCGTCGACCATCTGCGCGAAGACGATGATCCCGGTGAACAGGACGACGGCATCGGGCATCGGTCACCCCCCTATCGGCGATCGCGCTGGCGCGCCTCCAGCCGGTCACGGGCGGTCGCGATCGCGGCGTTCAGCGCCGCGGCGATCCGTCATGCCTGGCGTTGGTCCCGCCGCGCGACAGCCGCGGAGGGTCGGACCCGAGGGACGCGTGCGTCACCATTGGTTGCAGTTCCCCTGCGCTTGATACAGAGCACCGCCCGAAGGTTCCGCGGAAAGAAACTTGATTCTGGCGCGGCGCACCCCGCCGATGCCGAAGAGAACCATGACCCGCAATCCGCAGCACGGCCAACATCAGATTGGACCTTGACGCAGCAACCGCATGTAGAGAACCAATGTTCACTGAGAATG
>DNSZ01000052.1 GCA_003500165.1 Paracoccaceae bacterium | reverse complement strand
GGCCAAGCCCGTCCTCGGGCTGCCAGGGGGGCCGGGCGGTGGTGCGCGCGCTTCGACCTTGGCCAGACCGGGTCGCGGCGGCCCGGTCTGCTGCCGGTGCCCGTGGTTGCCGGGCCTGCCGCCGCCTTGACACCCCCCGCGCCCCTGCGCATGACGCGCCCGCACGGGCAGGGGGCAGCGCATGGCGAACAAGGCAGAGGGCACGGGCGGCTGGGGCGAGACGCTGCGCACGCTGTTCTGGGCGATCCTGATCGCGGTGGCGATCCGCACGCTTTTCTTCCAGCCCTTCTGGATCCCTTCGGGCTCGATGAAGGACACGCTGCTGATCGGCGACTACCTGTTCATCAACAAGATGGCTTATGGCTATTCGCGCCATTCCTGCCCGTTTTCGGCCTGCCCGTTCATCCAGGGACGCTGGTTCGGCTCCGAGCCCGAGCGCGGCGACGTGGTGGTGTTCAAGCACCCCGCCAACGGCGCCGACTTCATCAAGCGGGTGATCGGGCTGCCCGGCGATCGGGTGCAGGTCGCGGAGGGCCGGCTGATCCTGAACGGCGCGCGCGTGCCGGTCGCGCCCGCAGGCGTCTTTGTCGAGACCTATGAACCGCAGGGCGCGGCGCGCAGCCTGCCGCAATGCGCGAATGCGCCGGTCGGTCTGGGCGGGGATTGCGAAAAGCCGCGCTTTCGCGAGACGCTGCCGGGGGACGTGACCCACGACATCCTGAAGATCACCGACCGGGGCGGGCGCAACAACACGCCGGTCTACACCGTGCCCGAGGGGCAGTATTTCGTGATGGGCGACAACCGCGACAACAGCCAGGACAGCCGCGTCGCGCCGCCCAGCGGCGTCGGCTTCGTCCCGGCCGAGAACCTGCTGGGCCGGGCGGACAGGGTGCTGTTTTCCGCCGCCGGGCGATCGCTGTTCTACTTCTGGACGTGGCGGGCCGACCGCTTCTTCAAGAGGATCGTGTGAGCGACACGGCGGCACAAGCGGCCCTTTTGCGCCGGCTGGGCCACGACTTCGCCCGGCCCGCCTTGCTGACCGAGGCGCTGACCCATCCGAGCCTCGGCGGGGCCGGGACGGCCGACAACCAGCGGCTGGAGTTCCTGGGCGACCGGGTTCTGGGGCTGGCGATGGCCGAGGCGCTGCTCGAGGCCGATCCGACGGCCAGCGAGGGCCAGCTGGCCCCCCGCTTCAACGCCCTCGTGCGGCGCGAGACCTGCGCCGCGGTGGCCGCCGAGATCGGCCTGGGCGAGGCACTGCGGCTGGGCCGGTCCGAGCGGCTGTCGGGCGGCCGGCGCAAGGCTGCCTTGCTGGCCGATGCGATGGAGGCGGTGATCGCGGCGGTCTATCTCGATGCCGGCTTTGCCGCCGCCCGGTCGCTTGTGCTGCGGCTGTGGGGCGACCGGGTCGCCGGGGTCGCCGAGGATGCGCGCGACGCGAAATCGGCGCTGCAGGAATGGGCCCAGGCGCGTGGGATGGCACCGCCCGATTATGTCGAGATCGCCCGCGCGGGCCCCGCCCATGCCCCGCGCTTCACCGTGGCCGCCCGGCTGGCCGATGGGCGCACGGCCGAGGCGACGGCGGGCGCGAAACGCGCCGCCGAACAGGCCGCTGCGGCGGCGCTGTTGGCAGAGCTCGGGGTGTGATGGCGGGAGGTGGAACAAGGGTCATTCTAGAGCGCGTCGCATCGAACTGGATTCACCCGCCCGATGCGTCAGCATCGGGCACGCGCCCGCCCGCCCCACGGCGGGCGCGTTCCGCGCCCACCCGGGCGGGCGCTCAGTACCCGGATCGAAACCGGTCAAGGGCAACGCGCTCCAAATGACCTTTCGTTTCACACGCATGCGCTTTGGTATCAGAAACGCCGCCGCACCCCAACCAGCAGATAGTTCGAGCTGCCGGCTTCGCCGAAGGCGCCAAACCCGGTCGAGCGGTGATGCAACCGGGCGAAATAGCGCAACGGCCGCTCGGGGCGACCGAACTCGGTCTCGAGAAACCAGTAGAACATCGTCCGTTGCGATTGGCCGCCCTTCTCGACCTCGGGCTGGGATATCTCGGTGGTGTAGGACAGGCCAAGGCCATAGGCAAAGCTGCGCAGCAGTACCCGCTGCCAGCCCGGATCGTAGCGCAGCACGGCCGGCAAGGCGATCTGGCCATAGCTGTAGCCGTCGCCGAAATGCCAGGCCAGCTGGCCCTCGATCCCCGCCGACAGCCCGCGCCAGCCCAGCGACCAGTCGCGACCGGCCGCCAGCCCGACCAGCGAGTCGCCGGTGAAGTTCAGGTCCTGGGGCTGCGCGAACGCTTCGTTCCAGTCGTTCATGATCAGGGTCCCGGCGAACACCGACAGGTGGTCCTGCTGCGCCGTTGCCATCGGGGCAAACGCGCCGATCAAACCTGCGGCAACTGCCCCGCGCGCCGCTCGTATCGCCCTGCCGCCACTGCCCATAGGGTTGGTGTAGTGCATTGCACCGTGCCGTCGACTGCCCGCGACGGCTGCATCGCTTGACCCGCGCCGGCCCGCCATGCGACGCCCCCAAGGCCTGGGAAGGTGACACCCGAATGACCGACGCAACCGCCGCCGCCCCGCCCCGCGATCTGCCCGATCGGGCGCTGATCGCGTTCCTGCTGATGACCTTCGCCATCACCTGGGGGATCACCGGGGTCTGGATATTTATGCCCGGTCCCGCGACGGCGTTGCTGGGGCAACTGTCGGGCCACCACCCGGCGTTTTTCCTCGCCACCTGGGCGCCTGCCATCGCCGGTCTTGCCCTGGTTGCCTGGCATGGCGGGGTGGCCGGGCTGCGGGCCTTTCTGTCGCGGCTCTTGCTGTGGCGCTGCCCGCCCGGCTGGGCGGCGTTCCTGATCCTGGGTATCCCGGGCGTGTTCATCGCCGGCTCGCTGATCGGTGGTGGGCCGGTCCTCGCGCCGCTGCCGCCCGAAGGGCTGGCGCCGGTGCTGGCCGCGATGGCGACGATGCTGTTCCTGGGCCCGGTCGAGGAACTCGGCTGGCGCGGGGTGATGCAGCCGCTTCTGCAGCGGCGCCTGGCGCCGGCCCTTGCCGGGCTGGCGATCGGCGTCACCTGGGGGGTGTGGCATCTGCCGGCCTTCTGGCTGGCCGGTCTGGTGCAAAGCGGCTGGGCGTTCTGGCCCTTCTTCCTGGGCAATGTCGCGCTTGCCCTGCTGGTCACGCCGCTTTTCAACGCATCGCGCGGCAGTATCCTGCTGCCGATGCTGTTTCACTGGCAGCTGATCAACCCGTTCTGGCCCGATGCGCGGCCCTGGGACACCGTGCTGTTCGGCCTGGCCGCGTTGGGGGCGCTGGCGTTTGCGCGGCGCACGGCGTTCGCGCGCGGCGGGGGTGTGACCCGGGTGATTCCCGACCGCCGCTGACAGCGCTGATGCCGCTGGCGCGCCGGCGCCGGCGCGGCTAGACCCGTGCGAAACGGCGGAAGGGACAGCATGTCGACGCGCGCGGGCTTCGTTGCCCTGATCGGAGAGCCCAATGCCGGCAAGTCCACCCTGCTGAACGCCATGGTGGGGGCGAAGCTGGCGCCGGTCACCCACAAGGTCCAGACGACGCGGGCGCGGTTGCGCGCCGTGGCGGTGGCGGATGCGACGCAGATCGTCTTTGTCGACACGCCGGGCCTGTTCGCGCCGCGCCGCGCGCTCGACCGGGCGATGGTGACCGCCGCCTGGGGCGGCGCGGCCGACGCCGATATCGTCGTCCTGCTGATCGAGGCGCAGCGCGGGCTGACCGATGGGGTGCGCCGCATCCTAGATGCGCTGGGCGCCCGGGCGGGCGCGGCGCCGGTGCTGCTGGCGATCAACAAGATCGACCGGGTCAAGCGGCCGGCGCTGCTGGGGCTGGCGGCCGATGCCAATGCGGCGTTCGATTTTGCCGCCACCTTCATGATATCGGCGCAAACCGGCGCCGGGGTGGCCGATCTGAAGGCCTGGCTTGCCGGCCATCTGCCGGCGGGCCCGTGGCTTTATCCCGAAGATCAGCTGGCCGATCTGCCGCTGCGCATGCTCGCCGCCGAGATCACCCGCGAAAAGCTGATGCTGCGACTGCATCAGGAACTGCCCTATCAGCTGACGGTGGAGGGCGAGAGCTGGGAGGATCGCGCCGACGGCGCGGCGGTGATCCGGCAGATCGTCTATGTCGCCCGGGACGGCCACAAGGGCATCGTGCTGGGCAAGGCGGGCGGCACGATCAAGGCGGTGCGCCAGGCCGCACAGGCCGATATCGCCGCGATGCTCGATCGGCCGGTGCATCTGTTCGTCCAGGTCAAGGTTCGGCCGGGCTGGGCGGAAGAGGCCGAAAGGCTGCGCGAAATCGGCCTCGACCCCGGCGAGCGGCACGATGGCGCGCCTGACCTCTGACATCCGGGTCGCGGCCTATCTGGCGCGGCTGCGATCCTGGGCGATCCCGGCCTATCTGGTGGCGCGCGGCGATGCCACGGCGGGCGCCGTGATGGTCAAGCTCAACACGCTCGACGGGCGGGCGCAGGGCTTTGCCCGCAGCTTCGATCCCGAAACCGGTGCCACGGTCTGGGTCACCGTCGCCGAGGGACCCGAGGCCGAGGTCGACGCCGCGCTCGCCCGCCAGCGCGCCCGCGACCCCGATCTGTGGCTCATCGAGGTCGAGGACAAGGCCGGCCGGGCGCTGCTCGACGGGGATGCGCCGTGATCCGTTGGCGCGGCGAGGGCATTCTGCTGACCGCGCGGCGGCACGGCGAAACCGCCGCCATCGTCGAGGTGTTCACCCGGGCGCAGGGCCGCCATGCCGGCGTGGTGCGCGGCGGGGCGGGGCGGCGGATGGCGCCGATCCTGCAGCCGGGCGCCCAGCTTGCCCTGGAATGGCAGGCCAGGCTCGACGCGCATATCGGCAGCTTTCGGGTGGAACCGCTGCGCGACCGTGCCGGCGGGCTGCTGGGCGACCCGGCGGCGCTGGCGGCGCTGCGATCGGTCACCGCGCTGCTCGCCTTCGCGCTGCCCGAACGGGCGGCCCATCCGGGGCTTTACGCGCGCAGCCTGGCGCTGCTCGACGATGTGGTGGCGGGCGCGCCGGGCTGGCCCCTGGCCTATCTGCGCTGGGAACTGGCGCTGCTGGAGGAATCGGGCTTTGGCCTCGATCTGTCGCATTGCGCCGCCACCGGGGCGACCGACGAGCTGGCCTTCGTCTCGCCGAAGACGGGGCGCGCGGTCAGCCGCGCCGGGGCGGGGGAATGGGCCGACCGGTTGCTGCCCCTGCCGGCGGTTCTGTCGGGCGAGAGCGGGGCGCCGGCAGGGGCAGCAACCG
>DNSZ01000119.1:5924-7877 GCA_003500165.1 Paracoccaceae bacterium | reverse complement strand
CGGCCCGGCGACTAGGCCGCCACGACAAGCGCCTTGCCCGCCGCCATCATACCAAGGTGCAATGAGTTTGACTCATTGCGCCGGTCCGCGAAAAAAACGGACCGGATTCGCAATTGGGATCGTGGCCTGCGCATAGCGGATAGCGCCGGCATTCAGCTTTGCGCATGGATGGCCGCAGAGGTCTTTCCTCGCCGCGACCGTTCAATCGTCCAGGGCATCCCGACCGTGAACAACCACCGTGCCATCTTCTTGGCCTGCCGCTTGGCGCGGGCCGGCCGCGAGAGCGCATGGCGCGGTCGACGGATCCGCGGTGGCTGGACGCAACCGGCGCAACCGTCGTTCCGACATCCCTCGACAGACAGGAGATCAACGTGATCCGATTCCACACCCTCGCCGCCGCACTCGCACTCGGCCTGCCCGCCGCCGCGCTTGCGCAGCCCGCCGCGTTCACCGCCGAGTGCCCCCTGGGCAACATCGTCGTGTCCGACGGCGCCGGCTTCATCACCGTCAACGGCAACCCTGCCGGGGTCGAAGGTTTCAACGCCGACTACTACGAGGCCCGCGTTTATGATGGCCCCGCGGCCGGCATCGTCTTCAGCATTGCCCGAGGCGGCGACGCCTATCAGAACGCGGCCGGCTGGCTCGTCTCCTACACGGGGCCGGACCGCGCCAACGGCATCTGCACCGTGCGCGCCTCGGGCGAGGGGCCGGGCGCCGACGATGGCGGCGGGGCGATGGCGGGCTCGGGCATGGGCTCGGGCAGCGCGCCCGACTTCTGGCGCGTCAACGTGAGCTCGACGCTGAACATGCATGCCGAACCCTCGACCGCGTCGCCGACCTTCGCGCGGCTGCAGCGCGGCATGGTCGTGCGCAACCTCGGCTGCGAGCAGCACGAGGGCCGGACATGGTGCATGGTGCCGATGGCGCCGAATGACGGCGCCTCGATCGGCTGGGTGGCGGCGGAATACCTCGTCCCCGCCTCCGGCCCGGCCACGGTCGTCGACCACGCCGCAACGTCCGCGCCGCACACGCAGGCCGTGCGCGTGCGCTTCGCGCCGGGCACCAGCGGCGCCGAAGAGAGCGGCACGCTGGCGCCCGGGCACACCGTCCGCTACATTCTCGGGGCCCGTAATGGCCAGATGCTGGAGGTCCACTTCACCGCGGCCGACCGCTCGGTCGACTACCGCATCATCATGCCCAACGGGCATGTGCTGCTGGACGAGGTGAAGGCGACACTGCCCTACCAGGGCCAACTCTACATGAGTGGCGATCACGTGGTCGAGGTCATCAACCGCGGCTCCGGCTCGGCCGTCTTCGACGTCTATTTCGGCATCTACTGAGACCAACGGTCATTTCGAATGACCGTTCTCCGCCTCCCCGCCCGACCACCAACCTTGCCCATTGGACAGGACAGGATCGATGGCCCGAGCGGGGAGGCGGACTGGCGCGACGAGCCATCCTGTCGGGCGTTGGCATTGCGGGCCGAAGATCGACCGGCGGGAGCGGTCCGGCGGCGCGCGTCACCCGCCGGCTTCGAGCGCGCGAAGTCTGGCGCGCAGCCGGTCGCGTTCCTCGATCAGGTCGAGGGCAAGCGCGATGCCGGCAAGATTGACGCCGAGGTCGCGCTGCAGCGCGCGGGCGCGGCGCACCCGGCGGATCGAGACGGCGTGGAACTGCCAGCGCGGCGCGGCGGGTTCGGCCGGGTCGATGATGCCGTGCTCGACCAGGTCGATCACCCATTCCGCACTGACCCCGCAACTGCGGCAGATCTCTGTCATCGTCACGGTCTCGACGATTTCGGCGGTCTGCTCCATCTCAGCCTCCCATCCTGGCGCGGGGATCGAAATCGAACGCGTCGCGCAGCTTTTCGAAGGCCGCCCGCTCGGCCTCGGTTCGCACCGGCGGGTTGGCGATCGAGAGCACGGCATAAAGGTCGCCCGGTGTCTTGCCGGG
>DNSZ01000119.1:0-5875 GCA_003500165.1 Paracoccaceae bacterium | reverse complement strand
GGCGCAAAGGCGATGTCGAGATAGAGGTCGCCCGCCGGCCCACCGCCCAGACCCGGGCCGCCCTGGCCCTTCAGCCGGATCGTCTGCCCCTCGGCGATGCCCTTGGGGATATTCACCGACAGGGTGCGGTCGCGCAGCTGCACCGTGCCATCCGCGCCGAACTCGGGGATCTGCAATGTCAGCGCCCTGGTGGCGCCCTGAAAGGAATCGCGCAGATCGACGGTCAGCGTCGCATGCTGGTCCTGGCCGGCCGCCTGAAAACGGCCGCCGCCCGCCTTGCGCCCTGCCCCACCGGTGGCCCGCCCCTGCCCGTGCCGGCCGAACAATTCCTCGAAGAAGCTCGAAAACCCCTGCGGGTCGCTTTCGGTATAGCCGCCGCCGGTGAACCCGAAATCGCGGCTCTCCCAGTCGGGGGGCGGGCGGAACGCCTCGCCGGACTGCCAGTTCGCGCCCAATTCGTCATAGGCGGCGCGCTTTTCGGGGTCCTTCAGCACCTCATACGCTTCGCCGGCGGCCTTGAACCGGTCGGCCGCTTGGGGGCTGGCATCGACATCGGGGTGATGCTTGCGGGCGATCTTGCGCCAGGCCCGCTTGATCTCGTCGGCGCTGGCATCGCGCTCGATGCCGAGTGCCTTGTAGTAGTCGCGATATTCCATCGTTGCGGCCCCTGCCCAGCGGCGCGACCCTAGCGCAGCCGGTACCGACTGCCAATGCCCGGCAGGCGGGGCGGGAGGCGAACCAGCTGCAATGACTCACACTCATTGCAGCCTGGTCGTCGACCATTGTTTTCCCCTGATGCTGTGCAGGCCTTTGCCTGCCCCGCCCATGTCGGTATCGGTCGCGGACAGGTCAAGCCGTGGAGGGCGCGAAATGCGGGCCTTGGTGCAGCGGGTGCGCGACGCCCGGGTCGAGGTGGATGGCGCGGTCGTCGGTGCGATCGGGCACGGCCTGCTGGTTCTGGTCTGCGCGATGACCGGCGACAGCGACGCGGTGGTCCCCAGATTGGCGGCAAAGATCGCGCGGCTGCGGATATTTCCCGACGAAGCCGGCAAGATGAACCGGTCGCTGATGGACACCGGTGGCGCGGCGCTGGTGGTCAGCCAGTTCACCCTGGCGGCCGATACCGCGCGCGGCAACCGGCCGGGCTTTTCCGAGGCGGCCCCGCCGGCCGACGGCGCGCGGCTTTATCGCGGCTTCGCCCAGGCGCTGCGCGATCTGGGCGTCCCGGTGGAAACCGGCCGGTTCGGGGCCGCGATGGCGGTGCATCTGATCAATGACGGGCCGGTGACCATCTGGCTGGAGATGGCATAACCCGAGCCCTCGAACCCCGGCTTCAGGCCTGGAAGTCGGCGCGGTAGGCCCGCGGCGTGGTGCCGACGGCGCGGTTGAAGGCGCGCGCGAAATGCGCCTGATCGGCATAGCCGGCAAGAAAGCCGATCTCGGCCAGGCCGGGACCGCGTGCCTTGCACAGATAGGAGGCGGCCACCTGCAGCCTTGCATCGGCGACAATGCGCGAAAAGGACAGCGAGCGCTCGGCAAGGCGCCGTTGCAGGGTGCGCGCCGACATCCCGTGAACGGATGCCAGATCGGCAAGCGTCCAGCGGCGGACCGGATCGGCGGCCAGTCTTGCGCGCAGACGGTCCACGGGATCGGCCGGACCGCGGCCATCATCCTGTGCCGGAACCGCCCTGGCAGGTGCAACCGAAAGCAGGACGGGGCCGCGAAACGGCGAACCCGCCCGCGCGGTCCAGGCCCGCTCGCGACGCCAAACCGCGCCGTCCTCGGCGGCCAGCGTCACCGCGCCCGATCCGGTCATTTCGCTCAGCACCGTGAGCACCCCCAGAACCAGCAGGCTTTCGGCCGGGGAAGGCGGCGCCCCGCCATCCCGCGCGGCATGGACGAGGCGGAAGGCACCGGCGCCAACGGGTTCGGTCCGAACCGTGTGCCGGCCATGGCTGAAGCGCTCCATGCGGTGCCATCGCTCGAACAGGTCGGCGGGGTCACGGGCGCGGGTGAGCGCCTGCACAAGCGGCTCGGGCGGCATGTCGGGCGCGGCATCGGCCAGCGCTAGGACCGCCCGCGGGCCATGGGCGGCGTGGAGCCGTTCGAGAACGGCGCGCTTGTCGGTCCGCGCCACGCGCGCGCCCGCCGGGGCGGGCAACGGCATCGACAGGCCCTGCCGCATCAGCCCCGCCGCGACGAGCCGCATCATCGCGGCCGACGCGAAATCCTCCCGCTGTGGGTCGCCGGTCACAAGCCGTCCTCGCTCCTTCGCAACACATAGACCGATGCCGGCGGTATGTTGCCCGCGATGAAGGCGGTGCGCTGTGCCACGAGGCCAAGCCGGCCGAGAAGCGTCCCCGGCACCGGGCAGGTCGGGCCATAGGTGAACAGGCGGAACGCGCCGCCGGGGCGCAATGCCGCGAAACCGCCCGCGACGATGCGCAGGATCTTCGGCTTCGGGATCGTCAACAGCGGCAGCCCGCAAATGACCGTCCCGGCACTGGCGGGGCCAAAGGGTGTCAGCCGGCGAAGGCGGGCGGCATCGCCGGCAATGACTTGCAGGCCGGGCAAGGCGCCCGCCAGGGCTGCCGCAAAACGCGCATTCGCCTCGATTGCCGCGATCCGGTTCACCGCGATTCCGCGGGCCAGCAGCGCCCGGGTAAAGACGCCGGTGCCGGGCCCGAGTTCCAGCACCGGGGCGTCCGCGTTCGACAGGCCATCGGTGATTGCCCGGGCGAGCGCGCGGCTTGACGGCGCCACCGCCCCCACGGCACGGGGCGCGCGCAGCCATTCCCGGCCGAACAGCAGCGCGCGCGACGCGACCGGGTTTACCGCTCGGCGCATCGTCCCCGGCATCGTCACGCGGCCAGATCCCCGGCGCGGACCGGAAACCGCACCGGTCGGCGCCCGGTGGCGGCGCGGATCGCGTTGGCGATCGCGCCCGGTCCCGCGACCATGGCGGTTTCCCCCGCGCCGGCGGGTGGCAGGTCGCTCTCGATCAGATCGACCGTGATCTCGGGCACATCCGTCATTCGGGGGATCGGTGCGTCGGCGAAGTTTTCCGCGACCACGCGACCGCGCTCGATCGCCAGCTCGTCGGACAGCACCAGACCCAGGCTCCAGACCAGATTGCCCTCGCATTGGGCGCGCACCTGGTCGGGGTTGATGACCAGCCCGCAATCGTGAACGCACCACAGCCGGGTGACCCGCACGCGGCCGCGCGCGTCGACGGCCACATCGGCCACGGCGGCGGCATAGCTCTTTTCCTTGTAGATGCCGCCGGCCAGCCCGCGGCCGGTGCGCTGCCCGGCTGCGGGCGTGGCAGCTGCGCTCCAATTCGCGATGGCACCGACACGCCGAAGCACGCCGGCCAGCCTTGGGTCGGCCACATGCGCCAGCCGAAAGGCCAGCGGATCGGCATCGGCGACGATGGCTGCGGCGTCGATCGCGCTTTCGACGGCGAGGCCGTTCGGGCCGGCGCCAAGACCGCGCCACGGACCGCCCGGCACCGGCAGCCGGATCGCATCATAGGCGGCATGCGCGCGGCCGAGCACATAGGGCGCCGCCATGCCCCGCGCGACCCCCGGGTCACCGACCAGCAGATCGGTCCCCTTCTGCATCCAGGCCGGAACCGCGGCCGAGGTGAACAAGATGTGCGACGAGACCTGCGCATGATCCCAGTCCGTGATCCGGCCATCCGCGACGCGGGCGCGGACCCGATGCGACGAGGGCGGTCGATGAAAGCCCAGCGCGAATTCCTGCGCCCGTGTCCATTGCACCTTTACCGGCCGGCCCGTGGCCCGCGCAAGGGCCGCCGCCTCGGCCTCGACGGTGCAGATCGTCTTGCCGCCGAACCCGCCGCCGATCCGGTGCGACTGGACGGTGACCGCATCGGCGGAAACCCCGAACGCATCGGCCAGCACATCGCGGACATAGAAGGCATCCTGCGTTCCCGCCCAGACGGTCAGCGCGCCCGATTGCCATTCCGCCACGGCCGCGCGCGGCTCGATCGGCGCGTGGGCACCGAAGGGCACGTCAAGGCGCAGACTGACATCCCAGTCGCCCGGGGCCGGCGCGCCGTCGAGGACCGTATGGGGAAGCTTGCCCGCCCCGGTTCGGGCATCCACATCGATGCTGCCCGCGATGTCGGGTGCCGGCGCAGCGCCCCGGATGTCCCAGGCGACCGCAAGCGCCGCGGCGATGGCGTCAAGCGCGCCCGGCCGGGTCGCGACGATGCCAAGGCCGCGGGCCTTGGCGATCGGCGGGCCGCAATCCTCGACGATCGCGACAAAGCCCGGGATGCGCTGCGCCGCAGCGACGTCCCAACTGCCCGGAGCGGAGCGCATCTCGATCGATGCCGGTGCGCGCAGCACCCGGCCATACAGCATGTTCGGCCGCCGCACATCGGCGGCAAAGAGCGGTGCGCCGGTGACGATCTCCCGCCCCTGCGCGATTTCCGGGCTGGTGCCGACAATCGCGCCGGGGCGAAACGCGCGCAGCTCGGCCATCGGGCGCGGGCGCACGGTGATCTGCCCTTCGGTCTGCCCCGCCGCCACCGCATCCCGCAGCGCCGCACAGGCCTGCGCCAGCGGTTCGGCAAAGACGCCTACGGATTCGCTGCCGACGGTGGCCTTGACCCGCGCCCGGCGGGTGTCATGCGGTTCGACATCGACCGCATCCCAGGCCGCGCCAAGTTCGGCGCAGGCCACCTGCTTGAGCGCGGTGGCGATGTTCTGGCCCATTTCGGCGCGCGGCAGCACGAGCGTGTACCGGCCATCGCGGTGCGAAATCCAGCCAAGCGCGGTTTCGACATCCGGGTCGGGGCGCTTTGGGATCACCGGAACCTGGGTCCAGACGGCGGCACCCGCACCGATCAGGGCCACAACGCCGCCACCCGCGGCGGCCAGGAATGTGCGCCGCCGCATCAGACCGCCTCCGCCGCGCGCGCGATGGCCGCCCGGATGCGTCGATAGGTACCGCAGCGGCAAAGCCCGACCTCCATCGTGGCGTCGATATCGGCATCTGTCGGCCGCGGCGTGGCGTCGAGCAGCGCAACGGCCAACATGATCTGCCCGGCCTGGCAGTAGCCGCATTGCGGCACCCCGAGATCGAGCCAGGCCTGCTGGACCGGATGCAGCGCGCCGCCCTCGGCAAGCCCCTCGACCGTGCGCACCGACAGGCCCGCGACATCGCCGGCCCGCATCATGCAGGACTGCGTTGCGGCGCCGTCCACCAGCACCGTGCAGGCGCCGCAGATCCCGACCCCGCAGCCGAATTTCGCGCCCGTCAGGCCGAAATGCTCGCGCAGGAGGAAAAGCAGCGATTCGTCGGCCCAGTCGGCCGGAACCTCACGGCCTTCGCCGTTGAGAATGAAGGACATGGCAAACTCCCATCGATGTCTCGGTCGAGGATACTATAGACGGCGGTCCGATGCGTCTTGAACGATCGCGCCAGATTGTGCGCCTGGCGCCGCGACCCGCGCGTGCCGGGTCGTATCGTCCCGGAAACGGGAAGCGGGCGGCGGGCGATCCTTCGTGACCATCGGATTGCGCCGGCCGCCCCGCTTTCCGGCACGGCGGACAGCGGGGTCTTGAACCGCCGAACGCCATCCCCATATCGGAGCTGCCGGGGGCCATGACGGCTCCGGCAGCAAATCCACAGGGCCCCGCCGCATCGGGGGGTCCATGACATCGCTTCGAAGGAGGATGAAAATGCGTTCGATCGACCTGACCCCGCTTTACCGTGCCTCGGTCGGCTTCGACCAGTTTGCCGATCTGCTGGACCGGGTGTTCAGCCAGGATATGGGCCAGTCCGGCTACCCGCCGTTCAACATCGAGAAGACCGACGAGGACGCCTATCGCATCTCGCTGGC
>DNSZ01000031.1 GCA_003500165.1 Paracoccaceae bacterium | reverse complement strand
CCTGGCGGCCGCGCACGCAGGCCACCTCGGTTCCGTTGCGCGAAACGGTCGTCTCCACCGTCGCGCGCAGCGCCGCCAGCGACAGGGCGGCGGTCTTTGCCCCGGCATAGCGGGCGCGGTCGCGGGCATCGCGCAACAGCGCCTCGGCGATCGCGGTCAACTGCGGGTGCTGGGTGTGATGCAGGTAGTCGGCCTTGGTCGCGGCGAACAGGATGCGCTCGACCCGCTTGCCGATGATCGGCGCCAGCCAGGAATTCGGCCCGGGCCGGAACGCCGCCATCGTGTCGGCGAGCGCGGCGCGCATCTCGCCCACGGCCTCGGGCCCGGCGGCCACCGCCCCCAGCACATCGGCCAGAACGACCTGCCGGTCAATCCGCGAAAAATGGTTACGAAAGAAAGGCTTTACGACACCTTCCTTATACGCTTCGTACCGTCGGTCCAGCTCTCGCCGCAGGCTGCCGCGGCCGGCCTCGGCCGCGGGCATCGGCGCGAAGGTCAGCGCGGGCGAGCCTGCCATCTCGCCCGGCAGCAGGAACCGGCCGGGCGTGCAATCCGACAGGCCGGCGCCGCGTGCGGCACGAAGGTAATCGGCATAGGCGCGGGCCAGCCCCTCGGCCACGCTCTCGTCGAGCGGTGCGGCCGGATCGGCCGCACCCAGCGCGTCCAGATAGGGCCCCGCCAGACTGGGGCGTCGCCGCGCCCGGTCGAGCACGCCCGCCGACCAGGCGTCGTAACTCTTGCCCATAAGCCCCAGATCGAGCAGCCACTCGCCGGGATAATCGACGATGTCGAGATGCAACCGCCGCGGCCCGGCCAGCCCGCCAAGCCCGGTAATCCCGCGCCACAGGCCGTCGCGCGACAGGGTCAGCGACAGGCGAAGCTGGCTGACATGCCGGGTCGAGGCGGGCCAGTCCGGCGCCGCCGCGGCCAGTGCGTCCATATGCGCCTCATAGGCGAAGCGCGGCACGGTGTCGTCGGGTTGCGGGCGCAGCCAGGCGGCGGTGATCGCCCCCTCGGCCGCCGCGCGCAGTTGCGGCATCCGGCCGCGATCGATCAGGTTCGCGACCAGGCTGGTGATGAAGACCGTCTTGCCCGCCCGGCTGAGCCCGGTGACACCCAACCGAAGCGACGGCTCGAACAGCCATTCCGACAGGCCGCCGCCGGCGCTTTCCACGCCGCGCCCCATCCGGTCGACAATGTCGGTCAGAACCACGCCGGCCCCCCGTCTGGCAAGTTGCGGGCTGTGTAAACGGTATCTTTGCCGGTTCCCAGATAGCTCTGGCGCGACCGGATGACCTCGCGCTAACGGAGTTGCCATGCCACGCCACGCGCTGAAGATCGAATATGACGGCGGCCCGTTCGCGGGCTGGCAGCGTCAAAAGGGCGTGCCGACGGTTCAGGCCACGGTGGAAGAGGCGCTGATGCGGCTCGATGCCGACATGCCGCCGATCACCGCCGCGGGGCGCACCGATTCGGGGGTTCATGCGCTGGGGCAGGTGGCGCATTGCGAAATGTCGCGGTCCTGGGACCCGCCGCGCCTGTCTGCTGCGCTGAATTACCACATGCGGCCTGCGCCGGTGACCGTGCTGGCCGCCGCCCGGGTCGCCGACAGCTTCAACGCCCGTTTCGATGCCGTGGAACGGCGCTATGTCTACCGGCTGGTATCGCGCACTGGCCCCGCCACCCATGACCGGGGGCGGGTCTGGCAGGTGTCCCATCCGCTGTCCCTGCATCCGATGCAGCTGGCCGCACGGATGCTGGTCGGGCAGCACGATTTCACCACCTTCCGCGCCGCCCATTGCCAGGCCAGTTCGCCGATCCGCACCGTCGACCGCTTCTTCGTCCGCCAGATCGCCCTGCGCGAGGGCGTCGAATACCGCTTCGAGGTCTGCGCGCGCAGCTTTCTGCACAACCAGGTGCGCAGCATGGTCGGCACGATCGAACGTGTCGGATCGGGCGCCTGGTCGCCCGATCAGGTGCGCGACGCGCTCGAGGCGATGGACCGCGCCGCCTGCGGCCCCGTCGCGCCGCCGCAGGGGCTGTATCTGGCGGCGGTCGGCTATCCGCGCGATCCGTTCCGCGGCGCGCCGTTGTCGGGGCCGTCGATGCTGGCGATCGGCTGATCCTGACGGCCGTTCTTCCCGCTTGGCGTGGCTGCCGATCGGTGCTACCGACCGCCGATGTTGAAGCGCCTTGGCCTGCTGTCGCTTTTCCTGATGCTGCTGGCCATGCCGGCGGCGGTGGCGGCGCAATTGCAGCCGACACAGGAACCGATCGACAGGATCGCGAAGACCGGGTCGAACGCGATCGGCTGGACAAGGGGGTCGTTCGTCGTCGCGCCGATCCCGCTTTCGAACCCGACCATCGGGAGCGGGCTGATCCTGGGCGCGGGCTATCTGTTCACCATCGACGAGGGATCGAATCCATCCTCGGTCGGGATCGGCGGGTTTCGGACCGACAATGGCAGCCGGGGTGTCGGCGGCGGGATATCGCTGTCCTTCGGCGACAAGCGCTGGTCGCTGGGGCTGGTCGGTGGTTCGGCCGATGTGGTGTATGATTTCTACGGTACCGGGTCGCTGCCGCTGCCGGCGCCGATCCGGCTGCGCCAATCGGTCGATCTGGTCCGGCTCAATGCGGGATATGGGCTGACGCCAAAGCTCACCCTGGGGGTCGAGGTCGCCTATGGTGAAAGCACGGTGGCGCTCGACAATACCGGCGCGGCAGAGGGCATACCCGACCTTGGGATCAGGCTGGGGTTGTTCAAGGTCGGGCCGACCCTGTCCTGGGACACACGCGACAACACCATCTATCCCACCGACGGAACCCATGTCAGTTTCAAGGCGCTTTATGGCGACGTCGTTTCGGGCATCGAGCGCGACTACTGGAAGGGGATCCTGCTGACCGACTTCTATCGCCGCGGGCCATGGGACACGGTGATCGCCGGCCGGCTGGCCGCGTGCCGGGCCGGCGATACGGCGCCGTTCTACGATCTGTGCGCGCTCGGCGGGACCGACGCGTTCCGCGGCTATCCGGTCGGTCAGTATCTCGATACCGGGCTGGCCTCGGGCCAGATCGCCTTGCGCGGCACTTTCGGGCGCCGCTTCGGCTATACCGTGTTCGCCGGTGTGGCCGCGCTTGGCCCCGATTTCGGCGATCTCGGACCGGCCCGGGTGGCCGGCGGTGCGGGGGTGCGTTACCGTCTGTCGCGGAAATTTCCGCTCGACCTGTCGGTCGATGTCGCCTTCAACCAAGACAGCGAGGCGCTGACCTATATCTATGTCGGGCAGCGCTTTTAGGGTCTTGCGGCGCGCGGCGGCCAGGCTGTGGGTGCCGTGCCGGCTGTGGCTGGCACTCGCCGTCATCGCCGGCATGGCCGCGGCACCGCTCGCGGCCGATCCGGCGCCCGGCGGTAAGCTTTCGGCGGTGGCCG
>DNSZ01000324.1 GCA_003500165.1 Paracoccaceae bacterium | reverse complement strand
GACTGCAAGGGGCGGCGGAAGGGTCGGCCCCGCCTCTTGCTCTGACGCCGCCGGTTCGGCGCGCCAGACATGCCAGCAGGCAGAGCATTCGACACGGCGGCCACCGGGCGGGATCGCCTCGTCGTCGATCTCGTAGATCGCACCGCATTCCGGGCATGTCAGCTGCATTCGGGCCATCCTTTCGCCGGGACATTGCGGCCGGGGTCTGCACCGCCTTGTAATGGGGGTTCGGCTGCTGTCCAAGGGCAGGCGCAAGGGAGGTGCCGAATGATCGCAACCGCGTGGCGCTGGCTCCGTTCGGCGCTGTTCGTCGCCCAGATGTATCTGATGATGCCGCTGATGGCGGTGGTGTTCACGCCACTGGCGATCTGGCGGCGGGAATGGGCGTTTCACGGCATCCACACCTATACGCTCTGGGTGCGCTGGACCGCGCGCCGGATGGTCGGCCTGCGGTCCGAATTGCGCGGGACGGTGCCCCGGGGTGCGGTGCTGATCGCGGCCAAGCATCAGTCGTTCTTCGACATCATCCTGATGGTCTCGGTGCTTGACCGGCCGAAATTCATCATGAAGCGCAGCCTGGTCTGGGCGCCGATCCTGGGCTGGTACGCGCTGCGAATCGGCTGCGTGCCGGTCGACCGGGGCAAGCGCGGTCGCGCGGTGCAACAGATGGTCGAGGGCGTCCGCGGTGCGGGCGCCGAACCCGGTCAGCTGATCATCTATCCGCAGGGCACGCGGGTCGCCCCGGGTGTGCATCTGCCCTACAAGATCGGCGCCGGGGTGCTGTATTCCGAACTCGACCAGGTCTGCGTTCCGGCCGCCACCAATGTCGGCGTGTTCTGGCCGCGCATCGGCATCTATCGCCGGCCCGGCCTGGCGGTGGTCGAATTCCTTGACCCGATCCCGCCCGGTTTGCCGCAGGAAGACTTCATGGCCGCGCTTGAAGAACGGGTCGAGGCGGCCTCCAACCGGCTGATGGCCGAGGCCGGGTTTCCCGCGGATGCCGCGCCCTGAGCATTTCGTCAGCGGCCGGCCAGCTGGCGTTTCATGCGGGCCCGGACATAGCGGATCAGGGTCCGCGCCTCGTCGGGCGCGATCGGGCGCGGTGGCGGGCTGAGCAGCATGGCCTTGAACAACATCAGCGGCGCCTCTTGCGACAGCAGTTCCTCGATGCGCCGGCGCCGCCAGGCCACGCCATCGCGATGCAGCCGCGACAGGTCCGGATCGGCGCGCAGCGCGTCAAGCCGGGCTGCGCAGCGATCCCATATCCCCAGGATCGTGCGGTCTTCGACCGCGCAGGTGTTGCGCGCCACCCAATAGGTCATGTCGATCGGATTGGCCTGGCGGTTCGGTTTGCCCCGGTCGGCCTTGACAAGAAAGCTCTCCATCGACCCAAGCGGGTAGTGGTTGAGCTGGGCGAGCCCATAGCTCCCCCGGTTGGGATCGGTGGCGATCCCCAGCATCGGCGGCGGGTCGCGATAGAGCTTCGGCAGGCGCTGGCCGTTGCCATCCACCCAGACGAGCCCGGCAAGCCGGGCCGGATCGGGCCTGCGCGGCCGGTGGACCCCCAGCCCTGCATAGCTGCCATCGTTGCGAAACAGGGTCTTGATCAGCGTCAGCTGCGGCCATAGCGGGGCCTCGGCTGCGGCACGGGTGAATTGCTGCTGCACCGGGTGGTCCTCGAACCGGACCACGCCCGCATTGCCGAATATCCGCCAGGTCAGGGCGATCGCGCTGGCGCCCGGCACGGCGGCGATCAAGGCGGGAACCGTCCGGTCGCCGGCATGGACATTCACGAACTCGTCGATGTCGAGCGCCATGATCCAGTCCGCCGCGCGGACCAGAGGGTGGCGGGCCGCGGCCTTCAGCGCCGTCCATTGCACCCCTTCGGCCGCGTCGCTTTCCACGCGCAGGTGGGCCAGCAGCCCCAGCGCCTGCAGACGGTCGAGCATCGCATCGGTGCCGTCCGCGCAGTCATTCGACAAGACCAGGAAATCGGTGAAACCGGCGGCCTGGTGGTGGGCCAGCCATTCCAGCAGGAAGGGCGCCTCGTTCCGGACCGTGAGGATGGCGAGAATGCGCATCGGCTGCCCCGTCGGCGAGATGGAATTGCCCTTGGCCGCTTGCCGATGTCATAGCATGGTCCGATGATGCGAGACCAGCACATGACACGGCCCGCCATCGCCACGCTCTGGATCGGCGCCCGGCTGAGCTTTCTCGAACAGCTGTGCCTGAAATCCTTTGTCGATCACGGCCACCGCGTGACGCTTTACAGCTACGGACCGGTCGATGGTGTGCCCCACGGCGTCCGGATCGCGCCGGCCGACGATATCCTGCCGGCGGCCGAGGTGCATACCCACGCCGCCAGTGGCAGCCCGGCACCCCATGCCGACCTGTTCCGCTATCGCATGCTGACCCGGACAGACGAGGTCTGGGTCGATGCGGACATGCTTTGCATGCGGCCCTGGGAAATCGGGTCACGCGCGGTATTCGGCTGGGAAAAGCCGGGGCGGCTGGTTTGCAATGCCGTGCTTCGATTGCCCGCGGACTCTGCGGCGCTGTCGCGCCTCGTGGCATTCTGCGCGGACCCCCATCCGATCCCGCCCTGGTATCCCGAAGCCGAGCGCGCCGATCTTGTCGCGCGCCGCGACGCGGGCGCACCGGTGCCTGCCGGTGACCTCCGATGGGGGGTCTGGGGGCCCGACGCCCTGACCCATTTCCTGAAGGAAACCGGCGAGATCGCAGACGCCCTGCCGCAGATGGCGTTCTACCCGGTGGCGTTCCGCGACCGGCGCCACATGCTCAAGCCGGACGACCCGGTGAGCCCGCAGCTGACCGCGGCATGCCTTGGCGTGCATCTGTGGAACCGGCGGTTGCGGCGGCGGATCGTGACGCATGAAAACAACCGGCCCGATCCGACCTCGTTCCTGGGCCGCGCGCTGGCCCGGCACGGGATCGACCCCGCCGGTGCGCCGATCCCCGACGAACCCCCGCCGGGCTTTCCCACCATGGCCGAGCGCGCCGCAGAGAAAGCCACAACCGGCAGCTCGACCAGCACCAAGGAGCGAATCCCATTGCGGCTCGCACGGCGTCAAGATGCGCAACCGGACGCGCCGAGAGCGGCCGTCCAGTTCGACAAGCTACAGGCCGCGATGGAGCGGCTTGAGGCAGCCTCGGACGACCGCTTCGGTCGGCTGCCAGATTTGGCGGAACCGCAAACCAATGATCGCATCGTCGTCGTTGCAAGTGTGTCGAACGAGGGCCCATACCTCCTCGAATGGATCGCCTACCATCGCGCCATAGGTGTAAGTCATTTCCTGATCTACACGCATGACAGCAAGGACGGAACGATCGACATTCTTGACCACCTTGCCGAACAAGGCGTCTTGACACGCATCAGCAATGAGCGACCGGATGGGCGCGGGCCGTCACCGCAATACGCCATGCTGCGCGATTGCGTGAATCAACCTTGCTTTCGATCCGCACACTGGGTTATCCCAATGGAGGTCACAGACTTCATAGTGGTCCATACCGGCAGTGGAACACTGTCGGATCTCTTCCTGGCGGCAAATCAACCGAATATGATATCGATTACCAGGCGGATATTCGGCAATTCTGGTATCGAGAATATCATTGATTCACCGGTGATCGAGCAGTTCACGAAATGCGCGCCCGAATTCGTCGCAAGCAAGCGGTTTGCCTGGGCCTACAAGACCATGTTTCGTCCAGAGATACCATTCACCAATCTTGCTAGCAACATGCCTCGAAAGATCGCCGCAGGTTTCGATGGCGATCTCCGTTGGGTCAACGGTTCCGGTCGACGGATGCCGGTCGATCAGCTAGACCGGCAAGCTTCGTCGTCGAGCATAGAAACGGTGGGATACCGACTGGCAACTATGAACCACTACCCTTTGCGATCTATCGACGCCTATCTGGCAGCACACCGGTCAGGAAGGATCAACGCCAAAGCGGCCAACCAAAGCCTCGCCTTCTGGGTAGAACGCAATTTCTGTACGCAGGAGGATACGCGGATTCTCAGGCATATGCCAAGGCTTCGCCGCGACCTGCAGCGAATGCGCGCGGAGCCAGGGTTGGACGATCTGCACAAGGCGGCGCTTGCGTGGCACCAGCGCAAGGCGAAACGGCTTCTCCGCGATGCCGGTTATCAGGCCCTTCGTCAGAGCATTGCCGGATCGGACTGGCCCGATGCGTTCGACCTCCCCCAAGGGGCATCCATCAGCGTTGAGCAACCGCGCCACAATGCTGCCATCGGGCCCAAAGACGAACCGACCGATGGCCCACGCATCAAAGCGGCACGGACCAGGAGCATGCCCGATGCATTGCGCACCATGCCAATCGCGCCTAGCGCCGACAGCGCGACGGCGGAAACGTCCATCCAAACGGCAGAGAGCAGCATTGCAAAGCGCAGTGGCTGGCTGCCCGCGCCCGAATCCGAGCCGCCAAGTGAGCGGGTGCTGATCGTAACCGGCATGAAGAACGAGGCGCCCTATATCTTGGAATGGGTAGCCTATCACATGGCTATTGGCGTGACGCACTTCCTTGTCTATACGAATGATTGCAGTGATACAACCAATTCTATTCTCGATCGGTTGGCGCAGTTGGGTTTCGTGACCCGCCTCGATAACCCATGGAAGCCCGGTGGGCGGCAGAAACCGCAGCTTGCTTTGTTACGCGATTGTAGTCGCCAACAGGTTTATAAGAACGCAGACTGGATCATCCCGATCGATGTCGACGAGTTTGTAAGCATCCATGTTGGTGCTGGGACGCTTTCCGATCTTTTCAAGGCTACCAACTATCCAAGCATGATTTCGATGACCTGGAAATTCTTCGGGAACTCGGGTATTCGCGAGTTTCGCGACCAGCCGATAACGGAGCAGTTTGTCCGCTGTGCGCCGCAGTTTCTTCCAAAACCGCGGCTTGGCTGGGGCTTCAAGACGATGTTTCACAACGCGTTGCCATTCAGTCGGCCGGGCACACACTCGCCCAGACAACTGGATCCGGGCTTTGACGGTGATCTGCGCTGGGTCAATGGATCGGGTTGCGTCATGCCTGACGGTTTTTTCGAAGGACAATCCTGGGCATCGAACAAGCGTACGATCGGATATCGGCTTGTGACACTCAATCATTACGTTTTGCGTTCCGCCGAGGCCTATCTGGTCAAACGTGACCGTGGCCGCATAAATCATCAGCAAGACGATCAGGGCCTGTATTACTGGGTGCGGCGCAACTACAATTCGGAAACCGATACCCGGCTGCGGGACCGCGCGCCGCTGATGCGCCCGCTTCTGGACCGGCTTCTGGCCGACCCCGAACTGGCCCGGCTGCACGCTGGCGGCGTGGCCTGGCACCGGGCGCGCAGCGCGGCGCTTCTGGAACGGCCGGATTTCCAGCGGCTTTACGCGGAAATCACCCAGGGCGACTGGCCCGATCCGGTGACCCTGGGCAAGGAGGAGGCCATCGCGCTGCTCAGGGGCCACCCGGTCGAGGGCTACACCCGGCACTGGTTCGGCCGCGTGCGGCACGAAAGCTAGCTGCGCGACCGGCGGATCAGGAACGCCCCATCCGAGGCGGCCACCAGCCGATGCCCCGATTCGGCACAGAAATGCGGCAGGTCGATCGCGGCCATCGGATCGTCGGCCAGCAGCCGCAGGGTCTGCCCGGGGGCGAGCCCGTTGAGCGCCCGTTGCGCCCGCAACACCGGCAGCGGGCAGCGCAGCCCGCGCGCATCGATCTCCAGATCGGCATCCATCGCCGGCCGGCATAGGGCGCGGCCCGGGCGCCGTCCACGGGATTGTGAGCGGCCGTAGGATGCCCAGCCGGGCCGGTTGTGCCTATCTGCATCGCACCGCGAAGGGGGTCTGCCCGTGTTCGGTCTCGACATCATCGATGCCAGTCTTCTGCCGGCCATGGCGATCGCCCTGGCGGCGGGCGCGCTGTCCTTCCTGTCGCCCTGCGTGCTGCCGATCGTGCCGCCCTATCTGGCCTATATGGGCGGGGTCAGCCTGAACGACATGGCGCGCGGCGGGGCCGCCGCCCGGCCGGCGCTGCTGCCCGCCTTCGGCTTCGTTCTGGGCCTGTCGACGATCTTCCTGCTGCTCGGCTTCACCGCATCGGTCTTCGGCGCCTTTTTCCTGCAGAACCAGCAGGTCTTCAACGTCGTGGCGGGGCTGATCGTGATCGGTTTCGGGCTGCATTTTCTGGGCGTCTACCGCATCGGCCTGCTCGACCGCGAGGCCCGCTTCGACGCGGGAACGCGCGGCGGATCGGCTCTCGGGGCCTATGTGCTGGGGCTTGCCTTTGCCTTTGGCTGGACGCCCTGCATCGGTCCGCAGCTTGGCGCGATCCTGTCGATGGCCGCTTCGGAGGCGTCGATTGTGCGGGGCACCTCGCTCTTGGCGTTCTATGCGGCGGGGCTCGGCATCCCGTTCCTGCTGGTCGCGGCGTTCTTTCCCCGCATGGCCGGCGTGATGCGCTGGATGAAGCGGCACATGGCCGTGATCGAGCGCAGCATGGGCGGGCTGCTGGTGATCGTCGGCCTCCTGATGCTGACCGGCGGGTTTTCGCGGTTTTCCTGGTGGCTGCTGGAGACCTTCCCGGCGCTCGGACGTCTCGGCTGATCTGTTCAGGCGGCGCCGCGGGCGCTAAGCCTTGGGCATGACGGAACCAGGCCCAGGCACCGTGCGCAGCCGCCAGGTGTTCTATGTCCCCGGCTACGACCCGGTGCCGCCGCGCAAGTATCGCGAGATCTATCGGCGCGAGGCCGCCGCCCAGGCAGCGATCTCGGGCCATGAAATCGACGTGGCGGGGCTGCCCGGCACCGCCGCCTGGACGGTTGCCGCCACGATCGGCGGCAGCCGAACGAAGACCCGGGTCGAGGTGCTGGTCTGGTCGGACATCGTGCAGGCCAGCATGGCGCGCGGCATCGCGGCGACCTATGCGTTGATGGCGCGCACCCTGTGGATCTACGTCGCCAGCGGCGCGCTGACCCGGCTGGCAGGGTTGCGGATCGCGCCGGTTCTCGCCGCGCTCTACCCCGTCGCCATGCTGACCGCGCAGCTGCTGGCCGCGCTGCTGGCCGGCTGGGCAGTCGGCGCGCTGGTGGCGATCTGGCTGCCGGCATGGGCTGGCTGGACCGTCGGGCTTGCCACGCTGGGCGCCGCCCTGCGCGGGTTTCGCGCGCTCGACCATCGGCTCTATGCCTATTACCTGATGCAGGACTATGCCCATGCCGCCGCCCATGGCGGCGCCTGCCCGCCCGAACTGGCCGCCCGCATCGCCGCTTTCGGCGACCGGATCGCGGCGGCGCTGCGCGACGGACCCGACGAGGTTCTGGTGGTCGGCCACTCCTCGGGCGCGCATATCGCGGCAATGGTGCTGGCCGGGCTGATGCGCGCCGGCCGCGTGCCCGAAGACGGCCCGGCGCTGTCGCTGCTGACGCTTGGCCATGTGGTGCCGATGGTCAGCTTTCTGCCCGCCGCGGCCGATCTGCGCCGCGATCTGGCGGCCCTGGCCGCGCAGGATCGCATCGCCTGGGTGGATGTCACCGCGCCGGGCGACGGTGCCTGCTTTGCGCTCTGCGACCCGGTGGCCGTCAGCGGGGTCGCCCCGGCCGCGCAACGCTGGCCGCTGGTGATCTCGGCGGCATTCTCGCAAAGCCTCGCCCCCGCCACCTGGAAACGGCTGCGCCGCCGCTTCTTTCGCCTGCATTTCCAGTATCTGCACGCGTTCGACCGGCCGGGCGCCTATGACTATTTCGCGATCACCGCGGGCCCGCAGACCCTGGCCGAGCGGTTCGGCGGGCGGGCGCATTCGCCCGGGCGCATCGCCCGGCCGCATTCGCCCCATAGCGGGATGGC
>DNSZ01000298.1 GCA_003500165.1 Paracoccaceae bacterium | reverse complement strand
AGCGAGCCCCTCGTCCGGCCAGGCATAGGGCTGGCCGGTGTCGGGATGCTCGGCATAGGCCACGAACTGCTGCCCGAGGCAGAGCACCTCGAGCGGCGCGCGCCGGATCCCGGCGAAGGGCTCTCGCGTGCGATAGACCAGCAGCCGCTTCGGCGGCTTTCCGATCCTGAGCGCCGGCGTGTCTCCCAGCCGTTCGCGAGCGAGCCGTTCGATGCGCAGCGCCAGCTCACCATCCTCGGCGATGTCGATGTCGAGTGCCGCAACCGCGCCGCCGACGATCCCGACCCCGCAGTCAGGCCAGGTCGACCAGGTCGCGACCTCGAACTCGGTCGTGGCGCGGCTCGCATGCCGGTTCCACTGCGGGTAGTCATGCCAGGCCGCGCGGGCGAACTGGCCGGGTTTCTTGGTACCCGGCGCGATCGGCAGGATCGCGTAGCCGTTGGTCACGAGACGCGCGCCCACGCGCGCCATCCACGAGGTGTCCGCCATCAGAAGGGCACCTCCGGGATCATGCCGTCGAGACGCGCGCGGTCCTTCGCGGCCAGGTCGCGCAGGTGGTCGCAGTAGCCGGTGACGATCACCTCGACGAAGGTGTCCCACTCCTCCTCGGTGAGTTGGGCAAGATCGGTCCGGCCGAGGCTGTCGAGATAGGCGCCGCCGGCCTTGCCGCCCTCGACCATGGCCGCCGTCTCATTGGGGGTCGGATCGATCATGCCCGACCTCCGGTGACAGATGTCCTGGCAAGCCCGGCTGCAGAGGTCTCTGCGGCTCGTGTCGCGCCGCGGGTCGGAGATGCGGAAGCGCGCGTCGAACCAGCCCCAGCCGCGGGGTTCTCGATGGCAGACGGCGCAGAGCCCGGCACAGACGTAAGGCATGGGGCGAACCTGTAGGCGGTGATTTCGGTGAAGCGGCCCGCGGGGCGGACGGCGATCTCGGTGGGGCGGCGCAGCCGGTCCGCCAGGATGAGGGCCTCATCGACGGACGCAGGGATCTCCAGCTCGGGCGCCCGCTCGCGCCACCAGCTCGCGGCCTTTCGGCGCGGATAGCCCTCGTGCTCGAAGCAGACCCATTCCGTGTGGAAGGCGAGACCGCAGCGGTAGGTGACCTTCAGCGAGACCCGCCCGCCGCGCTTCTCGTGGCGGCTGTAGGTGACGTCGGTGACGGCGACCCATTGCGGCTTGCCGGTGGACAGCACCTCCAGCGTCGAGGCGGTCGGCTCGAGCTTCACCTCGCGGCCGGGGAACTCGAAGCCGCAGTCGGGGCATTCGAGCGCGGCGATGGCCACGATGGTCCCGCATTTCGGGCAGATCTTCGTGGGCGGCGGGCCGTCGCCCGGACCTCCCGGCCGCTTCGGCCGCACCAGATCGATGGGGCCATGCCGGCGGACGTTGCCGGCGAAATCGAGAACGAGGCAGTTCTCCTTGCCCTCGGCGAGCCGCGTGCCCCGTCCGGCCATCTGCACATAGAGCCCGGCCGACTTGGTGGGCCGCAGCATGGCGATCAGATCCACGGCCGGCGCGTTGAAGCCTGTCGTCAGCACGCCCATCGAGGCCAGAGCCCTGATCTCGCCGCGCTTGAAGGCGGCGATGATCGCGTCACGCTCATCCTTCGGCGTCTTGCCGAAGATGGTGGCGCAGCTCACCCCGCGGCGGCGGAACTCCTCGGCGACATGGGTGGCGTGGCGCACGCCCGAGCAGAAAGCGAGCCAGGACCGGCGCGTCTCGCCATGGGCGATCACCTCGGCCACGGCCGCGCGCGTGATGGCGTCCTGGTCGACCGCGTCCTCGAGGTCGCGCGCGATGAACTCGCCACCCCGCGATCCCACGCCGGTCACGTCGAGGCGGGTCTTCGTCTGCTTCGAGATGAGCGGGGAGAGATAACCCTGATCGATCAGGTCGCGGACCGACACCTCGTAGGCGACGTCGGTGAAGAGCGCGTTCTCGCCCTCGTGCAGCATGCCGCTGTCGAGCCGGAAGGGCGTCGCCGTCAGCCCGATCACCTTCAGCGCGGGGTTGATCGCCTGCAGGTCGGTGAGGAAGCGGCGATACATGGTGTTCGACCGCCCGGGGATCAGATGGGCCTCGTCGATCAGCACCAGATCGGCATGGCCGATACGCGTCGCCTTGTCGTGGATCGACTGGATGCCGGCGAAGAGGATCCGGGCCCGCGCATCGCGGCGGCCGAGACCGGCCGAGTAGATGCCCGCCGACGCCTCAGGCCAGAGCCCCAGCATCTCGGCATGGTTCTGCGCGATCAGCTCGCGGACATGGGTGACGACCAGCACGCGCTGGTCGGGCCAGGCCTTGAGCACGCCGTCGATGAAGGCGGCCATGACGAGGCTCTTGCCGCCGGCCGTGGGGATCACGACGAGCGGGTTGCCGCTCTCCTTCTCGAAATAGCCGTAGATCGAGGCGATCGCGGCCTGCTGGTAGGGGCGCAGGGTCAGCATGCGGCGGCCTCCTCTTCGCGGGCATCGTTGGTCCAGGCCGAACCGTCGCGCATGCGGTAGGAGACGAAGTCCTCGCCTGCGTCGGTCACCTCGCCGGGAACGAGATCGGGGATGAACAGGTGCCAGGGGCACGCGCGGCGCTGGTTGGCGGGGTCGAGCAGCCGGTCGTGGCGCGCGCAGTGCCAGCCGCCTTCGATGGGCGTCGAATGCAGGCAGGACCGGCAGGTGACAGCCGCGGCGTCCTCGCCGTGGCAGAGCCCGTGGTGGTCGCAGAACCTGCACTCGAACCAGGCGGGATCCGCGCTGATCCGCTCGGGCGGGTGCTGGGCGAAGATGATCCGCCGCGCCTTCTCCAGCAGGCGTTCGCCCGTCTCTGGGTCGGCCGGGACGCGCTCGATGTGCAGCGCGTCGGTGTCCTTGCAGACTGCGACGTAGAGCGCCCGCGTGATGCCCGTAAGGTGCATGTAGATCTGCATCTGCGCGGCGTGCTGAGGCTTGGCGTTCGCGACGCCCTTGGCGACGAGCTCGGCGAAGCTCTTTGCCGAATGGGTCTTGAACTCGACCACGTGCCAGGTCTTCGGCGCTTCCAGCAGCCCGAGGGCGACCGCGTCGAGCGAGCCGCCGAAATGCCCGCCATGGGCCTCGACGCGGAACTGCCGGCCGGTCTCGGGATCGACCTCCAGCACCGTCGCGCCGGTGGCGCGCAGATCGCGGACGAGGCGCGCCTCCTCCAGCTGGCCGGTCTCGAACAGCCGCAGGATGCGGCCGGTGTGCCGCGCCGGCGTCGCCCAGCGGAAGTCGTACCAGAGCGCGCGGGCGCAGGACTTGCCGATCAGCGAGGCGCCGAGGTGGTCGCGGAAGCCGTCGCCCTGCCGGGCCTCGTAGGAGGCGTAGATCGCGGAGAGTGTCGGCATCGGGGGTTCGGGAAGCTCGGCCATCAGCATGCCTCCTCCCGCTCGAGCCGCGCCCGCGCCTCCGCCAGCACCGCGGTCCAGGCGGCGCTGTCATGGCGTTCGCGCAGGACGGCGATGATCATGTCCTTGAGCCGTTCGCGCCGGCGGCGGCCACCCTGACGAGCGACGATCTCGGCGCGCTCGCGGTTGAGGTGGCGCAGCGCCGTGCGCGCGCGGTGAAACCAGTCGGGGTCGATCGGCTTCGCCGTCCGCTGCCGCGCCAGATCGGCGGTCGCGATCTGCGTGCGGATCTTCGCGATGGCGTCCTCGATCTCGATCAGGCGCCGGGTGTCGTCAGGCAAGCCGGGGGCGTTCGCGGCCGCGCAGGCCGCGTCGGTGGTGTTGGTCATGATCTGTCTCTCGGGTCTGGCGATGTCCGGGCCGCGAGCCGAGTCTCAGCCCGCGGCGGCCGAGCGCGTCAGCTCTTGCGGTTCCAGGGTGCGGTGGCCGGGCGGGCGGACGCCGACTGCGCGGGCGCGCTGGCCGGCTGCGTCGCGGCGGGCTTCGGCAGGGTCGACTGCGCCGGGGCCTCCGGCACCAGATAGCGGATCGTGTTGCGCTCGCCGTAGCCGTCCTTCGGGGGCTTCACCCCGACCTGGATCGTCATCGGGATCAGGTGCAGCTCCTCGCTGTCGTTCACCTGCAGCTTGCCCGTGGCGTGGCAGATCGCCGACAGCGTGCGCTGCGCGATCTCGACCGTGGTCGGGTTGGCGTTCACCAGGTTCAGCTGGTCGAAGACCTTACGGCCCTGCTGCGGCCCCTCGAGGATGTCGAGCATCAGCCAGAGATACTTCCCCATCCCGTTCTTCGTGACGCGCATCTCGCTCTCGACGATCTGGGCGCGGTACTTGCCCGCGGGCAGGATCTCGTAGGCGGTGGTGGGCTCGATGCCGGCGGCGTCAAAGGCGGTGTCGAAACGTGCCATCGTGCTGTCCTTTCAGTCGTAATCAGGCGGATTGGGGCATGGCGGCCAGGAACTCCGACCAGTCGAGCGGGAGGGTTTCCGGCAGGCCGTAGCGGTTCTTGGCGAGGAAGGCGGGGCGCTCCTCGGTGTGCATGACGCGCGCACCGGACCCGAGCGCCCGGGTCACCTTCTTGTTGAAGCCGACGTCGGACTTGCTGACCGAGATCCGGTAGTTGGCGAAGAGCACCACGTCCGAGTGCTCCTGCAGCAGCGCGGACGCGCGAGCCTGCAGCTTGATCACGTACCGGTCGTAGGGTTCGTGCTCGGGGCTGTCGAAGCGCTTGATGTCGGTGTGGGCGATCTGGATGACCGCCATGCCCTTCCGGTCGCGAAGCCCGTTCAGCTTGTCGATATATTCGCGCCAGATGGTCAGCGCCTCGGCGTAGCCCTTGCCGAAGCCGGGGCTTTCGATCGACTGCCAGCCGTTTCGCCGGCAGGCCTCGGCCCAGATCAGCGGTTCCAGCCAGTCCACGCTGTCGACCACCACCGTGGAATAGGGATGGTCCTCGTCGAGCAGGGCGTCGAGCGCCTCCGCGACCTCGGCGTAGCTTGTCGCTAGGGGAAAGTGCGGCACCTGCAGCTTGCCGAGACCGTCCTCGGTGAGGACGAACACCGGCGCGTCGGCGGACGCTGCGAAGGTGGACTTGCCGATACCGGCGACGCCGTGGATCAGCACGCGCGGCGGGCTCAGCACCGTCGAGGTGCGCAGGGATGCGAGCGAGATGGCCATCAGCGCACCTCCTCGCCGAGCAGCAGCCGGAACTTGGGCTTGCCGGTGCGGACCGTGCGCGCGGGCTCGAACTCCTGGCGGATGTCCGTGGGCCAGGCGGTGTACTTGCGCTCGGGAACGCTGAACGCGATGTCGACGTACTCGGCGGGATCGGCGCCATCGGCCCGGATCCGCTCGACCAGGTTGGCGAGGGTCGCCTGGTCCCAATCGACCCGCTTGGCGAGCTCCGCGACCACAGTGACCGGGCCGTCCTGCAGCCGGACGGTGCCGGTGTCCTTGCCCTCCGCGCGGCGCACCTCCTGCGCCTGATCGCCGTACTTCAGCGCGATCGCGCCATCGAGCCAGTCGCGGAGACCCTTCGCGTCGCCTAGCGCCGCATCGGCGTCAGCCTGCAGCCGCGCGAGTTCCTCCGCCGGCAGGGCCGCGATGTCGCCGACGGCCATATGCCGGAGCGCGTCGAGCGTGATGGTGTTGGGAATGGTCATGATCACCTCCCTCACGCCGCCGGCTTGGGGGTGCTGTCAGCGGTGCTGGCGCGCAGCTGCGTGCGCTCGTAGGTCTCGACGTCCTCGAGCCGGTACACGACCCGCCCGCCGATCTTGATGAAGGCGGGCCCATCGCCCGTCCAACGCCAACGCTCCAGCGTGCGCGGGCTGA
>DNSZ01000048.1 GCA_003500165.1 Paracoccaceae bacterium | reverse complement strand
GCCGCAGGGATATCGCGCCGCGGCGTGCTGCAGGGCGCGACGGCGCTGGGTGCGGCGGGCCTTGTGCTGCCGGGCATGACCGGGCCGGCCCGGGCCGAGCCGAAACCGGGCGGCACGTTTCGTCTGGGCATCGGCCACGGCTCGACGTCGGACGGATACGATCCCGGGCTGTGGGACAACCTGTATGCCCAGACCTTTGCCGCCGCCCGCCACAACCAGCTGATCGAGGTCGGCGCCGACGGCCAGCTTGTGCCCGAGATCGCCGAAAGCTGGGAAACCGCGGACGGCATGACCTGGGTGTTCCGGATCCGCGACGGCGTCAGCTTCCATTCCGGCAAGACCCTGACGCCCGATGACGTCGTCGCCTCGATCAACCATCATCGCGGCGACGCATCGACCTCGGCCGTCAAGTCACTGCTGGCGGCGATCACCGATGTGCGCACCGACGGGCCCAACGTGATCGTCACCATCGAGGCGCCGAACGCCGACCTGCCCTATCTGATGACCGACTATCACATCCCGATCATGCCGGCGATCGACGGCCGGATCGACCCCAACTCGACCGATGGCTGCGGCGGCTACATCGTCGAAAGCTACGAGCCGGGCGTGCAGGCTTCGCTGACCCGCAACCCGAATTACTGGAAGTCCGACCGCGCCCATTTCGACCGTGTGGAACTCCTGTCGATCCTCGACCCCGCCGCGCGTCTCAATGCCTTGATCACCGGCGAGGTGCATGTGATCGACCAGGTCGATCCGGCGACCATCGGAATGCTCGAAGGGCGCGGCGTCGCCCGCATCCTGTCGATCCCCGGCAATGCCCATTACGTCTTTCCGATGGACAGCCGCGCCGCGCCGTTCAGCGACAACAATGTGCGCCTTGCGCTCAAATACGCGCTCGACCGGCAGGCGATGGTCGATGTCATTCTGGGCGGCCACGGGGCGGTGTCGAACGACAATCCGATCGGCCCGGCAAACCGCTATTTCTTCGCCGATATGGAGCCCAAGAGCTACGATCCCGACAAGGCGCGCTTTTACCTCGGTCAGTCGGGGTTCGACAGCCTCGACGTCACTTTGTCCGCGGCCGACGCCGCCTTTTCGGGCGCGGTGGATGCCGCTGCGATGTTCTCGGAAACCGCGCGCGCGGCGGGGATCAACCTGTCCATCGACCGGGTGCCGAATGACGGCTACTGGGACAATGTCTGGATGAAGGTGCCGTTCTGCGCCAGCTATTGGGGCGGCCGCGCGGTGGAGGATCACATGTTCACCACCGCCTATGCCGCGGGGGCCCCGTGGAACGACAGTTTCTGGGACAATGCGCGGTTCAACGAATTGCTGGTTACCGCCCGGTCCGAGATCGACGAGGACCGGCGCCGCGAGATGTATCACGAGATGCAGCGGATCGTGTCCTATGAGGGCTCGGTCGTCATCCCGATGTACAACAACTATGTGATGGCCGTCTCGGACGAGGTTGCAACACCCGAACGGATTTCGGCGAACTGGAACCTTGACGGGTTCCGCTGCGTCGAACGCTGGTGGATGGCCTGATCCCGGGCCGGCCCCTGACGCGCATCGCGCGCCGGGGGCCGGTATCCGAACACCGAGGGAGGGCAAGGCGCTGCGGAACGTCCTGCGCATGATCGTGACGCGCATCGCGCTGGGGATTGGCCTTTTGCTGATCGTGTCGCTGGTGATCTTCGGGGCGACCGAATTGCTGCCGGGCGACCTGGCGACGCAGCTTCTGGGCCAGTCGGCCACGCCCGAAACCGTGGCCGCGCTGCGCGACAAGCTGGGCCTGAACGATCCCGCGCCGCTGCGCTACTGGACCTGGCTGACCGGTGCGGTGACCGGCGATTTCGGGGTGTCGCTGTCGAACAACCGGCCGATATCCGAGATGATCGGGGCGCGGCTGGGCAACACGGTGTTTCTGGCATTGTATGCCGCGGCGATGGCGGTGCCGATCTCGCTGACCCTGGGCATCCTGGCCGCGCTGTGGCGCAACTCGATCTTCGACCGGGTGACCAATGCGGGGGCGCTGACCGCGATCTCGTTCCCCGAATTCTTCGTCGCCTACATCCTGATCCTGTGGCTGGCGCAATCGGGCGTGTTCCCGTCGATGGTCCGCATCAACCCGTCCACCGGTTTCTGGGACCGGGTCTACATGACCTTCCTGCCGGCGCTGACGCTGACCCTTGTCGTCACCGCGCATATGATGCGGATGACCCGGGCGGCGATCATCAACCTGATGGCCAGCCCGTATGTCGAGATGGCCCGGCTGAAGGGCATGTCGCCGTTCCGCATCATCGTCCGTCACGCGCTGCCGAACGCGCTGGCGCCGATCATCAATGTCGTGGCGCTGAACCTGGCCTATCTGATCACCGGCGTCGTGGTGGTCGAGGTGGTGTTCGTCTATCCCGGGCTTGGCCAGCTGATGGTCGATGCGGTGTCGAACCGCGACATCGCCGTGGTGCAGGCGGTGGCGCTGATCTTTGCCGCCGCCTATGTCACGCTGAACCTGATCGCCGACGTGCTGTCGACGATTTCCAACCCGCGCCTGATGAACCCGAAATAGCGATGGGTGTCGCGGCCTCCCTCCTTCTTGGTCTTGGCGCGCTGTTTGCCGCCGCGGCGCTGCTGCGCCAGCTGGCACGGCGGGTCCTGCCCGGGCACTGGCGCAGCCTTGCCAACGACATCCCGCTGACCGCGGCCTTCGGCATCCTGGTCATCGCGCTTTACATGCTGGTGGCGATCTTCGCGCCCGTCCTGGCCCCGTTCGCCGAACGCGCCATCGTCGGCACCCAGTTCGAACCCTGGGGGCCCGAGCATCTGCTGGGCACCGACCGGATCGGCCGCGACATGCTGTCCCGGCTGATCTATGGCGCGCGCAACACGGTGGGGATCGCCTTTGCCACCACGGCGCTGGCCTTTGTCGTGGGCTCGGTCCTGGGGCTGTGGGCGGCGCTGACCGGCGGCTGGCTGGATCAGCTTCTGTCGCGCTTCGTCGATGCGCTGATGGCGATCCCGGCGCTGATCTTCTCGCTGCTGCTGTTGACGATCTTCGGCACCTCGATCCTGTCGCTGATCCTGGTCATCGCGGCGGTCGATGCGACGCGGGTGTTCCGGCTGGCCCGCGCCGTCGGCCAGGGGATCGTGGTGATGGACTATGTCGAGGCGGCGCGGCTGCGTGGCGAAGGCAACTGGTTCCTGATCCGGCGCGAGATCCTGCCCAATGCGATGGCCCCGCTGGTGGCCGAATTCGGCCTGCGCTTCTGCTTTGTGTTTCTGACCATCTCGTCGCTCAGCTTTCTGGGGCTGGGGATCAAGCCGCCGACCGCCGATTGGGGGTCGATGGTGCGCGACAACGCCACGCTGATCACCTTTGGCGAGATCACGCCGCTGCTGCCGGCGGGCTGCATCGCGCTCCTGACGGTGGCGGTGAACTTCGTGGTGGACTGGCAGTTGCACCGCGCCTCGGGGCTCAAGGAGTAGGCGATGTCGCGCGAGATGCTGCTGCAGATCGAGGGGCTGCGGATCGAGGGGCGGTCGGGCGACGACTGGACCGAGATCGTCCAGGGCGTCGATCTGACGCTTTGCAAGGGCGAGGTTCTGGGACTGATCGGCGAAAGCGGTGCCGGCAAGTCCACCGTCGGGCTGGCCGCGATGGGCTATGCCCGCGATGGCTGCCGGATCACCGGCGGCACGATCCGGTTCGACGGGATCGACCTGCTTGCGGCGTCGAAGGCCGAACGCCGCGCGCTGCGCGGCCGTCGGATCGCCTATGTGGCACAATCGGCGGCGGCCAGCTTCAACCCCGCGCATCGGCTGATCGACCAGTATGCCGAGGCGCCCGTGGTGCATGGCGTGATGGATCGCAGCCAGGCCCGTGCCGATGCGGTGGACCTGTATGCGCGGATGCTTCTGCCCGACCCCGAGGGGATCGGGTTTCGCTATCCGCATCAGGTCTCGGGCGGCCAGTTGCAGCGCGCGATGACCGCGATGGCGATGTCCTGCCGGCCCGACCTGATCATCTTCGACGAGCCCACGAGACCGAGNNCCACCCAGATCGAGGTGCTGGCGGCGATCCGCGACATCGTCCGCCAGTTCGACACCGCCGCGATCTACATCTCGCACGATCTGGCGGTCGTCGCCCAGGCCGCCGACCGGATCAAGGTGCTGCTGCGCGGCGCCGAGGTCGAAGAGGCCGAAACCGGGCAGATGCTCGACGCCCCGCGCGAGGACTATACCCGCAGTCTGTGGGCGGTGCGCAGCTTTGCCCCGCCCGAACGCCCGGCCACCCAGGACCCGGTCGTTTCGGTCCGCGACCTGACCGCCGCCTATGGCACCGCCGATGTGCTGCGGGATGTCAGCTTCGACATCCATGCCGGGCGCACCGTGGCGCTGGTGGGCGAGAGCGGTTCGGGCAAGTCCACCACGGCGCGGGTGATCACCGGGCTGTTGCCGCCGAAACAGGGCGAGGTGCTGTTCGAAGGCGCGCCGCTGCCGCCCGACTACCGCAAGCGCAGCCGCGACCAGCTTCGCCAGATCCAGATGATCTATCAGATGGCGGACAC
>DNSZ01000149.1 GCA_003500165.1 Paracoccaceae bacterium | reverse complement strand
CTCTTCGGCACACCGGTCTGGGCGGCGCTGTCGGCCGACGGTCTGGCGCGGTTTCAGTGGCCCGAGGGCACCCGGCGCGTCACCATCTACGCCGATGCTGGGGACGCCGGCCGCCAGACGGCTGCGACGCTCTCGGACCGCCTGAACCGGGCCGACATCCCGAACGAGATCGTCGTGCCGCTGCATGACGACGACTTCAACGACGATCTGCTGCGCGGCGCCAGCGCCGAGGATTACGCCCGTGAAGCAGACGCCACGGTGGAGCCGCAGGCCGCGGACCCGGTCGACGCCGAGACGGCCACCCCCATCGTCGCCTCCGCCGACGATCCCGCGACGCTGATCGCCGCGGCCGAGGCGCTGACCAATCCGCCCGAGTTCGAAGCGCTGTCCACGCTGCTCGGGCGCATCGCGCTGGCGAAGCTCGATCCTCTGCCCGAACGGCAGGTCATCGCGCGGATCAAATCCACGACCGGTATCGGCATGTCGGTCCTGACGCAGCAGCTGGCCGAGCTCCGCCGCCGCGTGAACGCCACCGGCGACCCGCACGCGCCGATCCCGAAACCCGCCTGGTTCAGGCGTCTCCGGCTCGATCTTGCGGGCGCGCCCGAGCGCAACGAGGCCAACGTCATCGTCGCGTTGACCTCCGATCCGGCCTTCGCCGGTGTGCTGGCCTTCGACGAATTCGGACAGGAGATCGTCGTGCGTCAGCCGCTGCCGTGGGACGGCGCCGCCGCGTCCCTCCCGCGCCCCTGGGAGGACGCCGACGACATCCGCACCGCCGAATGGCTGCAGCTGCGCGGCATCAACGTGGCGCCGGCGGTGGTGAGCCGCGCCGTCGGCGCCGTCGCCCGGGAACTGCGCATCCATCCTGTCCGAGACTGGCTCGACACCCTGACATGGGATGGCACGCCCCGGATCGAAACCTGGACCAGCGCCTATCTCGGCGCCGAGCCGACGGCGTTCCACCACACCATCGGCGCGCTCTGGTTGATCTCGGCCGTCGCCCGCATCTACCGCCCCGGCGTGAAGGCCGACCACATGCTGATCCTCGAGGGGCCGCAGGGCGCGCGAAAGTCCACCGCGATCAAGGTGCTCGCGGGCGAGGAATGGTTCACCGACGAGCTGCCGGAGCTCGGGTCGAAGGACGCAGCGCTGCACATGCAGGGAGTCTGGATCGTGGAAATCGCCGAACTGGACGCCATCGGCCGCGCCGAGGTGTCGCGCATCAAGGCGTTCCTCACCCGGACCACCGACCGCTTCCGCCCGCCCTATGGCCGCTACACCGTCGAGGTGCCGCGCCAGTGCGTGTTCGCCGGCACCGTGAACCCCGACACCTATCTGCGCGACGAGACCGGCAACCGCCGCTTCTGGCCGCTCCGCTGCGGCGCCATCGACATCGCGGCGCTCGCGCGCGACCGGGACCAGCTCTGGGCCGAAGCCGTCCACCGTTTCCGTGCCGGCGCGATCTGGTGGATCGACGACCCGGCGCTGCTGGCCGAAGCCCGCGAGGAACAGGACCGCCGCTACCAGTCCGACGCCTGGGACGACCTGATCGAGCACTGGCTGACGCACGAAATCCGGACCGTCTCAGATGGCTTCCCCGACTACGGCAACTCCCGCACCGAGAGCGTGCCGCGCCCGGAGCCGCTGAGGGATGTGTCGGTCGGCGAAATCCTCGAGGAGGCCATCGGGCTCGAACCCGCGCGCTGGACTCGAGGCGACCAGATGCGCGTCTCGGCCTACCTCAAGGCCAACGGCTGGGAGCGGTACCGGCGGCGCGACGAGGGCGGGCGCGAGGCGCCGCGGGAATGGCGATATCGGCGAGGTACGGGATAGGCCTCAGAAAGGTGGCAACCGGCCCTTACCGACCGCGTGGGCGCAGCCTCGTTACCGTTCGAACATCCTGTGCTAGCGCAGTGCTCGCTTGGAGCCACTGCCGCATTTCTTGGAAAACCGGGTGGCTGCCGTCTGGGTCTGCCAGGGTCAAGAGTATTGCAAAAGGCACTCCTTCCGCGGGGAACTGCGCCTCAGCACGAACGAGGCTAGTAACCTCCAAACGCCATTGCGACGAGCTTCCTTTCTCAACGAATGTGCTCTCATACTGCTTAGCGGGCCACCATTTGAGGCCGTGGTCTATGAGCGCCTTCTCGGGTATCGCGAGATTGGTTGACTTGGGTAGGTAGCGGGCCGCGATCTGGTTCGTGAAGCGGACACTGCCATCGGAAGCGGGCTCCGGCTGACGCTGCTTCAGCGATGCCTCAAGATTGACGCGGACGAACTCGGCACCGAAGGCTGGATCAAGCGGTGGTGCGTAAACGAGCGTGATTTTGGCAAGGCCTGAGCAGCGTCCGTCTGTAACAAGGCTTTGTGGCCAGCTGAACGGGAACCGGAGTATGACCGGCTTCTTCTCGCCAATGCTAAGGCGGCTTTGGAAAAGCAGCGTGATCTGGTGGTCGTCCGTTTCCAGCATCGTGGCGACGGCTCGCGGCCTGCCGAAACCCGCGAATTGCCGGTCAATGTCCTTGAGACCACGCTTCGTCAGTGGCTCGGGCATCGCCGTGTGATGCAGCAACATTGCCCGAAGCGCTTCGACAGACAAGCCGCCCTCGGTAGCGGTGTCGAGGCCTGCCAACGTACGCGCAACCAGCGGCGCGGCGAAACTCGTGCCGACGACGCTCTGCCTGCCGCCCGAAGGAGACAATGACGCAAGCCCGGTGGGCTTTCCGGGCCCACTCCCTCCTGTTCCGCCATAGCACGCGACATCGGGCTTGACACCAACTTGGAGACCGGGCCCGCGCGTCGTGTAAACGGTCGGCGCGTCGGCAATCTGATTGGTGTTTGGAGGATTGAGCGCGCCGACCGAGATCGACCTGACGCTCTCGGCGGGCTTGAAGATCGTGTCGGGTGAGGTTCGTGACGCGAAATAGTTGATGACGTCGACTGGACGCTTCTGCCAGGCGGAACGCGCCTGAGCGGGTGGCAGGTTCCCGGCGGAATTCACGAAGACCACGCCGTAGGTATCTGCGATCTGGTCGAGGCGAGAAGCGTAGATACTGTACCGGTGCCGCTCGACCGGCGCGACCGCGTTTATGGAGAGATTAAACACTCTGACGCCATGTTCGTTCTTCGCCTCTGCGACGGCCTGCTCGATCTCCTCTAGGAAGTCGGAGAAACCTCGACGATAACGAGCCATGAACGGCCCGTTAGGGTACAGGGGTATGTCGTAGAGACGGCAGCCATTCGCCTCGGGCGCGACGTCAACGCTATTGAGCGTTTGCCCAATGGTCAGGAGTCCGGCGACGTTCGTGCCGTGGACCGCGTCATATTCTCCTGACGATAGATAATCGAACCGTCCCGCAACCCAGCCCTCAAGAACCGGCGCCACACCAGAGTCGATGACACCCACGATCGGGTAAGTCGATCGGCCCTCCGGAACGGGGATGGCAACCGGTTCGGCCGCGGCAGTGGCATCAGAACTTGAACGGTCGTCTGTCAGCTCGAGCAGAACTGGTGGCAAGATCGCACGCACCAAAGGATGCTTCTGGAGCGCATTCAGGGTCGCCTCGTGTCGTTCCGGATTTCGGTCCATCGAAGAGAGGCTGATTTCCTGGCCTGAGTCGCTTCCAGCCACACCTCCTCGATTGTCGATCAGAGCGCCGACAGGCTGTGTGGTCAGCTGAACTTCGAGGACGGGGGTTCGTCCAACCTCAAAGGCGAGATAACTGCGCGCACCCAGGCCGAGAGACAATAACAGCCGCTCAAGTGAGCGCCGTAATGCGATCCGTCCGAGCGGGTCATCGGCGATCACCCGTTCGGCAGGCGTCTCGAAAAGTTCGACCTGATAGCCGGAGACCGCCCGAGGATCCTCGAGCACCGCAAGAGCTGCTGCGGTAGAAAATGCACGTTTCTGCTCGGGAGGTGCGATTTCGATGGTCTCGATGGCGCCGACTTCTGCTCGCGCGATGGTCGGCGCCTTGTAAGGCTTATTGTCAACCCTCCGATACTTTGTCTCGACGGAGGCTTCAGCCTGCTCGATGCGCTGTCGCAGAGCTTTCAGGTAGATCAACGGAGCTCGAAAATAGAGCGTTCCGACCGCGTCTGCCCCTACACAAGGGAATTGGTCTGGCTTGAACAGCGACCGTACAGGTCGATAGGATTTCGCCAGTGCCTCGTTGCGCATCTGGATTTTGAGATACGCCGCAGGACCATAACGGCTCGTCCGAATCTCGTCGATGATCCGGTCGATTGCGGCCAGCAGCGAGTCCTTGTGGGCGACGAATGCCTTGTCGGCGTCTTCGAAAAAATCCTTGTTCCGCGGCGGCTGTCCCGGATCGGGCGCCTGATGAAAATCGCGATCGTTCAGGATGATCTGTACCGGATTATTGGGCATGCAACGCCTCCAGCAGTGGCAGATGGCGCTTCGCCTTCTTGAGGTCGCTCACCCGCGACTGGCCGTACCCCGTCGCCTCACCTATTTCAGTTTGCTTGAGCGAAAGCGTACCATCATTCGCCATCAGGCTGACAAAAGCTTCTTGATCGACGGCGAGGATGCGGGCCGGCACATGATCGTGCTGAGGTGCACGGGCTAGAACAGAACTCAAGGCGTGGAACAATCCTGGCCCGTCATGAGATTCGCCGCTAAGCACCAGAGTCCGTTTCACGGCCGTGCACACTCTTTCGATGTCGGCCCCCGTGCACCCCGCGAGACAATATGAGAATACCCTGAGGGTAGAGGCAGGCGGTTCGAGCGGTTGGAGGAACCGCGCAATCAGGCTTTCGCGGGCGGGCTCGTCCGGCTCGCCGAGTTGAAGATGCGTTTCGAAGCGACGCCAAACGGCTGGGTCCAAGAGCCTGTCGTGGTTCGTAATGGCGATCGTGATTCCGAAGTTGCACCGCTGATCGAGATTCTGCAGCAAGGTGTTGACCACGCGCTTGATCTCGCCGATCTCCTGCGGATCGTCCCGGAGCTTCGCGAGCGCGTCGAACTCGTCCAGCAGCAGAACGCAGGCGTATCGGTTGGCGAAGTCGAACAGATTCGCAATATTGCGCGCGGTAGTGCCCAGAAACGATGATATCAGGCCGTCGATGCGTGCCACGACCAAAGGCAATCCCAACCGGGCGGCGATATAGTGGGCGGTAATGGTCTTACCCGAACCAGGCGGCCCATAAATCAACAGAGAGCGCGTGGGCGACACACCTACCTCCTGCAGCGCGGCCTCGCTGGTCCATTCCCGCAGCAGGCCCTCGACCGTTTCTGACACTACTGCCCCATAAACGGGCGCCCGGCCGTTCCGACCCGGAAAATCAACTGTGCACAACCGGGCCCCGGTCTCTCTATCGATCGGCGGGTTAACTCCCTGCTCGAGGACTTCCCCGGAGATATGGCCGCGCGACATCTCCACGCGGCTCGGAGCTAGTTCCTGTGTGTCGCGCGCGGCGGCGCGCAATCGCTCTAACGTGGCGGCTTCCTTCGTCGCTCCGGCCTTCTCGAGGCGCTCACGAAGACGCAGCACCTGCTTGTCCACAGCCTCCGGGTCCCCGGCCAGACCGGCCCGAACGATGCTCTGGATGACCGCGAAGTGCTCCATGTCGAAAATCCACCATCAGGTTTGTATCTTACCGATGCATATCGCCGGTAGCTAGATTCTACAAGGCATAATTCAAAAAATTATCGAATGTGACCGATATGGTATCGACCATACAGCTATCTTGATCGGCATCTGGACAGGGTGGTGAGGGTCTCGCGTTCGGCGACGCTGCCAAGCGGGCGACGACCGCTTTGGCGGGCCCGCTGCCAGCTCTCGTACGGCGCTGCCGTCAGACCGCTTTCTCCGCCCACCCTGTCGTCCTCACTCAGCGTTTCAGTCGCCGCTCGGCTCTCGTCACGGCGCTCTGTCCCAACCTCCCCGGTGGTCCCAACCCTGTCCCAACCTCCCGAGGGGGTTGGGGACACGAAAAGCCTTTCAAAAACAACGGTGTCCCCAACCTCACCCTGTGGTCCCAACCTTTTGCTACACATTCATGTGGGAGAACGTAAAGGGTCGGGAACATGTTTTTCTATACGAAAAGAAAAGGACCCCCGTTGGGGACGCGGAGGTTGGGACCACATCCGGTCAAGGCATTGCCATGGAACGATAAAAGCCTGTCCCAACCCCCTGTGAGGGTTGGGACAGCGCGCCATGAGGTTGGGACAGGGGCGCCGTGACGGCCGTCCGTAGGCCAGGGATTTTCTCCTGAGCGATTTTGCTTGGGGACGCGGCTTGCGGCTGCTAGTTCTTGGGTGACCAAAGCCGAAGGCCCACTCGAATTCGTGAGCCTTCAACATGAACGTACAAGACAAGATCCTTCCCGACGCGCGTCCCGATACCAACTGCGGCGCGAAACCGATCCTCGCACTCGACCTCGGTACCACCACTGGCTGGGCCATCCGTGGCTTAGATGGCCTGATCACCAGCGGCACCGCCAGCTTTCGCCCCGGCCGCTACGATGGCGGCGGCATGCGCTACCTGCGTTTCACCAACTGGCTGACCGAACTCGACCGGCTGTCCGGGCCCATCGCAGCGATCTGGTTCGAGGAAGTCCGGCGGCATGCAGGGACCGACGCGAGCCACGTCTATGGCGGTCTGATGGCCACGCTGACCGCGTGGGCCGAGCTGCGCGGCGTGCCCTATCAGGGCGTCCCCGTCGGCACGATCAAGCGCCACGCCACCGGCAAGGGCAACGCCGACAAGGCCGCCATGGTCGCCGCCGTCCGCGCCCGCGGCTTCAGCCCTGCCGACGACAACGAGGCCGACGCCATCGCGCTGCTGCTCTGGGTGATCGAGACGAACGGGGGTGTCGCATGAGGTGGCATCCCAAGGGCTATGGCGGCCAGCGCCGGGACCCCGACGAGGTCAAACGCGAGGGGTGGCGCGAGCAGGGCGTCCTCGCCGTCTCGGCCGACGACGTCCGGCTGACCTGGCCCGAGCGCGAGCTCGTCCGGCAGCTGGGCGAGCGGCTGTACG
>DNSZ01000252.1 GCA_003500165.1 Paracoccaceae bacterium | reverse complement strand
GCGACCGCCGCGGCGGTCGCCGTCTATGGCGCGGGGCTGCCCGCCTTTGTCCTGCAGAAGGTGCTGCAGCCGCTCTATTTTGCCCGGGCCGACACGCGCACCCCGTTTCGCCTGGCCGTGGTCGCGATGCTGGTCAATGCGGCCGCCGCGATCGGCCTGGCCTTTGTGGCGGGCTATATCGCGGCCGCCATCGGCGCTACGCTGGCCGGCTGGGCGATGGTCGGGCTGTTGTGGCGCGGCAGCCGGGGCATGGGTGCTGCGGCCGAGGCCGATGCAAGACTGCGCCGGCGTCTGCCGCGCATCGTGCTGGCCTCGGCGCTGATGGGGGCGGGGCTGATGCTGCTGGCCGCGCTGCTGGGTCCGGTCTGGGCCATGCCGGGTTGGCGGGTGGCCGCGCTGGCGCTGCTGATCGGTGCCGGTATCGTGCTCTATTTCGGGGCGGCGCAGCTGCTTGGCGCGCTGCGGCTTTCGGAACTGCGCACCGCCCTGCGGCGCTGATCGGTCCCGGGAGACGGGCATTTCAAGGATGGCGCAGCGCCTCCACCGGGTCGAGCCGTGCCGCCCGCCGCGCCGGCAGATAGCCAAACACGATCCCGACGGCCGCCGAAAACACGAAGGCGCCGCCGATCAGCCCTGCATCGATGGCAAAGCCGAGGTCGAGTGCCGCGCTGACCGCCCGGGCGATCCCAAGGCCCAGCACGATCCCGATGCCACCCCCAAGCACCGACAGCACCACCGCCTCGACCAGGAATTGCAGCAACACCTGGCCTTCGCGCGCCCCGACGGCCAGGCGGATGCCGATTTCGCGCGTCCGCTCGGTCACCGAAACCAGCATGATGTTCATGATGCCGATCCCGCCGACCAGCAGGCTGACCGCGGCGACCGCAGCAAGAAGCCCGGTCAGGATCGCGCTGGTTGCCGCGCCGGCCTCGACGATCTGGGCCAGCCGGCCGACGGTGAAGTCGCTCTCGCGGCCCGCCCCGATGCCGCGCCGTTCGCGCAGCACCGCGGCGATATCGGCCTCGACGCGGGCCGTGTCGATGCCCTCGGCGGCCCGCATCAGCAGGGTTCCGACCTCGGTGTTGCCGGCAATCCGCCGCTGAAAGGCGCGGATCGGGATCACCACCAGATCGTCGCGATCGGCGCCCGAGGTCGATTCGCCCTTTTCCGCCAGCAGCCCGATCACCGTGCAGGAGACCGAGCCGATCCGCACCGACCGGCCGAGCGCGTCGCCGCCGCCGAACAGCGCGTCGGCGACCGTATCGCCCAGCAGGCAGGCGGCCCGGCCGGCGCGCCCTTCGGAGGCCGAGAAGCCCCGCCCGGCGGCGATGGGCCAGTCCTGTGCGACCAGAAAATCGCCGGTGGTGCCGATGATGGCGGTGATCCGGCTTTGCCCGCCGGCAACGACCCGCGCGGTGGCCTGCGACACCGGCGCGATGGCATCGAGCACGGGAACCCCAGCGGCCAGCGCCGCAACATCGTCCAGCGCGAAGGCCGCCGCATCGGCGCTGGAAGCGCCGGGTTTCAGCTGGCCCGGCCGGGCGAACAGGACATTGCTGCCAAGCGCGTCGATTTCGGCATTGATCCGCGCGGTCGCGCCGTTTCCGATCGTAACCATCGCGACCACCGCAGCGACCCCGATGATGACGCCAAGGATGGTCAGAAACGACCGCAAAGCGTTGCGCCGGATGGCCGACAGGGCCAGGCGGATGGTCTCGATCAGCATGGCGGCATGCCCCGCGACGGCCCGTCCGCGACGATCCGGCCGTCCTGAAACCGGATGCAGCGATCCGCAAGGGCGGCGATCTCGGGCTCGTGCGTCACCACGATCAGGGTGACGCCCAGATCGCGGTTCATTGCCGCCAGCAGCGCCATGATCCCCGCCCCCGTGGTCGTGTCGAGATTGCCGGTCGGTTCGTCCGCGAACAGCACATCGGGGCCNNGCGCCAGCGCCGCCGCGGCGCGCCGGCGGCGATGCCTCGGCGGTTCGCGCCGATAGATCAGCGGCAGCTCGACATTCTCCAGCGCGCTGGCCCGCGGCAACAGGTTGAAGCCCTGAAAGACGAAACCGATGAACGACCGCCGCACCAGCGTCCTGCCCTGGCGGCCGAGATCGCGCATCCCGACGCCGCCAAAGCGATAGATGCCCGCGGTTTCGGTGTCGAGGCCACCCATGATGTTGAGCGCGGTCGACTTGCCCGATCCCGAACTGCCCATGATCGCAACGAATTCGCCGCGCCCGATGGCCAGGCTGACCCGGTCGAGCGCGCGGACAAGCGCATCGCCGGCGCCGAAATCGCGGCAGACCCGGTCGAATTCGATCAGCGGCGCGGTCATGGCGCGCCCGCCAGCTGGCCGACGATCACCCGGTCGTCCGGTTGCAGCGCCCCGCCCAGGATCGCGCTGTGCCGCCCGTCGCTGGGACCGATGCGGACCGGCACCGGCTCGGGTGCGGCGGCCGGACCTTCGCCGGTCAGGCGATAGACCACGCTGCCGCCTTGCGGTGGCGTCGCGGTCTGGGGCACCGGCGCGCCGGCCGGTGCGGGCGGGCCGGGGATCAGCCTTTGCAGCCAGGAGGGCTCGGGCGCGGCCGCCGCTTGTTCATCGGGCTGCCAGCGCAGCGCCGCATTCGGCACGATCAGCGCGGCGTCGGCGCGCGCGACCGCGATCTCGGCGGTGGCGGTCATGCCCGGGCGCAGCGCGCCATCGGCATTGTCGACGATCAGGATCGCCTTGTAGGTGACGACGCCCTGCACGATCTCCGAGGCGAAGCGGATCGAATGGAGGTCGGTCGCAAAACGTCGGTCGGGCCAGGCATCGACGGTGAAGCTCACCGGCTGACTTTCGCTGAGGCGGCCGATATCGGCCTCGTCGATATCCAGGCGAACCTCCATCCGGCCAAGGTCGCGGGCGATTTCGAACAGGCTCGGCGCCTGCAGCGACACGGCGATGGTCTGGCCCGGGTCGATGCCGCGTTTCAGGACGATGCCGTCGATCGGCGCGGTGATCTCGGTATCGGCAAGGTCGGCCTCGGCCAGGCGCAACGCGGCCTCTGCCAGGTCCAGCTCGGCGCGGGCGCGGGCATGGCTCGCTTCGGCGCGTTGCAGCGCGGCGCGCGCGGTGTCGAGGTCCTGCGCGCTGGAAATTTCGGACCGGATCAGCGCCCGCTTGCGGGCGACCACCGCCTCCATCTCGGCGATCGAGGCCGCGGCCTCGCGCATCGCGGCACGGGCGATGTCGCGTTCGGCCAGCGCCCGGTCGCGCTGTGCCTCGAACCGGCGGGGATCGATCCGCGCCAGCACGTCGCCGGCCGCCACCCTGTCGTCGTAATACACCAGCACTTCGGTCACCGTGCCGGAGACGGTGCTCGACACATCCACCTCCTCGGTCGGAAAGACGGTGCCGGTGGCGGTGACATGCTCGACGATGTCGCCGATTGCGGGGGCGACCGTCCGGTAGGCCGGGGCGTCGGCGCCCGGTCGCCCGGTCAGCCACAGGCCCACGCCCAGTCCCGACAGGATCGCCGCGATGGCGCCCAGCGTCCAGACCCGCCCGCGACGCCGTTCGCGCCGGGAGGCGGCCGCGATGGCGGCCATCTCCTCGGCGATTCGCGGTGTTTCGGCCATTTCTCCGCTCCCGCTGCCAGGGTCCATGGGCATCGCTCGCGATCCCTGTCGTTTCACGCAGCCACAGGCGGATTCCGTCGCCTGTCTGCGGACGACCGACAGGATGCGTCGCCGCCGGCGGGGCAGGGGGGCACAGTCGGCGCGGGCTGCCGGCCCCGCTGCCTCGCGACCGGCGGCGATCCAGCCTGTCGGCTAGGCGTCGCGACCGCGCAGCACGAAGCGCTTGTCGCAATAGCCGCAATCGACGAAGCCGGTCGCGGGGTCGATCGTCAGCCAGACCCGGGGATGACCAAGCGCGCCGCCGCCGCCATCGCAGGCGATGCGGGGGCGGTCGACGATCTTGACCTCGGGCGGCTCGGGGGCGTCCGGGGGGTGGTGGAACATGCGTCGGCTCCTGGCTGGGCCCGCGCCGGGCCGGGCGCGGCGGATCGGCAACGCGGCAAATCTAGGCGACCGGTGTGGCCAAGGGCAAGCGGTGCGCGCGGTGCCGGGCTGGCACCCCGGGACCGGGGCGCCGCCGACCCGGGCGAACGCTATCGGATTGCGCCGGCCCGGCGGCGGCGCGTAGACAGGTGCGAGCGATCTGCCGCAGAAGCCAGGGAGGAGGCGATGTTCAACGCCCTTGTAGTCGAGAAGGACGCCGAAGGCCGGACCTCGGCCGCGGTGCAGGAACTGGCCGATGACCGCCTGCCCGAAGGCGAGGTGACCGTCGCGGTCGCGCATTCGACCGTGAACTACAAGGATGGGCTGTGCCTGGGCCCCGGGGCGGGGCTCGTGAAGACCTATCCGCATGTCCCCGGCATCGATTTCGCCGGCACGGTCGAGGCGTCGGACGACCCGCGCTACAAGCCCGGCGACAAGGTCGTGCTGACCGGCTGGCATGTCGGCGAGCGCCATTGGGGCGGCTATGCCGAAAGGGCTCGCGTCCGGGCCGACTGGCTGGTGCCGCTGCCGGACGGGCTGACCACCCGGCAGGCGATGGCCGTGGGCACGGCGGGCTTCACCGCAATGCTGGCGGTCATGGCGCTCGAGGATCACGGGCTGACGCCGGGCGACGGCCCGGTTCTGGTGACCGGGGCTGCGGGTGGCGTCGGCTCGGTCGCCACGGCGATCCTGGCCAATCTCGGCCACGAGGTGGCCGCCGTCACCGGCCGGCCCGAAACCGAAGCCTATCTGCGCGATCTGGGCGCGACGCGGATCGTGCCCCGCGCGGACCTCGCCGAGGCGATCAAGCGGCCGATGGAGTCCGAGGTCTGGGCGGGCTGCGTCGATGCGGTGGGCGGCGAGATGCTGGCCCGCATTCTGGGCCAGCTGAAATATCGCGGCTCGGCCGCCGCCGTCGGCAATGCCGGCGGGATCGCGGTGCCGGCCAACATCATCCCGTTCCTGCTCCGCGGCGTCAACCTGCTGGGCATCGATTCGGTCCGCCAACCCTATCCGAACCGGATCCGGGCCTGGGAACGGATCACCCGCGACCTGCCGATGGCCCGGCTCGAAGCGATGATCCGGCCGGCGACGCTGGCCGATCTGCCGGGGCTTGGCCGCGATATCCTGAAGGGTCAGGTGCAAGGCCGGGTGGTGGTGGATGTGACGGCCTGATCCGGCGGCACTGCGCCGGGTGCCGCGCGGCATCGCCGCGCCGCGACAGGGGCAGTTGGCTGGACCATCGCCCGGCGACGCAGGAAAGGCCATCGCGATTGACCGTCTTGCCGGCGCCGCCGCAGACCAGATGCGGTATGTTCCCGGAACGCCGCGCCGTCGCGCCGCGACGTCGCCCGAAGGGCGGAGGAGCGGCTCAGACCAGCCGGCTGACCTCGACCGCCGCCCGGATGAAATCGGCAAACAGCGGATGCGGCGCGAACGGCTTCGATCTCAGTTCCGGGTGGAACTGGACGCCGACGAACCAGGGATGGTCGGGCCGTTCGACGATCTCGGGCAGGCGGCCATCGGGCGACATCCCCGAAAAGATCAGCCCCTGCGCCTCCAGCCGGTCGCGATAGCGCGTGTCGATCTCATAGCGGTGGCGGTGGCGCTCGGAAATCTCGGTCGTGCCATAGATCTCGGCCACCCGGCTGCCCGGCGCCAGCACCGCCTTGTAGGCCCCGAGCCGCATCGTGCCGCCCTTGGCGTCGTCCGGCCGGCGGGTCACGGTGGCGTTGCCCTGCACCCATTCCTTCAGGTGATAGACCACCGGCGTGAAGCGCTTCGCCCCGGCCTCGTGATCGAACTCCTCGGACCCCGCATCGGCCAGGCCCGCCTGGTTGCGCGCCGCCTCGATCACCGCCATCTGCATGCCCAGGCAGATGCCCAGATAGGGGATGCCGCGTTCGCGGGCGAAGCGCGCGGCGTCGATCTTGCCCTCGGTGCCACGTTCGCCAAAGCCGCCCGGCACCAGGATCGCGTGAAAGCCTTCGAGATGCGGCGCCGGGTCCTCGGCCTCGAAGATCTCGGCATCGATCCATTCGGCCTGGACCCTTACCCGGTTCGCCATCCCGCCATGGGTCAGCGCCTCGGCGATCGACTTATAGGCATCGCCCAGCTGGGTGTATTTGCCGACGATGGCGACCCGCACTTCGCCTTCGGCATTGTGGATGCGGTCGGCCACGTCGCGCCATCTGGTAAGATCGGGGGCCGGCGCGGGGCTGATTCCGAAGGCGTCGATCACCGCCTGGTCGAGCCCCTCGCGGTGATAGGCCAGCGGCGCCTCGTAGATCGAGGGCAGATCATAGGCCGCGATCACCGCGTCGGGCCGGACATTGCAGAACAGCGCCAGCTTGGCGCGTTCCTTCTCCGGGATCGGGTGTTCGGAGCGGCAGACCAGCAGATCGGGCGCGATGCCGATCGAGCGCAATTCCTTCACCGAATGCTGGGTCGGCTTGGTCTTCAACTCGCCCGCCGAGGCGATCCATGGAAGCAGTGTCAGATGCATGAAGATGCACTGGCCGCGCGGTTCGTCCTGGGCGAACTGGCGGATCGCCTCGAAGAACGGCAGGCCCTCGATATCGCCGACCGTGCCGCCGATCTCGCACAGCATGAAATCGGTCTCAGCCGCGCCGATCCGGATGAAATCCTTGATCTCGTCGGTGACATGCGGGATCACCTGGATGGTCTTGCCCAGATAATCGCCGCGCCGCTCCTTCTCGAGCACATTCGAATAGATGCGCCCCGACGACACCGAATCGGTCGCCCGCGCCGCCACCCCGGTGAAGCGTTCGTAATGCCCAAGGTCGAGGTCGGTCTCGGCCCCGTCATCGGTGACGAACACCTCGCCATGTTCGAAGGGCGACATGGTGCCGGGATCGACGTTCAGATAGGGGTCGAGTTTGCGCAGGCGGACCGAAAACCCGCGCGCCTGAAGCAGCGCACCGAGCGCAGCCGAGGCCAGCCCCTTGCCCAGCGACGAGACCACGCCGCCGGTGATGAACACGAATTTGGCCATGCGCCCCCCCGCGGCTGGCGGCCCGATCACGGGCGATACCGCCCCGGCCACGGAATCGCGGGATAGCGCGGGCAGGGCGGGTCAGGCAAGGCCGCACCGGCCAGATGCGGCAAGGCATGTGGCCCACGCCGCAATTTCTGGCCGGTTGGCCTCGCGTTGAACGGCTACCAAGGCGCGATGAGGGTGACCATTGCGCCAGAGCCACCTCCCCGTTTCGGCTGCCAGTCTCGCCAAGGGGATGGGACAGGATTGGTGGTTGGTTGGTGCGGAAGCCCGATCCCTGTCACGATCATGGACTCTTGCTAGGATCCGCCCGGCACACCGGCATCCGGGGGGCGCCCGCCGCGCGGCGGGCGCGCTCCCGGGCGCGCGCCCGGGAGCACCCGACAGTAGCCGGTCGCCATTTGCGCAACCGATCGGGCGCGCCGCGGCCTATCCCGGCGGGGCGGCGATCCTGACCCGCCGG
>DNSZ01000255.1 GCA_003500165.1 Paracoccaceae bacterium | reverse complement strand
TCCCCCCATGGTTCCGGCCCGCTTGTGTCGGAAACGCAGGCGGACTTGCGGGCATGGCGGGCTATGCGGGCCGGAACCATGGGGGGAGGCACCAATGGCACCGAAATCCGATATCGAAATCGCGCGCGCCGCGCAGAAGAAGCCGATCCAGGAGATTGGCGCGAAGCTGGGCATCCCGTCCGAGGCGCTGCTGCCCTTCGGCCATGACAAGGCCAAGATCGGCGCCGATTTCATCAAGGGGCTTGGCGGTCGGCCCCAGGGCAAGCTGATCCTGGTGACCGCGATCAACCCCACGCCGGCGGGCGAGGGCAAGACGACGACCACGGTGGGTCTTGGCGACGGGCTGAACCGGATCGGCAAGCGCGCCGCGATCTGCATCCGCGAGGCCTCGCTCGGGCCCTGTTTCGGCATGAAGGGCGGCGCGGCCGGCGGTGGTTATGCGCAGGTCGTCCCGATGGAGGACATGAACCTCCATTTCACAGGGGATTTTCACGCCATCACCAGCGCCCACAACCTGCTGTCGGCGATGATCGACAACCACATCTATTGGGGCAACGAACTGGAAATCGACGCCCGCCGCGTGGCCTGGCGCCGCGTGCTCGACATGAACGACCGGGCGCTGCGCGATACCGTCACCTCGCTCGGCGGGGTGGCGAACGGGTTTCCGCGCCAGACCGGCTTTGACATCACGGTCGCGTCCGAGGTGATGGCGATCCTGTGCCTGGCGTCGGACCTCGACGATCTGCAGCGCCGTCTGGGCGACATGATCGTCGCCTATCGCCGCGACCGCAGCCCGGTGCGCGCCCGCGACCTGAAGGCGGACGGGGCGATGACGGTGCTGTTGAAGGACGCGCTGCAGCCCAATCTGGTGCAGACGCTGGAAAACAACCCCGCCTTCGTGCATGGCGGGCCGTTCGCCAATATCGCCCATGGCTGCAATTCGGTGGTGGCCACCACGACGGCGCTGAAACTCGCCGATTACGTGGTGACCGAGGCGGGCTTCGGCGCCGATCTGGGGGCCGAGAAATTCATGAACATCAAATGCCGCAAGGCGGGTCTGGCGCCCGATTGCGTGGTGCTGGTCGCGACGGTCAGGGCGATGAAGATGAATGGCGGCGTGGCCAAGGCCGATCTGGGCACCGAGAATGTGGACGCAGTTGTCAGGGGCTGCGCCAATCTGGGTCGCCATATCGAGAACGTCAAAGGCTTCGGCGTGCCGGTCGTCGTGGCGATCAACCATTTCGCCGGCGATACCGAGGCGGAAATCGAGGCCGTCACGCGTTTCGCCGCCGAGCAGGGCTCCGAGGCGCATCTGTGCCGGCACTGGGCCGAAGGCTCGAAGGGGATCGAGGCGCTGGCCAACCGCGTGGCCGAGATCGCCGAAAGCGGGGCGGCGCAATTCGCGCCGATCTACCCCGATGCGATGCCGCTGTTCGAAAAGATCGAGACGATCGCCCGGCGCATCTATCGTGCCGACGCGGTGCTGGCCGACAAGAAGATCCGCGACCAGCTGCATGCCTGGGAGGCCGAGGGGTATGGCGACCTGCCGATCTGCATGGCCAAGACGCAGTATTCCTTTTCGACCGACCCGAATTTGCGCGGTGCGCCGACCGGCCATTCGGTGCCGGTGCGCGAGGTGCGGCTGTCCGCCGGCGCGGGCTTTGTCGTGGCGATCTGCGGCGAGATCATGACCATGCCGGGCCTGCCGAAAGTGCCTGCGGCCGAGGCGATCGGGCTGAACGCGGCGGGCGAGATCGAAGGACTGTTCTAGGGGTTGCGGGCCCCGCCCGCCCGGGGCATCGAGCCCCGGACGGGCGGCGCGTTCCGCCCCCCTCGATGGGGGGCGGAACGCGGGCCCCGATCGCAGCGAGGGGAGCCAGATGACCGCCGACATCATCGACGGAAAGGCCTTTGCGGCCGATGTCCGGGAACGGGTGGCCGCCCATGTGGCGCGGTTGACGGGGGATCGCGGCCTCACCCCGGGACTGGCGGTGGTCATCGTCGGCTCCGATCCGGCAAGCGAGATCTATGTGCGCAACAAGCAGCGCCAGACCGTCGAAGCGGGGATGCAGAGCTTTGAACACCGTCTGCCCGAGGCCACGGCCGAGGTCGCGCTGCTGGCGCTGATCGCGCGGCTCAATGCCGACCCGGCGGTGCATGGCATCCTCTGCCAGTTGCCCTTGCCGGGCCATATCAACGCCGATGCGGTCATCAACGCGATCGATCCCGCCAAGGATGTCGACGGCTTTCACATCTCCAATGTGGGTCTGCTGGCGACCGGGCAGAAGGCGCTGGTGCCCTGCACGCCGCTGGGCTGTCTGATGCTGCTGCGCGACCGGCTGGGCAGCCTTTCGGGCGCCGACGCGGTGGTCCTCGGCCGGTCGAACATCGTCGGCAAGCCGATGGCGCAGCTGCTGCTGCGCGACAGCGCCACGGTGACCGTGGCCCATTCGCGGACCCGCGATCTGGCCGCGGTCTGCCGCCGCGCCGACATCCTGGTCGCCGCGGTGGGCCGGCCGGAAATGGTGCCGGGCGACTGGATCAAGCCCGGCGCCACGGTCATCGATGTCGGCATCAACCGCCTGCCCGCGCCGGAGCGCGGGGAGGGCAAGACGCGGATCGTCGGCGATGTGGATTTTGCATCGGCCTGCCGGGTTGCCGGGGCGATCACCCCGGTGCCGGGGGGGGTCGGGCCGATGACCATCGCCTGCCTGCTGGCCAACACGCTGACCGCGTGTTGCCGGGCGCATGGCATGGCCGAGCCCGAGGGGCTGACCGCCTGATACCAAGGCGCGATGAGTCATGCTCATCGCGTTTTGGTATCAGCGCCTCGGCGCGCCGCCCTATAGCGGCAGGCGCGTGATCGATCGGCGGGGGTATTGCGGGATGTCTGGGCGTCGCGACGCGCCGGTGGGCGATGCGGTTTTGCGCATTGCCGTGTCGCGAACATCGGGGCGGGGAAAGCCATCACCGCCCGCATGCCGATGAACGAGCCGTCGCGTCGGCAAGGGCGCCATGTCCCGATCCCGCTGGCTGTCCTTTCCTTTGTCGGTGGCGTGCGGTCCGCCACCGTGCCGGCCGGCCCCGCCGGGCGGCGATCTGCGCATCGCCTTCACACGTCGAGCGCCTCCACGAAGCGGGCGTTTTCCTGGATATAGGCAAAGCGCGCCTCGGGCTTCTTGCCCATCAGCCGATCGATCAGGTCGGCCGTGGCGCCCGGATCGACATCGTCGATCGCCACCCGGATGAGCCGCCTTGTGGCCGGATTCATCGTCGTCTCGCGCAGATCCTTGGCGTCCATCTCGCCCAGCCCCTTGAAGCGGCTGACCTCGATCTTGCCCTTGCCGCCCAGCCCCTTGGCCAGCAGCCGGTCCTTCTCGGCATCGTCGAGCGCATAGACACGGGCCGCGCCCTGGGTCAGCCGATAAAGCGGCGGGCAGGCCAGATAGAGATGCCCGTGATCGATCAGCGGGCGCATCTGGGCAAAGAAGAAGGTCATCAGAAGCGCCGCGATATGCGCCCCGTCGACATCGGCATCGGTCATGATGATGACCTTTTCATAGCGCAGATCCTCGGTGCGGAAGCGGCTGCCCAGACCGACCCCCAGCGCCTGCGCAAGGTCCGAAATCTCGGCGTTCTGGTGGAGCTTTGCGCCGGCCGCGCCCAGCACGTTCAGCACCTTGCCGCGCAACGGCAGCAGCGCCTGGGTTTCGCGCTGGCGGGCCATCTTGGCCGAGCCGCCCGCGCTGTCGCCCTCGACGATGAAAAGCTCGGTGCCGTCGCGGGACTGGCGGGCGCAATCCACCAGCTTGCCGGGCAGACGCAGCTTCTTGGTGGCGCTTTTCCGTTGCGTCTCCTTCTCGGCCCGGCGGCGCAGCCGTTCCTCGGCCCGCAGCACCAGAAAATCGAGCACCGCGCCGGCGGCCCGCGGATCGGCCGCCAGCCAATGGTCGAACGGGTCGCGCAGCGCGCCCTCGACCAGCTTCTGCGCCTCGACGGTGGCCAGCCGGTCCTTGGTCTGGCCGACGAATTCGGGCTCGCGGATGAAGCACGACACCATCGCCGCGGCGCCCGCCATCAGGTCGTCGCGGGTGATCTGGGCGGCCTTCCTGTTGCCGGCCAGGTCGCCATAGGCGCGCAGCCCCTTCAGGATGGCGGCCCAGAAGCCCGCTTCATGGGTGCCGCCCTCGGGCGTCGGGATGGTGTTGCAATAGGACCGGATGAAGCCGTCGCGCGCCGGCGTCCAGTTGATCGCCCATTCGACCGAACCGGGCTGGCCGAAGCGTTCGGCGAATTCGACCCGGCCGGCAAAGGCCGCCGGGGCATAGGTCTCGGCGCCGTTCAGCACCTCGCCCAGATAATCGGCCAGACCGCCGGGGAAGTGGAACCGCGCCTCGGCCGGCACATCGCCATCGGCGACGGCGCAGGACCAGCGGATTTCGACCCCGGAATACAGATAGGCCTTGGACCGGGCCATGGAAAACAGCCGCGCCGGGCGGAACCGGTGGGCGGCGAAAATCTCGGGGTCGGGGTGAAACGTCACGGTGGTGCCGCGCCGGTTGGGGGCCGGGCCGATCTCGGCCAGCTTGCCCTGCGGCAGGCCGCGGGCGAACTCCTGGGCATAAAGGGTGCGGTCGCGCGCGACCTCGACCCGCAGCCGGTCCGACAGCGCGTTGACGACCGAGACGCCCACGCCATGCAGCCCGCCCGAGGTCTGATAGGCCTTGCCGGAAAACTTCCCGCCCGCATGCAGGGTGCAGAGGATCACCTCGAGTGCGGATTTCCTGGGGAATTTGGGGTGTGGGTCGACCGGGATGCCGCGCCCGTTGTCGCGGATCGTCAGCGACCCGTCTTCGTGAAGCGTGACCTCGATGCGGCTGGCGTGACCCGCCACGGCCTCGTCCATCGCGTTGTCGAGGACCTCGGCGGCCAGGTGATGCAGCGCCCGTTCGTCGGTGCCGCCGACATACATGCCCGGGCGTTTTCGCACCGGTTCGAGCCCTTCCAGGACCTCGATCGAATGGGCATCATAGGCGGTATCGGGCGCCGCGTTTGCGGCGGAAAGAAGATCGTTGGCCATGGACTGCTCGTTGTTTTGGGCACTCTGCCAGATCAGAGGCCGTCAGGGAAGGGCCTTGGGGGCACGCCGGGCGCTGGCCAAGACCCTGCCGGATTGGCTAATCTGCCGCGAATCGGGCAAGCGACCGCAGGGAAGGCAGGCAGGATGACCGGGATCGACGAGTCGGAAGCGCGGATCGCATCCGCGCTGCAGCGGATTTCCGCAGCCCTCGAGGCGCCCGCCGCCCCGCCGCCGGAGCCGGACGATAGCGGGCTCGCCAAACGGATCGACGCGCTCGCGGCCAAGCTCGACCGCATGGCCGACGCCCAAGAGGCACTGCAGGGCGAGATCGCCGCCCTGGCGGCCGCCGCGCGGGCCGAAGCCGACGCGCTGCGGACGGCGCGGGCCCAGGACCTGGCCGAGGTCGAGGCCGTCATCGCGGAATTGCAGCCACTATCGGGGGAGGTCGACGATGCCTGAGATCGAGGTGATGATCGGCGGGCGCGGCTTTAGCCTGGCCTGCGACCCGGGAGAGGAGACCTCGGTCCGGACGGCGGCACAGCGGCTCGACACCGAGGCGCAGCGGATCGGCGAACAGGCCGGCCGGCTGCCCGAATCGCGGCTGCTGCTGCTGGCCGGGCTGATGTTGTCGGACCGGGTGGGCGCGATGGAGGAGGCGCTGCGCGAGAGCAAGGCGCGGCTCGAACGGCAGGATCGCGAGATCGCCGCGCTGCGCGACGTTCCCCCGCCGAAGCCCGAACGGGTCGAGGTGCCGGTGGTGCCCCGGCGGGTCGAGGAGTTTCTGGCCGAACTGGCCGCCCGTGTCGAGGCGCTGGCAGATCAGGCCGAAGATCGCGCCGGGGGCGGCAGGCGGACCTGACGCAAAAGCCACACGCATCGCGCCTTGGTATCAGCCGTTCGCCTCGCGGATCTTGTCGGCAGCCTCCTTGTCAAAGGCGATGCCCTTGGTGTCGAACAGCTGATCAAGCTCGCCCGACAGCGTCATCTCGGTGACGATGTCGCAGCCGCCGACGAATTCGCCCTTGACG
>DNSZ01000091.1:24111-33597 GCA_003500165.1 Paracoccaceae bacterium | reverse complement strand
GGCGCCGGCCAGATGGGCAGCGGCATCGCCCAGGTCTTTGCCGAGGCCGGCTTCGCCGTGGTGCTGAGCGACGTTTCCGAAGACGCGCTGGCCGCCGCGCGCGACCGGATCGCGCGCAACCTGGCGCGGCAGGAGGCGAAGGGCCGGATCGACGCGGAAGCGCTTGCCGCGACGCTCGACCGGATCGCGACCACCGCCGAGGTGACCGCGGCGGCGGCGACCGATCTGGTGATCGAGGCCGCGACCGAGCGCGAAGCGGTCAAGGACCAGATCTTTGCCAGCCTGCAGCCGCATCTGCTGGCCCACACCCTGCTGACCACCAACAGCTCGTCCCTGCCGATCACCCGGATGGCATCAAGGACCGACCGGCCCGAGCGCTTCATGGGGCTGCATTTCATGAACCCGGTCCCGGTGATGAAGCTTGTCGAGCTGATCCGCGGGCTGCAGACCTCGGACGCGACCTATCGGACGATGCTCGAAGTCGTGGAACGGATCGGCAAGACCGCGGCCTCGGCCGCGGATGCGCCGGCCTTCATCGTCAACCGCATCCTGGTGCCGATGATCAACGAGGCGGTCTATGCGCTTTACGAGGGGGTCGGTAATGTGCGCGCCATCGACACATCGATGAAGCTGGGCGCGAATCATCCCATGGGCCCGCTGGAACTGGCCGATTTCATCGGGCTCGACACCTGCCTGGCGATCATGAACGTGCTGCATTCCGAACTGGGCGACACCAAATACCGGCCCTGCCCGCTGCTTGGCAAATATGTCGAGGCCGGCTGGCTGGGCCGCAAGACCGGGCGCGGCTTCTACGACTATGCCGGCGATACGCCGGTGCCGACGCGATAGCCGATGCCGACGCCGCCGCGACCGGGGGTCATTCCAGCCGCGCGGGAAAGCCCGGCGCCCGCAGATCGGTGCCAAGCGCATCTTCCAGCAGCTTCACGATCTGGGTCGATTGCGCGTCGCCGCCATAGGCGGCGCGCCCCTGGACGAAAATCTGCTCGGTCAGTCCGGCAAGCGCCAGCGGCACGCCGAATTCGCGCCCGAAGGCGTGCGCGAAGCCCAGATCCTTCAGCGCAAGATCCATGGTAAAGGCGATGTCGTAGGAGCCGTTAAGGATCAGCTGCCCCTCGGTTTCGTGCACGAAGGACGTGCCCGACGAGGCCGCGATCGCCGCCCAGGCCTGACCCAGATCGAGCCCGGCGCGCCGGGCCAGCATCAGCGCCTCGCCATCGGCCACCAGATGGATGAAGGCAAGCATGTTGGTGATCACCTTGATCACCGCGGCCGACCCGAGCGGCCCCATGTGAAACAGCCGTCCCCCCATCGCCTCGAGCGCGGGGCGGTGCGCGGCGAACAGCGCCGCATCGCCGCCTGCCAGCACGGTGATCTGGCCGCTGCGCGCCAGATGGACCCCGCCGGTGACCGGACATTCGAGCGTGTCGACCCCGTGTTCGGCGGCCAGCCCCGCCAGCCGCAGGATGTCGTCGCGACCGAGCGTCGACATCTCGATCCAGGCGGTGCCCGGCGCCAGGGCCGGCAGGGCGGCGCGCAGCACTGCCTCCGAGATCGCCGGCGCCGGCAGGCAGGTGATCAGCGCGTCGGCACCCGTGGCGGCCGTGGCCGGGTCGTCGGCCCAGTCGGCGCCGGCGGCCAGCAGATCGGTCGCGCGGGCCGCGTCGCGGTCATGCACGATCACGGCAAAGCCATGCTGCAGCAGGCTTGCCGCCAGATGTCCGCCAAGATTGCCCAGCCCGATCACTGCATAGCGCATGACGCCCCCCTTTGCCCGGCCGCCCGTATAGACGCGATGGCAGGCTGCCGCCAGTCTGCCACGCCGCCCGACGAGGTCGCAAACGGGCGGTCGGGCGGCGCAGCGGCAGGCGATACCCACGCCATGTCCGTGCTTTTCGCCTTTGGTGCCCTCTTCGCCTCGGTCGTGCTGCTGCAATTGTCGGCCGGCGGCATCGGCCCGCTCGACGCGTTGTCGGGTGCCGCGCTCGGCTTTTCACCGACCGAAATCGGGCTCCTTGGCTCGGCCCATTTTCTGGGCTTCCTGATCGGCTGCTGGGGGGCGCCGCGGCTGATGGGGCGGGTCGGCCATGCCCGGGCCTTCGCCGCCTTTACCGCCGCGGGCACGATCGGCGCGCTGGCCCACATGCTGGTGACCGAACCGCTGGCCTGGGCGGGGATGCGGGTGCTGACCGGGCTGTGTGTCGCCGGCTGCTACACGGTGATCGAGGCCTGGCTGCAGGCCCGTCTCGACAACGCCAATCGCGGCCGGGCGATGGGCACCTACCGGCTTGTCGACCTGGTGGCGCAGCTTGGGGCGCAGGGGCTGATCGGGGTGCTGCCGCCGGCCGCCTATGCCTCCTACAACGTGCTGGCGATCTTTGCCGCGGCGGCGCTGCTGCCGATGACGCTGACGCGCACGTCCCAGCCGCCGCTGCCGGCCGCGCCCAGGCTGCGCCCGCTGGCCGCGATCCGCCTGTCGCCGCTGGCCGCCGCGGGCGTGGTGACGGCCGGGCTGACCGGGGGCGCGTTCCGCATGGTCGGGCCGATCTACGGCCAGGAGGTCGGCCTGTCGGCCGATCAGATCGCGCTTTTTCTGGCCGCCTTCATCCTGGGCGGCGCGCTGGCGCAGCTGCCCGTGGGCTGGCTGGCGGACCGGTACGACCGCCGCTGGGTGCTGATCGGCCTGTCGCTGGCCGCAATCGCCGCCTGCGCGGGCACGGTCGCCGCCGCCGAGGCGGGCACCGGGCCGGTCTTTGCGGCAGCGGTGGCGTTCGGCCTGGTGACCTTTCCGGTCTATTCGGTCGCCACCGCCCATGCCAACGACTTCGCCCGCCCCGAAGAGGCCGCCGAACTGTCCTCGGCGCTGGTTTTCCTGTTCGCCATCGGCGCGATCGCCAGCCCGCTTGTCGCTGCCGGGCTGATCGGCGCCCTCGGCCCCTGGGCGATGTTCGCCTTCATCGCTCTGGCGCATCTGGTGTTGTCGGTGTTCGGCGTGATCCGGATGCGCGCCCGCGCCGGGGCGACCGCGCGCACCGCCTATGTCTACACGCCCCGGACGACGGCGATCATCGGACGCATCCTGCGCAACGAGGACAAGGATTGACCCGCCGCCGGGCGCGGTTAACGTGACCCGCGAACCATCAAACGGGGCCTGCCCATGCTGCGCCTGATCGCACTTCTTGTCCTTGCCGCGCTGCCGGCAACCGGCCAGACCCAGCGTTTCGCCATCTCGCAGACGCTCGACCTCGAAGGGCAGCGCGTCCCGGTCTCGATCCTCGTCCGGCTCGATGCCGTCAACGAGCGGACGATCGAGGCCCGTGCCGATGGCGATCTGCGCCATGTCCAGGCGGTGCTGCCCGACATCCTGAGCGATGTGCTCGACCTGTCCTGCACCCGGCGGGTTGCCTATCGCCTCGACCGGCTGCGCGCCGAAGGCGGGCTGCTGCGCGCCAATGGCACGGTCGAGGTCACGCTTTACGGCTGCAACGGGTTCGAGGACTTGTCCTACCGGGTTCGGTTTCTGACCAACACCACGACGGTCGAGGCCGTGCTGGCCGGCGGGATCGAGGCCGGCTGCGTGACCGCCCGGCTCGATTCGCTTCAGATCCAGCCAAGCGGGCTGATCGGCGCGGTGCTGGACATCACCGGCCTCGCCACCACGATCGCCGACGACCTGCGCGGCGAGATCAACGCGGCGCTCGACCAGCCCGACAATTGCCTCGATCTGCCCGAGGCGCTGCAGGCGCTCAACACGCGGGTCACCCGCGGTGGCTTCCGCGATCTGGGCGACGGGATGCTGGGCTTCTTCATCGAGGGCGCGATCGATGTCACCGCCCCCAATGTGCTGTCACTGCTTGGCCATCTCGAAGCCGAGGGGCTGGTGGACCAATAGCGAAGGCCCCGATCGCCGGTCTGCGCTTGCCCTTGCCCGCCCGCCGCGCGCGCCGCGACGTCGCCCGCAGGGCGGAGGAGCGCGCGCCAGCAATCGTCTTGCGCGGCGGGCGCCCGTTTGCGACACTTTCGCAAAACGGCTCTGGGGGGACAGATCATGAGCTATGCCGCCACCTATGCCGCCTGGCAGGCCGATCCCGAGGCCTTCTGGATGCAGGCCGCACAGGGCCTCGACTGGGCGCAGCTGCCCTCGAAAGCCCTGTTCGACGACGCCGCCCCGTTCTGCCGCTGGTTCGCCGATGGCCGCATCAACGCCTGCTGGAACGCGGTCGACCGCCATGTCGCGGCGGGCCGGGGCGCGCAATTCGCGATCATCCATGACAGCCCGGTCACCGGGGTCACCCACAAGATCACCTTCGCCGAGCTGAAGAACCGCGTCGCCTCGCTGGCCGGGGCGCTGCGCGCCAAGGGCGTGGAAAAGGGCGACCGCGTCATCATCTACATGCCGATGGTCCCCGAGGCGCTGGAGGCGATGCTGGCCTGCGCGCGGATCGGCGCGGTGCATTCGGTGGTGTTCGGCGGCTTTGCCGCGCATGAGCTGGCGGTCCGGATCGACGATGCCAAACCCAAATGCATCCTCGCCGCCTCTTGCGGGATCGAGCCGGGCCGAATCGTCCATTACAAGCCGCTGCTGGACGATGCGCTGGCGCAGGCCACCCATCGGCCAGATTTCTGCGTGGTGTTCCAGCGCGAGCAGGAGGTCGCCCATATGGAAGAAGGCCGCGACGACGACTGGCACGCCTTCCAGTACGGGGTGGAGCCGGCCGAATGCCTGCCGGTCGAGGGCGACCACCCCGCCTACATCCTTTACACCTCCGGCACCACCGGCCAGCCCAAGGGGGTGGTGCGGCCCACTGCGGGGCATCTGGTGGCGCTCAACTGGACGATGAAGAATGTCTATGGCGTCGATCCGGGCGAGGTGTTCTGGGCGGCCTCGGATGTCGGCTGGGTGGTCGGGCACAGCTACATCGCCTATGGGCCGCTGATCCATGGCAACACCACCATCGTCTATGAGGGCAAGCCGGTGGGCACGCCCGATGCCGGCGCGTTCTGGCGGGTGATCCAGGACCACAAGGTCGCCTGCCTGTTCACCGCGCCGACCGCCTTTCGCGCGATCAAGCGGCAGGACCCGCAGGGCGCGCTGATCGGCGACTACAACCTGAAAAGCCTCCGCGCGCTGTTCCTGGCCGGCGAACGCGCCGACCCCGACACGGTGAACTGGGCGGCGCGCCATCTGGGCGTGCCGGTGATCGACCATTGGTGGCAGACCGAAACCGGCTGGGCGATCTGCGCCAATCCGCTGGGTCTGGGGCTGTTGCCGCAAAAGACCGGCTCGCCCGGCGTGCCGATGCCGGGCTTCGACGTGCATGTGCTGGGCGATGACGGGCACGAACTGGCGCCCGGCGAACTGGGCGCCATCGCGGTGAAGCTGCCGCTGCCGCCGGGCTGCCTGCCGACGCTGTGGAACGCCGACGACCGCTTCGAGAAGGCCTATCTGCACCACTTCCCGGGCTACTACGAAACCGGCGATGCGGGCTATCGCGACGAGGACGGCTATCTTTACATCATGGCGCGCACCGATGACGTGATCAATGTGGCGGGACATCGGCTGTCCACCGGCGCGATGGAAGAGGTGCTGGCGGCGCATCCGGATGTCGCCGAATGCGCGGTGATCGGGGTGGCCGACGACCTGAAGGGCCAGTTGCCGATGGGGTTTCTGTGCCTCAATGCAGGCGTCGACCGGGCCGAGCCCGAGATCGTCGCCGAATGCGTGAAGCTGGTGCGCGACCAGATCGGCCCGGTCGCGGCGTTCCGGCTGGCCTGCGTGGTCCCCCGCCTGCCCAAGACCCGCTCGGGCAAGGTGCTGCGCGGCACCATGGCGAAGATCGCCGATGGCGCGGAATGGAAGATGCCGGCGACCATCGACGATCCGGAGATTCTGGACGAGATCGCGCAGGCGCTGCGCGGCATGGGCTACGCCCAGGCAGACGCCGCCCGCTAGGCGGGGCGAACGCGCCTCGAAGCGCCCTGCGCCACCGCAAGCCGGCGGATCGGGCCGCTTGCATCCGGCGCGGCCCGGGCGCAATCTGGCGCCATGACCAGCCCGCCCGATACCGACGCCCTGTTCGCCGCCGCCCTGGCGGTGCGCGACCGCGCCTATGTGCCCTATTCGGGCTTTGCCGTCGGCGCGGCGATCCTCGGCGCCGACGGGGCGATCTACTCCGGCTGCAATGTCGAGAACGCCGCCTATCCCGAAGGCACCTGTGCCGAGGCGGGTGCGATTGCGGCCATGGTGGCGGCGGGCGAGACCCGCATTGCCGCCGTGCTGGTGGTGGCCGACAGCGCCCATCCGATCAGTCCCTGCGGCGGTTGCCGCCAGAAACTGGCCGAATTCGCGCCCGACGATGCGCCGGTGATCCTGGCCGGGCTTGCCGGCCCGCAGGTCCGGACCACGGTCGGCGCCTTGCTGCCCGCGGGCTTTGCGGCCGGCCATATGGAAGGGGTCTGATGGACGCCCGCGCGATCCTGGCGAAGAAGCGCGATGGCGGCACGCTCGACGCCGCCGAACTGACCTGGTTCGCGCATGGGCTGTCGGACGGGCGCGTCAGCGACGCCCAGGCCGGCGCGTTTGCCATGGCAGTGCTGCTCAACGGGCTGTCGGATGCCGAACGCGGCGCGCTGACCCGCGCGATGCGCGATTCGGGGCGGGTGCTGCGCTGGTCGCTGCCGGGGCCGGTGCTCGACAAGCATTCGACGGGCGGGATCGGCGACACGGTGTCGCTGATCCTGGCGCCCGCGCTGGCCGCCTGCGGCGCCTATGTGCCGATGATCTCGGGCCGCGGCCTCGGCCATACCGGCGGCACGCTCGACAAGATGGAGGCGATCCCCGGCTATGCCCCCGACATTCCGGCCGAGCGTCTGCAGGCGGTGGTGGCGGATGTCGGCTGCGCCATCGTCGGCGCCAGCGACGATGTGGCGCCGGCCGACCGGCGGCTTTATGCGGTGCGCGATGTCACCGCGACGGTGGAGACGATCGATCTGATCGTGCCGTCGATCCTGTCGAAGAAGCTTGCCGCGGGCCTCGCTGGGCTGGTGCTCGACGTCAAGGTCGGCTCGGGCGCCTTCCTGCCGGGCGAGGATCAGGCCAATGCGCTGGCCCGGGCCCTGGTATCGGGCGCGGTGGCGGCGGGCTGCCCGTGCTGCGCGCTGATCACCGATATGGACCAGCCGCTGGCGACGGCTGCGGGCAACGCGCTTGAAGTGCACGCGGCGGTCGAGATCCTGGCCGGCGGGACCGGAGAGGCCCGGCTGGCCGAGGTCAGCCGCGCGCTGGGCGGCGCGCTTCTGGCCCTGCACGGGATCGCCCCCGACGCCGAGGCAGGCGCGGCGACGATCGCCAAGGCGATCGCCAGCGGCCGCGCGGCCGAACGGTTCGAGGCGATGGTCACCGCCCTTGGCGGGCCGGCCGACATCGTGGCCCAGGCCGGGCGCCATCTGCCGCGCGCCCCGGTGGTGCGCGACGTGGTGCCGGCCCGGCGCGGCATCGTCACCGCCATCGACGGCCGCGCGCTGGGCATGGCGGTGGTGCGCCTGGGCGGCGGGCGCCGGGTCGAGACCGACCGGATCGATCCCGCCGTCGGCCTCGACCGGCTTGCCCGGATCGGCGATGCGGTCGACAGCCAGCACCCGCTGGCCCGGGTGCATGCCGCCGATACCTCGACCGCCGGCGCGGCGGCGGCGGCAGTGCGCGGCGCCTATCGGGTGGCCGACGCGCCGGCCGAGGCGCCGCCGGCGATCCGCGGCCGGGTGGGATGAGCCGCGCCTTCCTGATCGTGATGGATTCGGTCGGCTGCGGTGGCGCGCCCGATGCCGCCGAATTCGGCGATGCGGGCGCCAACACGCTGGGCCATATCGCCGAGGCCTGCGCCGCCGGCGCGGCCGAGGACGGCCGCTCGGGGCCGCTGCGGATGCCGGTGCTCGACCGGCTGGGGCTGGGCGCGGCGATCCGGCTGGCCTCGGGCGTGGCCGCGCCGGGGCTTGGCGCCCGGCCGACCGGGCGCTGGGGCGCGGCGACCGAGCAAAGCCGCGGCAAGGACACCCCGTCGGGGCATTGGGAACTGGCCGGCCAGCCGGTGCCCTGGGACTGGCACTATTTCCCCGATACGCGTCCGACCTTTCCCCCCGAACTGGCGGCCGAGGCCGCCCGGCTGGCGGGCACCGACGGGATTCTGGGCAACGAGCACGCCTCGGGCACCGAGATCATCGCAAGGCTGGGTCCCGAGCATCTGCGCACCGGCTGGCCGATCTGCTATACCTCGGCCGATTCGGTGTTCCAGATCGCCGCCCATGAGACGGCTTTCGGCCTCGACCGGCTGTTGCAGCTGTGCCAGGCGCTGGCCCCGAGGCTGCATGCCATGCGGGTCGGCCGGGTCATCGCGCGGCCCTTCATCGGTGACCCCGAAACCGGCTTCACGCGCACCGCGAACCGGCACGACTATGCCTGCGCGCCGCCTGGGCCGACATTGCTCGACAGAGCAGAGGAGGCCCGCCATCCGACCCATGCGATTGGCAAGATCAGCGACATCTTTTCCGGGCGCGGCATCGGCCACAGCCACAAGGGCAAGGACGACGCCGCGCTTTTCGACCATCTCGACCGGCTTGCCGAAACCGCCGAAGACGGCGCGCTGGTCTTCGCCAATTTCGTCGAGTTCGACGCGCTTTACGGTCACCGGCGCGATGTCGCGGGTTATGCCCGCGCGCTCGAATGGTTCGACGCCCGGGTCGGGGGGTTCCTGCCCCGGCTGCGGCCCGGCGACATCGCCGTCTTTACCGCCGATCATGGCAACGACCCGACCTGGCGTGGCACCGACCACACCCGAGAGAGGGTACCGGTGCTGATCGCCGGCGCCGGCGCGGGTGCGCTCGGCCTGCTCGCCTTTGTCGATGTCGGCGCCACGGTGGCCGCGCATCTGGGATTGGAGCCCGGTGCGCATGGCACCGACCTGATGGCGAAATGACCCTTGCGGGCGGTGGCCACGCGATGTCGCGGCATGGAACCGCCTTGCGGCAGGGTTCGGCGCCTGCCACCATTTGCCGGGCGCGACGTCGCGCGCCGGGCAAGGGGGGCCAAGCATGACCGGGGATCATCCGAATCTTACCGTGGTCGATCATCCGCTGATCCAGCACAAGCTGACGCTGATGCGCGACAAGGGCTGTTCGACCTCGTCCTTTCGGCGGCTGATGCGCGAAATTTCGATGCTGCTGGCCTATGAGATATCCGACGATCTGCCGTTGACAACGAAGCCCATCGAAACGCCGCTGGCCGAAATCGACGCGCCCGTTCTGGCCGGCAAGAAGCCCGCGCTGATCTCGATCCTGCGCGCGGGCAACGGGCTTCTGGACGGGGTGCTGGAACTGATCCCGTCGGCGCGGGTCGGCTATGTCGGGCTTTATCGCGACGAGACCACGCATCTTCCGGTGCAGTACTATTTCAAGGTGCCGTCCGACATCGACGGC
>DNSZ01000091.1:23214-23940 GCA_003500165.1 Paracoccaceae bacterium | reverse complement strand
AGCCCCAGCTTCAGCGCGTCGCCGATCAGGAACGGGTAAAGCCCCCAGGCCAGGATCGGTTCGTTCCAGCCATAGAGCACGCCCAGCCACAGGACCCCCGGGAGATAGATCAGCGCCATGCCGACGGCCATTGCGCCTGCCATGCCGGCCACGCTGCGGTCGAGCCCGCGCCGCGCCGCCCAGCCCAGCGCCAGGGTCGCCAGGACAAAGCCCAGCAGATAGCCCCCGGTGGACCCGGTCATGTAGGTCCAGCCAGCCAGTTCGGCCGAGGAACCCGCGAAGACGTCAAAGCCGAGCGCGCCGATCAGCAGATAGCCCAGGATCGTCGCCAGACCCAGCCGCGGGCCATAGGCAGCCGCCACCGTCAGCACCGCGAAGGTGCCCATATTGACCGGCACAGGCGATCCCGGAACGGCCAGCCGGATCTTTGCCGCCGCGGCCAGCGCCGCGATCCCCAGCACGACCAGCACCGCCCGCCTGACCCAGATCGCCGCCCCGGCCATCGGCCAGACCGCCTCGCTCAACACCCGGTGTTCCGCCGTCACAGCCATTGCCGGCCTCCCTCTTCCTGATCGCCGACAGCATTGCCCCGGACCCGTCCTGCTTGCAAGGGGGCGCGCTGGACGCCCTGCGCGGTGCGGGCTAATGGCCCCGGGTCCGGCAGATGGAGGCCCACCATGATCCCCCGCTATTCCCGCCCCGAAATGGCCGCGATCTGGTCGCCCG
>DNSZ01000091.1:0-23158 GCA_003500165.1 Paracoccaceae bacterium | reverse complement strand
CGTTTCGTGCATCAGGGGATGACCAGTTCGGATGTGCTCGACACCGCCTTCAACATCCAGCTGACCCGTGCGGCCGACCTGCTGCTGGCCGATATCGACGGGTTGCTCGCCGCGCTGAAGACCCGCGCCATGGAACACAAGCACACCGTCACCATCGGCCGCAGCCATGGCATCCATGCCGAACCCACCACCTTCGGCCTGAAGCTTGCCACCATGTATGCCGAGATGGATCGCAACCGCGCCCGGTTGCGCGCCGCCCGGGCCGAAATCGCCACCGGCGCGATTTCGGGCGCGGTCGGCACGTTTGCCAATATCGACCCGGCGGTCGAGGCGCATGTCTGCGACCGGCTCGGCCTGATCCCGGAACCGGTGTCGACCCAGGTCATCCCGCGCGACCGCCACGCGATGTTCTTCGCCACGCTCGGCGTGATCGCCTCATCGATCGAGCGGATCGCGACCGAAATCCGCCATCTGCAGAGGACCGAGGTGCTGGAAGCCGAGGAGTATTTCTCGAAGGGCCAGAAGGGGTCCTCGGCCATGCCGCACAAACGCAACCCGGTGCTGTCCGAGAACCTGACCGGGCTGGCCCGGCTCGTCCGCATGGCGGTGATCCCGGCGATGGAGAATGTCGCGCTGTGGCACGAGCGCGACATCTCGCATTCCTCGGTCGAACGGGCGATCGGCCCCGACGCGACCGTGACGCTCGACTTCGCGCTGGTTCGGCTGACCGGGGTGATCGCCAATCTGGTCGTCTATCCCGACCGGATGCGCGCCAATCTCGACCGGCTGGGCGGGCTGGTCCATTCCCAGGCGGTTCTGCTGGCGCTGACCCAAAAGGGCCTGAGCCGCGAGGCCGCCTATGCCGCGGTGCAACGAAACGCCATGCCGGTCTGGGAAACGGGCGCCGATTTCCGCGCGCTGCTCAAGGCCGACCCCGAGGTCGCGGCGCATCTGACGCCGGCCGAGATCGATGCGCGTTTCGACCTCGCCCCGCATCTGGCCCATGTCGACACGATTTTCGCCCGGGTGTTCGGCCGGTGACGGGCGCCGGGCCGCGCCTGTCGCGCGGCCGCCGCCGAGCGGGGGCTCGATGCCCCCCGAGGCGGCCCGCCCGGCCAAGGGTGGCCGCGCTCAGACCACTTCGGTCATCACCTGGCTGCGGGCCTCGGCCAGCAATTCGGCCATCTTGGCGCGGATCGCCTCGGGGCTCGATCGGTCGCCCAGATCATGGGCCACCTTGCGCACCACATCCTCGTGGCCGGCTTCCTCGAAATCGGCCCGCACCACATCCTTGGCATAGGCTTCGGCCTCGGCCCCGGTCTTGCCGAGGATCGCCGCGGCCCACAGGCCCAACAGCCGGTTGCGCCGCGCCACCGCCTTGAAATCCAGCTCTGCATCATGGGCGAACTTGGCCTCATAGGCGCGTTCGCGCTCGTCGAAAGTGGTCATCGCCCTCTCCTGTTCATACTTCGTTAGCAAAGATAGGCGCGCCACCCCCCTTCAAGCAAGACCCAGCTGGCCCGGTTGCAGGGTTTCTTGCCCCGGGGCAACCGATCGCCTATAGCCGGTGGGTCGCGGGGCCGCCCTGGCCCCGCCCCCAAACGATCCGGATCCCCATGGCGCGCCGCAAACTGATCTATGAAGGCAAGGCGAAGATTCTCTACGAAGGCCCAGAACCGGGGACCATCGTGCAGTATTTCAAGGACGATGCCACCGCCGGCAACGCCGCAAAGCACGCGGTGGTCGAGGGCAAGGGCGTGCTCAACAACCGCCTGTCGGAATTCTTCATGGCCGGCCTCAACGGGATCGGCGTGCCGACCCATTTCATCCGCCGGCTCAACATGCGCGAGCAGCTGGTGCACGCGGTCGAGATCATTCCGCTCGAAGTCGTGGTCCGCAACGTCGCCGCCGGCTCGCTGTCCGAACGGCTGGGGATCGAGGAGGGCACGCCGCTGCCCCGCCCGATCATCGAGTTCTACTTCAAGGACGACGCGCTGGGCGATCCGCTGGTGACCGAGGAACACATCCTGGCCTTCAACTGGGCCAGCCAGCAGGATCTCGACGATATGGTGGCGCTGGCGCTGCGGGTGAACGATTTCCTGTCGGGCGTCATGCTGGGCGCGGGCATCCGGCTGATTGACTTCAAGATCGAGGTCGGGCGGGTCTGGGACGGCGATTTTCAAAGGCTGCTCGTCGCCGACGAGATCAGCCCCGATTCCTGCCGCCTGTGGGATATCGAGACCGGCCAGAAGCTCGACAAGGATGTGTTCCGGCGCGACCTTGGCGAACTGGCGGACGCCTATACCGAGGTGGCGCGGCGTCTGGGCGTGATGCCGAAACAGGGACGCGCCGGGGGCGGGCCAAAGCTGGTGCATTAGGCGGCGTCTGCTCGCGGGCAAACCGCAGCTCTGGGAAGAGTCCACCGCAGCGGGAGGCGGCGAACGGTCATGGTCGATGACCGTTGGTATCAGCCATATTCCAGCAGCAGATCCTTGGCGTCGATCTGGGCGCCGGCATGGGCGTGGACGGCGGCGATTTCGCCATCGCGGTCGGCATGGATGCCGGTTTCCATCTTCATCGCCTCGATCGTCAACAGCAGATCGCCGCGTTTCACGCTTTGCCCGGCGGTCACCGCGACCCGCGCCACCACGCCGGGCATCGGCGCGCCCAGATGGTTCGGGTTGGCCGGATCGGCCTTCGGGTGTGCCTTGGCCTCGGCCGCCACCGCACGGTCGGGCACCCGGATCACCCGGGGTTGGCCGTTCAGTTCGAAGAACACCCGCACATCGCCCGCATCCGAGGTCTCGCCGACCGCCTGCAGGCGGATTTCCAGCGTCTTGCCCGGGTCGATCTCGGCCGACAGTTCCTCGCCCGGCTCCATGCCGTAGAAGAACGCCTTGGTCGGCAGCGCCCGGACCGGCCCGAACATCCGGTGCCGCCCCATATAATCGAGGAACACCTTGGGATACATCAGATAGCCCGCAAGGTCCTCGTCATCGACGGTGAAGCCCTCAAGCTCCTTCGACAGGGCCCGGCGGGTGGCCTCCAGATCGACCGGCGCCATGCCGGCCCCGGGGCGCGTCGTCACCGGTGTCGCCCCCTTCAGCACCTTCTGCTGCAGCGCGGGCGGAAACCCGCCCGGCGGCTGGCCCAGATCGCCATGCATCATCTCGACGACCGAATCGGGGAAGGCGACATCGATGGCGGGGTCCTCGACCTCCTGCCGGCTCAGCCCCTGGCTGACCATCACCAGCGCCATGTCGCCCACCACCTTGGAGCTGGGCGTGACCTTGACGATATCGCCGAACATCGCATTCGCATCGGCATAGGCGCGGGCGATCTCGGGCCAGCGCTCTTCCAGCCCCATCGAGCGGGCCTGCGCCTTCAGATTGGTGAACTGCCCGCCCGGCATCTCGTGCAGATAGACCTCGGAGGCCGGGGTCGACTGCCCCGATTCGAAGGCCGCATACTGATGCCGCGCCTGTTCCCAATAGGCCGAGATCGCGCGGATCGCGCCGAGGTCGAGGCCCGGGTCGCGGGGCCCGTGCGCCAGCGCCGCGACGATCGAGCCGAGGCAGGGCTGCGAGGTGGTGCCCGACATCGCATCCATCGCCGCATCCACCGCGTCGACGCCGGTCTCGACGGCGGCCAGCACCGTCGCCGCCGCCAGCCCCGACGTGTCGTGGGTGTGGAAATGGATCGGCAGGCCGACCTCTTCCTTCAGCGCCTTGAACAGCACCCGCGCCGCGTCGGGCTTCAAGAGCCCCGCCATGTCCTTCAACCCCAGGATATGGGCACCCGCATCGCGCAGCGCCTGGCCCATATCGACATAGTATTGGAGGTCGTATTTGGCCCGCGCCGGGTCCAGGATATCGCCGGTATAACAGATCGCGCCCTCGCAGACGCGGCCGGTCTCGACCACTGCATCCATCGCCACCCGCATGTTCTCGACCCAGTTCAGGCTGTCGAACACGCGGAACACGTCGACGCCGGTCTCGGCCGCCTGCTTGACGAAGAAACGGACCACATTGTCGGGATAGTTGGTGTAGCCCACCCCGTTCGACGCGCGCAGCAGCATCTGCGTCATGATGTTGGGCATCGCCGCGCGCAGATCGCGCAGCCGCTGCCAGGGACATTCCTGCAGAAAGCGATAGGCCACGTCGAAGGTCGCGCCGCCCCAGCATTCGACCGAGAAGAGGCCGGGCAGGCGATGCGCATAGGCGGGCGCGACATTGATCATGTCGATCGACCGCATCCGCGTGGCCAGCAGCGACTGGTGGCCGTCGCGCATCGTCGTGTCGGTGATCAGCACCCGCTCCTGCGCGGCAAGCCAGTCGGCCACGCCTTGCGCCCCGTGGGTTTCCAACAGGTTCCGGGTGCCGTCGGGCGGCGCGGTGCCGGTCGGCACGTCGGGCGCCCTCGCCGGTTTCAGTCCGGCGGGCGGGCCTGGCCGGCCCAGGGTTTCGGGATGCCCGTTGACCGTGACATCCGCGAGATAGGTGAGGATTTTCGTCGCCCGGTCGCGGCGCGGGCGAAAGTCGAACAGTTCGGGGGTGGTGTCGATGAATGTGGTGGTCGCCGCATTCGCCCGGAAGGTCTGGTTTTTCAGCAGGTTCTCGACAAAGGCCAGGTTGGTCGACACGCCGCGGATGCGGAATTCGCGCAGCGCCCGGATCATCCGGGCGATCCCCTGTTCGGGGGTCGGCGCCCAGGCGGTGACCTTTTCCAGAAGCGAATCGTAATAGCGCGTGATCACCGCGCCCGAATAGGCGGTCCCGCCATCGAGCCGGATGCCCATCCCCGTGGCCCCGCGATAGGCGGTGATGCGGCCATAATCGGGGATGAAGTTGTTCTGCGGGTCCTCGGTGGTGATCCGGCATTGCAGCGCATGGCCCGACAGCCGCACATCCTGCTGGCTGTCCGCCCCGGTTGCCTCGGCCAGCGTCGCGCCCTCGGCGATGCGAATCTGCGCCCGCACGATGTCGATGCCGGTGACCTCTTCGGTCACGGTGTGTTCGACCTGAATGCGCGGATTGACCTCGATGAAATAGAACGCGCCCGTTTCCATATCCATCAGGAACTCGACCGTGCCGGCATTCTGATAGCCGACCTCGGCCGCCACCCTGAGACCCAGATCGCAGATCTCGGCCCGCTGGGCGTCGGTCAGATAGGGGGCGGGCGCGCGTTCGACGATCTTCTGGTTGCGCCGCTGCACGGTGCAGTCGCGCTCATACAGGTGGTAAAGCCCGCCATGGCTGTCGCCCAGCACCTGCACCTCGACATGGCGGGCGCGGGTGATCATCTTTTCGAGATACCCCTCGCCATTGCCGAATGCGGCTTCGGCCTCGCGCCGGCCTTCGCGGACCTTGGCCTCCAGCTCGTCTTCCGAGGCCACGGGCCGCATGCCCCGACCGCCGCCGCCCCAGCTCGCTTTCAGCATCATCGGATAGCCGATCTCGGCGGCCATGGCGCGCACCTCGTCCATGTCCTCGGGCAGGACCGGGGTGGCCGGGATCACCGGGACGCCGGCCGCGATCGCCACCCGCCGGGCGCTGGCCTTGTCGCCCAGCGCGCGCATGGTCTCGGCCCGGGGGCCGATGAAGGCGATGCCGGCAGCGGCGCAGGCATCGACCAGATCGGGGTTTTCCGACAAAAGGCCATAGCCGGGGTGGATCGCATCCGCGCCGGCGGCCCGGGCCACCCGGATGATCTCGGGGATCGACAGATAGGCGGCGACCGGGCCCAGCCCTTCGCCGATGCGATAGGCCTCGTCGGCCTTGAACCGGTGCAGGCTCAGCTTGTCTTCCTCGGCGAACACCGCCACCGTGCGCTTGCCCAGCTCGTTCGCCGCCCGCATGATGCGGATCGCGATCTCGCCCCGGTTGGCGATCAGGATTTTCTTGAACTCGGCCATGGTCCGCCCCTGCTGCACTGCGGCGCAGCTTAGGCGCGGCCGCGGGCGGGGTAAACAGCCGCCGTGACGCGGCCGGCGCCCTTGACCGGGCGGCCCGGGGCCGCGCATGGCTCCCCGGCATGGATGACGGCGACACGGAGGTTGCGCGGTCGCGGGCGACGATCGGACCCCGACCTTAAACGAGGCCGGCAGGCGGGCGTGGGGGACGGGTGTCGAGGCGGTCCGGCACAAATCCGTCCAGAAGGATTTGCCAGGCTGATCTTTCCAGAAGACTCAGGCCACGCTGCGAAGCACCGCCAGGCTGGCTGTGCCCCGCGCCGGGCCTAGTCGGCCGGCGGTGGCGCGATCGGCGCATCCCCGGTGGTCGGCGGCAGGTCGAAAGGCAGCGGCGGCGGCGCGTCATCGCCATCGGGCGCAACCGGTGCCGTGGCGGCCGGCGCGTCCATCACCGACGAGGTCGCCGCGTCGCGTGCAGCCAGGATCGTCAGGGTCAGCGAGGTGGCAATGAACGCGATCCCCAGCGCCCAGGTCACCTTTGACAATGCGGTGGCCGTGCCGCGGCTGGACATCACGCCGCCGCCACCGCCGCCCCCCATGCCCAGCCCGCCGCCTTCGGAGCGCTGCAGAAGCACGATGCCGATGATCCCGAGGGCAAGCAGCAAATGAATGACAAGGACGACGTTCTGCATGGGGCGATGCCTGGATGACTGCAGACCGCCACCTAGGCGCTCTGGCGACCCGGTGCAAGGCCGGGCTCGGCGCGCGACCGCCAACGGCAGCGCCGGCGCGGAACCCGGTTTCCAGCCCCCGACGGGCCGTGTAATGGGGTCGCGGTTCGGTATGGTGGGGGCAGGCATGGCCAATGTGGCGGTGGTCGGGGCGCAATGGGGCGACGAGGGCAAGGGCAAGATCGTCGATTGGCTGTCGGAGCGGGCCGATGTCATCGTCCGGTTCCAGGGCGGGCACAATGCCGGCCATACGCTGGTGATCGGCGAACGGGTGTTCAAGCTGTCGCTGCTGCCCTCGGGCATCGTGCGGCCGGGCAAGCTGGCGGTGATCGGCAATGGCGTGGTGCTCGACCCGTGGGCACTGCTCGACGAGATCGCCACGGTGCGCGCGCAGGGGCTCGATGTGACGCCCGACAACCTGATCGTGGCCGAGAACACGCCGCTGATCCTGCCGGTGCATCAGCATCTCGATGTGCTGCGCGAAGCGGCCGCCGGGCAGGCCAGGATCGGCACCACCGGGCGGGGCATCGGCCCGGCCTATGAGGACAAGGTGGGCCGGCGCGCTGTCCGCGCGGCCGACCTGGCCGATCCTGCCACCCTGTCGTCGCGGCTCGACCGGCTGATGGCCCATCACGGCGCCCTGCGCGCGGGGCTGGGCGCCGAGCCGCCCGATCGGGCCGCGCTGGAGACCGCGCTGGCCGAGGTGGCGCCGCGGCTGCTGCCCTTCGTCCGGCCGGCCTGGCAGGTGCTGCGGGATCGGCGCCGGGCGGGCGACCGGCTGTTGTTCGAGGGCGCGCAGGGCGCGCTTCTGGATGTCGATTTCGGCACCTACCCCTATGTCACCTCGTCTTCGACGCTTGGTGGTGCGGCGGCGGCGGGCAGCGGGGTGGGCCCGGGCGCGATCGACTTCGTGCTGGCGATCGTCAAGGCCTATACCACCCGGGTCGGCGAAGGGCCGTTCCCGTGCGAGCTCGATGAAGCGGTCGGCGTCCACCTCGCCACCGTGGGGCGCGAGACGGGCACCGTGACGGGACGCGCCCGGCGCTGTGGCTGGTTCGACGCGGTGCTGGTGCGCCAGACCTGCGCGATCTCGGGCGCCAATGGCATCGCGCTGACCAAGCTTGACGTGCTCGACGGGCTCGACACATTGAAGATTTGCGTGGCCTACGAGCTTGACGGCAGCCGGCTCGACCATTTGCCGGCGGCGTCCGACCTTCAGGCGCGGGTGCGGCCGGTCTATGAAACGCTGCCCGGCTGGCGGCAAAGCACCGCCCGGGCGCGCAGCTGGGCCGACCTGCCCGCGGAGGCGGTGAAATACGTTCGCCGGATCGAGGAGTTGATCGACTGCCCGGTCGCGCTACTGTCCACCTCGCCCGAGCGCGAGGACACGATCCTCGTCACCGATCCCTTTGCCGATTGAACCGATGTCGCTGTCCTATCGCACCCGTCGCCGCCTGTCGCTGCTGATCCTGGTGATCGGCGTGCCGGCCTATATCGTCTGCGCGGTCAGCCTCATTGCGCTGCTCGACCGGCCTTCCTTCCTGACGGAACTCGGCATCTATGTCGGGCTCGGGTTTCTTTGGATCCTGCCGCTGCGCCCGGTGTTCCGCGGCGTCGGGCGGCCACCGCCCGAGGGCGAGGACGGCTAGGCCGCGGCTTCAGGCCCGGTATCGACGAGATACCTGATACCAAGGCGCAATGCGTGTGCCTCGTTACGCCAACGCCGCCTTCCGCCCCGCCGCATCCGGGCATGAAGCCGGCCGCCTTCGCGCCGCTCTTCCTCAACGATGGCGCGGGCCGATGGAAGCCCGCCACGCGGACCGCGAATCGCAGCGCGCTGACTGCCTATACCCGCTTGGCGCGCTCGGCCGGGGCGACGGGACCCGCAGGAGGGGCGGGTTCACGCTGTCGAAGGGCGGACGCAGCCGGGCGCTGTCGGTGCTCTGTTCGCTCTGCGTGCAGGCGGGGCGAAAGGTGGCCTTGCGCGATGCGTCACGCTCATTGTGCTTCGGCCCGACAGAGTTTTCCAAAACTCTGTCTTTGCAGGATTTTCTGGATAATCCTGCTACCCGGCCCGATCCGGCTTGCATCGCCGGCTGACCGATGCCGGGCGGCCCGGCAGCGACATTGTCGCGGCATTGCGCGGCTGGCGCGCAATCACCCGGCCCTTGGCGATCACCGCCAGCCGCGGCGGGCGCAGCCGCAGCGCCTCCACCGGATCGCCGGCATCGACCACCACCAGCGAGGCGGTGTTGCCGACTGCCAGCCCATAGCCCGCGATCCCCATGATCTGGGCGTTGACCGCGGTCGCCATGTCGAAGGCGCGCTGCATCTCCGCAGGGCTCGTCATCTGCGCCACATGCAGCCCCATGAAGGCGACATCGAGCATGTCGGCCGTCCCCAGCGAATACCACGGGTCGCGCACGCAATCCTGCCCCCAGCCGACCGGGATGCCATGGGCCTGCATCTCCTTCACCCGGGTCAGCCCGCGGCGTTTTGGAAACCCGTCATGGCGGCCCTGCAGGACGATGTTGATCAGCGGGTTGGGGATGGCAGCAAGCCCCGCCTCGGCCATCAGCGGCAGAAGCTTCGAGACATAGTAGCTGTCCATCGAATGCATCGAGGTCAGGTGCGAGCCTGCCACCCGGCCCTGCAGCCCCAGGCGCTGCGCCTCATGGGCCAGCGTCTCGACATGGCGCGACAGGGGATCGTCGGTCTCGTCGCAATGCAGATCGACCATCAGCCCGCGTTCGGCGGCCAGTTCGCACAGCACCCGGACCGACCGCGCGCCGTCTTCCATGGTGCGTTCGAAATGCGGGATGCCGCCGACCACATCGACGCCCCGGTCGAGCGCGCGGATCAGGTTCGCCTGGGCGCCGGGGTCGCGAAACAGCCCGTCCTGGGGAAAGGCAACAAGCTGCAGGTCGATATAGTCGCGGACCTTCTCGCGCACCTCGAGCAGCGCCTCGACCCCCAGAAGCCGGTCGTCGCACACATCGACATGGCTGCGGATCGCCAAAAGCCCCATGCTGGCGGCCCAATCGCAATAGGTCAGCGCCCGCGCGACCATCGCCTCGACCGTGACGTCGCGCTTCAACTCGCCCCACAGCGCGATGCCTTCGAGAAGCGTGCCCGAGGCGTTGATCCGCGGTATCCCGTAGGACAGCGTCGCATCCATGTGGAAATGCGGGTCGACGAAGGGCGGGCAAACGAGATCGCCCGCGGCATCGATCACCGCGCCCGCCGCGACCCCATCGGGCAATGCCTCCACCGCCGCGATCCGGTCGCCGCGGATCCCGATATCGGCCTGCCGCCCATCGGGCAGCACGCCGCCCTTGACCACCAGATCGAACATCACCGCTCCCCCCGGTTGAACGGCACCATCAGCGCGGCCGGCACCTGTGCCCGGCGCGACATTGCCACCAGCGCAAGGATCGACAGCACATAGGGCAGCGCCAGGAACAGCTGATAGGGCAGATCGGCGCCCAGCGGCGTTTGCTGAAGGCGGATCTGCAGGGCGTCGAAGCCCGCGAACAGAAGCGCGCCCAAGAGCGCCTTGCCGGGTTTCCAGGCCCCGAACACCACCAGCGCGATGCAGATCCAGCCGCGCCCGTTCACCATCTCGAAAAAGAACGAATCGAAGGCCGACATGGTCAGGAACGCTCCGCCCACCGCCATCAGCCCCGAGCCTGCCATCACCGCCCCGATCCGGATCGCGGTGACCGACAGGCCCTGGGCCTCCACCGCGCCGGGGTTCTCGCCTGCCGCCCGCACCGCAAGGCCCAGCGGCGTCCGGTAGAGGATGAGCGAGACCGCCAGCACGCAGCCAAAGGCGAGATAGGTCAGCGGGGTCTGCGCAAACAGCGCCGGGCCGATCAGCGGCAGGTCGGACAGGATCGGGATCGGCAGCGGCGCGAGGGGCGCGATCCGGGGTGGCGCGGTCACCTCGGGCAGGGCCAGCCGATAGGTGTAATAGGTGGCCGCCGTCGCCAGCAGGGTCACCCCCAGACCGACCACATGCTGCGACAGGCCGAAAGGCACCGTCAGCACGCCATGGATCAGCCCGAACGCCATGCCGACGCCAAGCGCCACGGCCACGCCCGGCCACAGGCCGAGCCCCGAATAGACCGCCATCCAGCCGGCGAAGGCGCCGGCGACCATGATCCCCTCGATCCCCAGATTGAGCACGCCGGCGCGCTCGCAGATCAGTTCCCCCATGGTGGCAAAGATGAGCGGGCTTGCGATGCGCACGGCGGCCGCCCAGAAGCTGCCGGCCAGAAGGATGTCAAGCAGCGCCTCCATGGCCTAGCCCCGCACCAGCCGGAACCCGGTCATCTTGATCGCCAGCACCATCAGCAACAGCGCAACCGCAAGCAGCAGATCGGCGATATAGGTCGGCACATCGGCGGCCCGGCTCATCGAATCGGCGCCGACAAAGATGCCGGCGACGAAGATCGCCGAGACGACGACCGCCAGCGGGTGCAGCAGGGCGAGCATGGCGACGACGATGCCGGTATAGCCGAAACCCGGCGACAGATCGAGCGTCAGCGCGCCCTTGAGCCCCGCCACCTCGGAAAAGCCGGCCAGGGCGGCAAGCCCGCCCGACAAGAAGGCCGTCTTCAGGATCACCGCATTGACGGGCACGCCGGCAAAGCGTGCGGCCCGCGCATTGAGCCCGACGGCGCGGATCTCATAGCCCAAAGTGGTGCGCGCCTGGATCACCCAGACAATGGCCGCGCAGATCAGCGCCAGGCCGAACCCCCAATGCAGGCGCAGCCCCTCGGCGATGCGGGGCAGCCGCGCGGCGTCGACCAGGCGTTCGGATTTCGGCCATCCCATCCCCATCGGGTCCTTCATCGGGCCTTCCAGCAGATAGGACACGAAAAGCAGGAAGATGAAATTCAGCAACAGCGTCGTGACCACCTCGTCGACACCAAGCCGCGTCTTCAGAAGGGCCGGACCGAGCAACAGCGCCGCCCCGGCGAGCATGGCCGCACCGACGATCAGCGGGAGCAGCAGCGGTGCGGGCAGGACGATGGCGCCGGTGCCCAACAGGACGGTGACGACCGCGCCGGCATAAAGCTGCGCCTCGGCGCCGATATTCCACAGCCGCGCGCGAAACGCGACGGCGACGGCGAGGCCGGTAAAGATCAGCGGGGTGGCGCGGTTCAGCGTCTCGAGCAGCGCAAATTTCGAACCCGCCGCGCCATCGACGATCAGGCCCAGAACCGTCAGCGGTGCCGCCCCCGCCAGCCAGGCGAGCCAGGCAGCAATCGCGACGGTCGCCACCAGCGCAAGCGCCGGCAGACCCAGCCGCCGGGACCACGAGGGCGCGATGATCCGCTCAAGCCGCATCGCGGGCCCCGTCATGGCCATGGCCGGCCATCCACAATCCCAGCTCCGCAGGCGTTTTCGACCCGCGCGGGAAGCCGGGCGACAGCCGCCCGCGCGAGATCACATGGATCACATCCGACAGCGCCATGATCTCGTCGAGGTCTTCGGAGATCAGCAGGATGGCCGCGCCTGCCGCGCGCGCGGCCAACAGCCGTTCGTGAACATAGGTCAGCGCGCCGATATCGAGGCCGCGCACCGGCTGATTGGCCAGGATGATGCGCGGCGCCGCCTCCAGCACGCGGCCCAGGATCAGCTTCTGGATGTTGCCGCCCGACAGCAGCCGCAACGGTGTCGCGGGTCCCGGGCAGCGCACGTCATAGGTTTCGATGATCTGGCGCGTTCGCGCCTCGGCGACCGGCCAACGCATCCAGCCGCGGCGGCTGATCGGGGGCCATTCATAGTTTTCGAGGATCGCGTTTTCGGTCAGTGTCGCGGCGTCGATCCCGCCCGTCTTGTGCCGGTCCTCGGGAATGCGCCCGATCCCGGCCCGAATTGCCGCGCGCGGCGACCAGCGCGACACGCCGGCCCCAGCGATCTGCAGGGCGCCGGCGGCCGGGGTCTCGATCCCCGAGATCAGATCGGCCAGCGCGCCCTGGCCATTGCCCGAAACACCGGCGATCCCGGCGATCTGGCCGCCTGCAAGGTCGAGCGTCACGCCGCGCAGCCCGGGCCGGTTGTTGCGGTCCGGCGTCTCGACGGCGTCAAGCCGCAGCAGTGCCGGGCCGGCCTGCTGGGCGGCGACCTTTGGCGCGGGAACCTCGTGCCCGACCATCATCTCGGCCAGCAGGTGGCGGTCGGTGTCGCGGGCGGCGACCTCGCCCACCAGACGCCCATGGCGCAGCACGACGATGCGCGAGGCCACCGCCAGCACCTCGTGCAGCTTGTGCGAGATGAAGATCACCGAAAGTCCCTGGCCGACCGCGCGGCGCAAGGTGGCGAACAGGGCTTCGGTTTCCTGCGGGGTCAGCACCGCCGTGGGCTCGTCAAGGATCAGGATGCGCGCGTCGCGGTAAAGCGCCTTGAGGATTTCAACCCGCTGGCGTTCGCCCACCGTCAGCGTGCCGGTGGGCGCATCGGGATCGACCGCAAGGCCGAAATCGCGCGACAGTTGGGCGATCCGCGCCCGGGCCGCCGCGCGATCGAACCAGGGCGCCCAGAGCGACCGGGTTCCCAGCACCACGTTTTCCAGCACCGTCAATTGATCGGCCAGCATGAAATGCTGATGCACCATGCCGATCCCGGCGGCGAGCGCGGCGGCGGGATGGCCGGGCGGCAGCGGCTGGCCGAATACCGCGATCGTGCCCGAATCGGCAACGTAGTGGCCGAAAAGGATGCTCATCAGCGTGGTCTTGCCCGCGCCGTTTTCGCCCAGAAGCGCGATCACCTCGCCCCGGTCGAGGGTCAGGCTGATCGCGTCGTTCGCGACCAGCGGGCCGAACCGCTTGGTGATCCGATCCAGCCGCAGGGCAGGCGGCGCCGCACCGCCTTCCATCGTCACGAACTCTTCGGCTCTTCGTCGTTGATATCGACCACAAAGGAGCCGTCCATGATCGCCGCCTGCCGTTCGGCGACCAGCGCCATCGCGGCCTCGGGCACCTTGCCCTCGAACGTGCCGAGCGGCGCAAGCGAACACCCGCCCGCCTGCATGAAGGAATAGATGCCGTAATCATCGGCCCCGAAGGTGCCGGCCTCTACATGGGCGATCGCCGCCTGCAATGTCGGTTCGAAATGCCACAGCGCCGAGGCGACCACCGTATCGGGATACTCGGCTTGGGTGTCGATCACATTGCCGATCGCCAGGATGCCGCGTTCCCTGGCCGCATCCGACACGCCGAAGCGTTCGGCATACAGCATGTCGGCGCCGTTCTCGATCATCGCAAAGGCGGTTTCCTTGGCCTTGGGCGGGTCGAACCAGCTGCCGATGAAGCTGACCTGGAACACCATGTCGGGGTTCATCTCGCGCGCGCCGGCCATGAAGGCATGCATCAGCCGGTTCACCTCGGGGATCGGAAAGCCGCCGACCATGCCGATATTGCCCGCCGGGCTCATCGCGCCGGCGATGATGCCGGTCAGATAGGAGGCATCCTGGATGTAGTTGTCGAAAACCGCGAAATTGGCATCGGCCGGATCGGGCTTGAAGCTCGAGCCAAGCAGGAAGGCGATATCGGGATAGTCGCGGGCGACCTCGCGCGCCTCGGCCTCCACGGCAAAGGCCTCGCCGATCACCAGATCGGTGCCGCTTTCGGCATATTCGCGCATCACCCGTGCATAGTCGGTGTTCGAGACGTTTTCGGAGAACGTGTAGTCGATCTGCCCCTCGGCAACGGCCGCCTCGGCCGCGACATGGATACGGCTGACCCATTGCTGTTCGACGGGGACCGTATAGATGCCGGCGACCTTCAGCGCGGACTGCGCGCGCAGGGGCGCGGGGCGAAACAGCAGGCCGGTGCCGGCTGCCGCGACGGAGGCGCCCAGCAGGCGGCGGCGGGTGACGGCGGACCGGATCAGCGGGCGCGGTGGGGTCTGGGACATTGGCTGTGCTCTCCTCTGCGGCGTGACGCCGATTCTGCCCGTGCCTGGCGAATTGTCAAAGCCGCGATGCGGGTCGGGCGGCGCGCGTGCCTGCATCCGGGGCAACTGCCCGTGAATTGGGCAGTCCCGGTCGATGTGCGGCGGCGGGCGGACGGGCGCGATGAGCCATGCCAATCGCGCCTTGGTATCAGAACGGCTCGAACAGCTCGATGTCCTCTTCGACCCTGTCCGGAACGGGGGCGCGCGGCGGCGGGCCGGGAAATGGCGCACAGAAGCGGATCGAAAGCTGGCGCAGGCTGGCCCCCATGTCCGAGGCCTTGCACAACCGTTCGCCGGAGCGCAGACAGAACAGCGCCAGTCCGCCGCCGGCCTCGCGCAATTCGGCGCCGTCCGCGGCCAGACGATCCTGCAGATCGCGCCAGTCGCGCGCCATCGCGAAGGCGCGCGCGAACCGCGCGCGCAGCATCGCGACATAGCGCTCGTCCGCCCTGACGGGCGACCTCGCCTTGCGATAGGCGCGCGCGACCTCGACGTTCAGCGCATCGACGATCAGCCGCTCAAGCGGCTGGCCGCGGCGACCCGCGATGTCGCGCGCAGCGCGGAAGAGCGGGTCGGGCAGACAAACGGACAGGTGACGATCCGGCATGGCGACAGGCTGCCGGATCATGCTTAACGGTCGGTAAAGGCCGGTGGGCCGCGTGGCACCCTGCGCTCGCCGGTGGCGCGATCGGCCACGGCCTTCCATTCGGTATCTTCGGGCGAAACCGCCCCCGAAAACGGCGAAGGTCGCCTCAGACCGGCTGGAAACCGCCCGATGCCGGGTCATAGACTTCCAGGCCGCCGCGGGCGATGTCGTGCCAGATCCCGTGCAGCGACAGGTTGTCGGCCAGAACCGCATCGCGCACGAACGGGAAGCCCATGAGATTGCGCAACGAGGTGACAACGGTCGCCTTTTCCATGGCTTCGCGCCGGGCGTCGGGGGCGCCGTCGCCGGCCATCCCTTCGGCGCCGGGTTCCAGCAGGGCCATCCAGCGGCCGACAAAGCTTGTCTCGGCGGCCAGATCGGGCGCCTTGCCGTCCGCCATGTCGAGATAGCCCTGCACGCCGCCGCATTGCGAATGGCCCATCACGACGATATGCGCGACATGCAGCGCCGTGACCGCGTATTCGACGGCTGCCGAGGTGCCATGATGCCCGCCATCCTGTTCATAGGGGGGCACCAGATTGGCGATGTTGCGGTGGATGAAGAACTCCCCCGATTCGGCACCAAAGATCGACGGGATGTGGACCCGGCTGTCGCAGCAGGCGATGATCATCGCGCGCGGTCGCTGACCCTCTTCGGCCAGGCGGGCATACCAGCTGTGGTTCTCGGCAAAATCGGTCGCCCGCCAGGCGTGGTAGCGGCGGATCAGAAAGCTGGGCAGCGGGCGGGCATGATCCATCGGCGTCCCCCTGGTGCGATTGCGGCCCGATCGGCAGACCGGCGGGCTTCCTGGGCCAAAGTTCGGGCCATGTCCATGCCGCGCCCGGCCTGACCCCGGCTACATCCGCCGGCCGGCCTTCTGCAAGCGGGGCTGGGCCTGGGCGCGCCAGTCGGATACCGACCTGCCCGACCAGCGGGCAAAGGCACGCCCGAAAGCGGCCGGTCCGGCATGGCCAAGATGGCGCGCGATAGCCGCAACCGGGAGTCCGGTGTATTCCAGAAGCTGGCAGGCCAGGCCGTGGGTGGCCTCGTCGCGCAGCTGGGTGAAGCGCGTGCCGGCAGACCGCAGCCGCGCGCCAAGGGCGGCGGTGCCGACGCCGCAGGCCGCGCCGAGCTGGCCGAGCGTCGCGCGATGCGACCCGATCACGAACGGCATCAGCCCGCGCAGTTCCCCGATCAGTTCCGGGCCGCGCAGCGCCCCGAGTTCCTGCAGGTGGTTCGCCACCACCTCACGGATGATCGGGTCCGGGTCTGCGACCGGTGCTTCCAGCCATGCGGGATCGAACACGATCGCGGTTCGCGGCGCATCGAACCGCACCGGGCAACCCAGATTGGCGGCATATGGCGCGGTATCCGCCGGCGCCGGATGGGCAAGGCGGGCTTCGATCGGGCGCCATTGCGGTCCGCAGGGCAGATGCACAAGACGGGCCAGGCCGGCCACGGCCAAATCGTGCATCTGCGCGGCGCCCGCGATCGAAGGATCGAACAGGGAATAGCCGAGGCGCGCCGCGCCCGCGTCGCTGTCGATTGCGGTGATCCCGCCACGGTCGCCTTGCGAGAAGTCCTGGCAGGCGGCGTCCAGCGCCGCCTGCACGCTGCCCGCGCCAAAGACCACCTTCTGCAAGGCACCAGGCATCGAAGGATGCTCGCGTGCCCCGACCAGCATGCCGAAATGCGCGATCCCGGTGAAATCGGCACAATGTCGCAGGATGCTGCACATCTCGCTGAAGGCGATCGGGGCTGTCAGGCCCCACAGCACCTCGGCTGTCAGGCCCAGCGGCAGCAGCACCGCGTCGGGATCACCCCCTCTTCCGCCAGAAGACGCGGGATCGCGGCCAGGACCCCGACCCAGACAATGCCATCCGGCGGGAGCCGTTCGGCGCTGGCGTCCGTCGCGGGTTGCCCGGGGTCCGTCATGGCGTCACGCGCCGCTCTGGCCGGTTGAGCACGGCAACACTCGAGCAATTGCGGCGCCGGTCACAAGCGGCATGACGGCGCAGCCAGGCGGCGCCCGATCGGCAGCTGCGGCGATTGCGGCGCGATTCGATGGCCGCTAGGGTCAGGACGCCCAAGACGGAGACGCGACCATGCCGCCCTGTTTCGCCGCCCCGACCGACCCGGCCCTGCCGCTGGTCGCGCTCGATCCTTCGGGGTTGGAAGGCTGGCGCGAAACCGCCGATCCCCGCATGGCGCAATGGGTCGCCGCCACCGGCTTTGCGGCGGGGGCAGGCGAGATCTGCCTGCTGCCCGATGCCGATGGCGGGCTTGCGGGCGCGCTCGTCGGGCTGGGCGAGGAGCCGGGCCGGTTCGCCATCGCCGGCGCGGCGGCGAAGCTGCCCGAACGGGTCTGGCGGCTCGATGGTGTCGAAGGCGTGGCCGCCCGGCAGGAGGCGGCGCTGGCCTGGCTGCTGGCGGGCTACCGGTTCACCCGCTATCGCGACCGTCCCGCAATGCAGGCCCGGCTGATCGCGCCCGAAGGCGTCGATGCCGACCGGATTGCGGCAATCGCGGCGGGCGAGTTCCTGACCCGCGACCTGATCAACACGCCGGCGAACGACATGGGGCCCGCGGCGCTGGAGACGGCGGTGCGCGCGCTTGCGGCCGATTTCGGCGCCGCGGTCGAAGTGACGGCAGGCGCGGCGCTGCTGACGGCCAACCTGCCGCTGATCCATGCGGTCGGCCGCGCCGGGGCCGAGGCGCCGCGGCTCATCGACATGGTCTGGGGCGATCCCGCCGATCCCGCCCTGACCCTGGTCGGCAAGGGCGTGTGTTTCGACACCGGCGGGCTGAACCTCAAACCCGGCAGTTCGATGGGGCTGATGAAAAAGGACATGGGCGGCGCGGCCACGGTTCTGGGGCTGGCGCATATGCTGATGGCCACGGCGGCGCCGGTGCGCCTGCGCGTGCTGATCCCGGCGGTTGAAAATGCCGTGGCCGGCAATGCGTTCCGCCCCGGCGATATCCTGACCGCCCGCAACGGCCTGACGGTCGAGGTCAACAACACCGATGCCGAAGGCCGGCTGGTGCTGGCCGACGCGCTGGCGCTGGCCGATGAGGATCCGCCCGCAGCCCTGGTCTGCATGGCGACGCTGACCGGGGCGGCGCGGGTTGCGCTGGGGCCCGATCTGGCGCCGTTCTACACCGATGACGACACCCTTGCCGGGCAGCTGGCCGCGGCCGCTGCGCGGGTCGGCGACCCGCTGTGGCGGATGCCGTTCTGGGACGGCTACGAGGCCCGGCTCGATCCCGGTATCGCCGATCTCGACAACGCGCCGAAGGGCGGCATGGCGGGCTCGATCCTGGCTGCGCTGTTCCTGCGCCGCTTTGTGCGGGCGAGCCCGCGCTTCGTGCATTTCGACATCTATGGCTGGTCGCCCGACGGCGATGCGGCGCGGCCCCGGGGCGGCATCGGGCAGGGGGCGCGGGCGCTGTTCGAGGCGTTGCCCGGCTTGCTTGGCCCGTGACTGACCGGCGGCTGCTGGCCGCCAACGGGCGGGTCGCCCATATCGCCCTGCGCGGTGCGGTGACGGCCCGGCGCTTTGTCGCGCCGGTGCGGCGCCTTGTGGCGGTGCCGGTCGCCGATCTGCTGGCCGCGCCCGATGGCGCGCGCGACCGGCAATTGCTGTTCGGCGAGGCGTTCGACGTGCTGGAGATCGACCGCGGCCACGCCTTTGGCCTGGCGCCGCGCGACGGTTATGTCGGTTATGTCGCGGCGGGCGCACTGACCGACGCAGCCGCCCCGACCCATCGCGTCGCCGCACGGGCGACGCATGTCTACACCGCGCCCGACATCAAGACGGGGGAGATCGCGACGCTGTCGCTGGGCTCCCGGGTCGCGGTCGCCGATGACGGCGCGCCGCTGGCCCGGCTGGCGACCGGGGGGTTCGTGCCGGCGGTCCATCTCGCCCCGCTCGACCGGCCCGAGCCCGATCCGGTCGCCGTGGCCGAGCGGCTTCTCGGCACGCCCTATCTGTGGGGCGGCAACAGCGCCTTCGGCATCGACTGTTCGGGGCTGGTGCAGATCGCCGCCCTGGCCTGCGGGCTGCCTTGCCCGGGCGACAGCGACCTGCAGGCGGCAGCACTTGGCACCGCGACGCCACGCGATGCCCCCTATGCGCGGGGCGATCTGGTGTTCTGGCAGGGTCATGTGGCGATCGTTGCCGAACCCGATCGGCTGGTCCACGCCAACGCCCATCGCATGGCGGTGGCGGTCGAGGGGCTGGGCGCGGCCATCGCGCGGATCGCGGATCAGGGCGGCGGGCCGCCGACCGGCCGGGGCCGCCTTGCCGGTCGGCCGCGGGGGTGATCCCCCCTGCCGCCGGTTGCGGGACAGCGTTTCGAGCCACCGAATGGGCCGCCGCTCTCCGGGCCGGAACGGCGTTCGAAACTGGCGATGGAAGAATGGCGCACCGGGGATGCGCCCGGGCCTTTTCCGGCACATTCCGAGCCTTTCCATAAGACATTGTTTGTAGGGGCTTAAAAACCCTTCCATGTTCCGTTGCGTTCCGGTATGTTCCGGCCGTGTCCCCCATTTCTTGGGGGACAAACTGGAACGGAAAGCACATGCTGACAGCGGCCTTTGTCAAGACGATCAAGACCCCCGGCCGATACCATGACGGCGGCGGGCTGGGCCTGTTTCTCCGCGTCCGCAAGGGCGGCTCGCGGCAATGGGTGCAGCGGATGATGGTGCAGGGGCGGCGCGTCGAGATCGGGCTTGGCAGCCCGCCGGTGGTCACGCTGGCCGAGGCCCGCGATCTGGCGCTCGACAACAAGCGGGCAGCGTATCGGGGCCGCGATCCGGTGGCCGAAAAGAGGGCCGCCCGCGCGGCGCTGACCTTCGAACAGGCCGCCCGCAAGGCCCATGTCGAACTTGCCCCGACATTCAAAAACCCGAAGGACGCGAAGGCATTCCTGGCGTCGCTGGAAACCCATGCCTTCCCCCGTTTCGGGGCTAAGAAGGTGGCCGCCGTGACCTCTGCGGATATGCGGCAAGCGGTGCTGGCGGTGCGAGAGAAAACGCCCGAGCAGGCCCGCAAACTGGCGTTGCGCGCCTCTGCGGTGTTCAAGTGGGCAATCGCGGAGCACCTACGCACCGACAACCCGGCCACCGCCGAGGCGCTGGCCCTGCCCCGGCTGGAAAAGACCCGGGCGCACCGGAAGGCCCTGCCCTACGCCGAGGTTGCCGGCTGCATCGACAGGGTGAGGGCTTCGGGGGCATGGCCCGCCACCAAACTCGCGCTGGAATTCGTTGTGCTGACGGCCGTTCGATCCGGCGAAGCACGGGCGGCCCGCTGGGATGAGATCGACGCGGCGGCGGCGGTTTGGGAAATCCCCGGCGAGCGGATGAAAATGGGCCGCCCGCACCGCGTTCCGTTGTCGCGCCGGACGCTTGAAATCCTGCGCGAAGCCGAGGCGCTGCGCGACGGGTCCGGGCTTGTGTTCCCCAGCCTGCGCGGCAAGCCGCTGTCCGACATGACGCTGTCGAAGCTGGTCAAGGAATTGGGCTTCGATGCCGATGTGCACGGGTTCCGGACGTCTTTCCGGACATGGGCACAAGAGCAAACGAATTTCCCGCGCGAGGTGGCAGAGGCGGCGCTGGCCCATGCGACCGGCGACGCGGTTGAGCGGGCCTATGCGCGATCCGATGTCTTCGCAAAGCGGGCCAAGATGATGCAGGCTTGGGCCACCTATCTGGACGCCCGGCGCGGCGACGTGGTGCAGCTGGGGGTCGCAGGATGAAACGCCCCAGCCGCGAGGAATACCAGAACGCGGTGGCGCTGGCGCGGGCCGCGATCCGGGCAGCAAAGGACGCACCGCCGATCCGCGCTGACCGAAGCCCGCAAGCGGTGCTGGCCGCGATGCAGGCGAAGAACGCGCGCGGCGAGGCGGTGACGGATGACGACCTGGGGGCAATGGCGGCGGCGCTGGCAGAGCACGAGGGCCGCGCGCAACGGGGCCGGGGCCGCCCAAAGGGAACGAGCGATCGAAAGGCGCACAGGGCCTTGCGGGCCGCGATCCGGGCGCTTTCGGAAAGCAGAATGGCGCCGTATCGGAACAGGACCGGCCCGCGCCTTTCACAATGTGACGCCATCGCGGACGCCATGCGGGATGAGGGCTTTCGGCGCTTTGCCACCTACGATTCAGCCCGGCGCGCAATGCTCGATCACCGGCGGATGCGGCGAGAGGCAGGAAAGGTGCTGACAGCCTTGCTCGAACTGTCAAAGGCGCTCGACCCGGCGCGCGAACGGATGCTGGAAATCGGGCGGGCCTTCGCGGGGCTGAATGAACGCGTCCGCGCGCTAGTGGCGATCCCGCCCGAAACGCTGAAAGCCGTCCAGAAGATCATGGAAACAATGCGTTAGCGTTGGCGGAAAATTCCTGAATATAAAGCAAACGACTGACGCCGCGCCATAGGCCACATTTCCGGCGGGAGCCGCGACATCCCGTTGCGGCACAACCGGAAGGCACGAACATGGCTGAAAAAATTCTCCGCCGCCCCGACGTCGAGGCCCGGACAGGGTTGGCCCGCTCGACCATTTACGACTGGATGAAGCGGGGCGCGTTTCCGCAGCCCGTCGCGCTGGGCGCGCGGCTTGTCGGCTGGCGCGAGTCCGAGATCGACGCGTGGCTTGCCGCGCGCGAGACGAAGGCCGCCTGACAGATGCCCGGCATTGAACGCCCCAGCGCGCTGGCGGGCGCAACCGGGGGCACCGGCCGGAGTGCCACAAGCGCCGGGGTGTTATCGTGAGACCCGCGCCGGACGGTTGGGGCGAGCTGGCGCCGGTCGAGCCGGCGCCGGCGCAGCGCAAGGCCGCGCCGCCCCCGCCGCTGTTCTGTTCTGCTTCCAACCTGGCAGGCAAGCCGGTCCCGCCGCGGCGGTGGCTGCTGCAAGGGCTTGTGCCTGCGGACACTGTTTCGCTTCTGGGCGGCGACGGCGGCGTCGGAAAATCGACGCTGGCCGCGCAACTTGCAACCGCAACCGCGCTTGGCCGCGATTGGCTGGGGCGCCCGATCGATGATCCGGGACCGGCTCTGCTTTTGACGGCCGAGGATTCAGCGGACGAATTGCACCGGCGCCTGGCGGCGATTGCGGCTGGTGACGACTTCGATCTCGCCGATCTCCGCGATTTGCACATCGTGTCGATGGCCGGGCGTGATGCGCTCATGGCAGCACCGTTGCCGGGGCGCGCCGGCATCATCCAAACGCCGCTGGCCGCGCAGATCGAAGCGGAGATTGCCAGCATCCGGCCCGCGCTCGTTGTCCTTGACACCGCCGCAGATTTATTCGGCGGCTCCGAAATTGACCGCGCACAGGTCCGACAATTCATAGGCCAATTGCGCGGCATTGCCATTCGCAACTCTACCGCGGTGTTGCTGCTTGCGCATCCTTCGGTGGCTGGGATGCAAAATGGCTCCGGGCTTTCCGGTTCGACAGCGTGGAACAATTCGGTTAGGTCGCGCCTTTATCTGGATCGCGTAATTGATGACGGATACGAGGCCGATCCAGATGCGCGCCGATTGTCAGTCAAGAAGAGCAATTACGCGGGAACGGCGACCGAAATTGCCATGAAGTGGATTGACGGCCGATTTGTCGCAGACCAGCCGGCAGACGGTATCGACCGGGCCGCAGGCAATGCCAAAGCCGAAAGAGTTTTCCTTTCTCTTCTGAGACAATTCGCCACCCAAGGGCGGAAGGTAAATCACGCCGGCGGGCTGACGTATGCGCCGTCCGTGTTCGCAAATCAGCCTGACTCTGGTGGATGCTCGAAACGGGCCCTGGCGGCCGCGATGGATCGCCTTATCCGCGACGGCCGGATCGAGATCGCCCACGAGGGGCCACCATCGAAGCGTCGAAGCTTCCTGAGGGAGGCTGCAGCCTAATGCTTC
>DNSZ01000151.1 GCA_003500165.1 Paracoccaceae bacterium | reverse complement strand
CTTGGCGCGGTAGTGGTTCAGGGTGCCGACATGGCCCCAGTTGATCTCGTCGGGGTGGGTCTCGAAATGGTCCGCGCTCAGCGCGGCGAGCCGCTCCAGCATCGCGTCGATCTCGGTCTTCGCGGCGATGAAGGCGTCGAGGGCTTTCGTGTTGTCGGTCGCGCGGCAGGTCATCTTGGTGGCTCCTTGGTGAGTTGCATCGCTTCGTTGGAGTGACGTTCGCTCCGGTGGCGACGCTTATCAACTCGATAAGCACATGATTCTGAATGATAATCGGAGCCGTCGATGCAGGGCATGAGCGAGCGCCAGTACGCCGCCCATGTCGGGGTGTCGCGGGGCGCGATCCAGAAGGCCAAGGCCGCCGAGCGGCTGGTCCTCTATCCCGACGGCAGCATCAACGCGGCCGCCAGCGACGCCCGGCGTGCCGAGACGACGGACCCGTCCAAGACCCGAAAGCCGCCAGCGCCGAAGCTGAAGCCTGTCCCTGAGGCGGCGGTGGCCGCTGTCGGCGACACGCTGCGCGAACAGGGGCTGGCGGTCCCGGCGGTCGGCGGCGGCACGACCTTCCTGCAGGCCAAGACCGCGAACGAGGTGCTGAAGGCGCAGGAACGGCGCATCCGTCTGCAGAAGCTGAAGGGGGAGCTGATCGAGCGGGCCCGCGCGCTGGCGCTGGTGTTCCGGCTGGCGCGGGAGGAACGGGACGCGTGGGTGAACTGGCCCGCGCGCGCGGCGGCGCTGATGGCGGCCGAGCTCTCGGCGTCGTGCAGCGACGGGACGGGGCAGCAGATCACCGTGGAGCCAGCCGCGATGCAGAAGGTGCTGGAGAAACATGTACGCGCCCACCTCGACGAACTCGCCGAGGTCCGGCCCGACTTCCGGTGAAGATGATGCGCTGACGGACTTCGACGGCGCGGGCGAGATCCTGCGCGCCTGGGGCAACGGGCTGCGGCCCGACCCGGACCTGACCGTCTCGGAATGGGCGGACCGGCACAGGATGCTCTCGGGCCGCGCCTCGGCCGAGCCCGGGCGATACCGGACAGTTCGCACGCCCTATATGCGCGAGATCATGGACCGGCTGTCGCCCGGCGATCCCACGCAGCGGATCGTGTTCATGAAGGCCGCGCNNGCCAAGCGCAACTCGCGCCAGCGGATTGACCCGCTGATCGACGAGAGCCCGGAGCTGCGGGAGCGGGTGAAGCCCGCCCGGTCCCGCGACGCGGGCAACACGATGCTGTCGAAGGAATTCGCGGGCGGTATCCTGATCATGACGGGCGCGAACTCGGCCGTGGGCCTGCGCTCGACCCCGGCGCGCTACATCTTCCTCGACGAGGTCGATGCCTATCCGGCCTCGGCCGACGAGGAAGGCGACCCGGTCACGCTGGCCGAGGCGCGGTCGCTGACCTTCGCCCATCGGCGCAAGGTGCTGCTGGTCTCGACGCCCACGATCCGGGGGCTGAGCCGGATCGAGCGCGAGTACGAGGCCAGCGACCAGCGGCGGTTCTTCGTGCCGTGCCCGCATTGCGGCGCGATGCAGTGGCTGAAGTTCGACCGGCTGCGCTGGCAGAAGGGTCGGCCGGAGACGGCAGAGTATCACTGCGAGGGCTGCGACGCGGCAATCGCGGAACACCACAAGACGGCGATGCTGGAAGGCGGCGAATGGCGGGCGACCGCCACGGCCGCCGATCCGACCACGGTCGGGTATCACCTCTCAGCGCTCTACTCGCCGATCGGCTGGCTGAGCTGGGAGCGGATCGTGCGGGCATGGGACGCGGCGCAGGGGTCGGACGAGGCGATCAAGGCGTTCCGCAACACCATCCTCGGCGAGACATGGGTCGAGACTGGCGAGGCTCCGGACTGGCAGCGGCTCTACGACCGGCGCGAGCGCTGGACATCCGGCACCGTGCCTGCGGGCGGGCTGTTCCTGACCGCCGGGGCCGACGTGCAGAAGGACCGCATCGAGGTCGATGTCTGGGCCTGGGGCCGTGGACTGGAAAGCTGGCTCGTCGATCACGTCGTGATCGAGGGCGGCCCGGATCGGCACGACGCCTGGTCGGAGCTGACCGCGATGCTGGATCGAAGCTGGCCACATGAACGTGGCGCGCATCTTCGGATCGCGCGGCTCGCCATCGACACCGGCTACGAGGCTCCGGCGGTCTATTCCTGGTCGCGGGCGCAAGGCTTCGCGCAGGTGTCGCCGGTGAAAGGCGTCGAGGGGTTCAATCGCTCGAGCCCGGTGTCGGGCCCGACCTTCGTGGATGCGACCGAGGGCGGGAAACGCCTGCGGCGCGGGGCGCGGCTCTGGACCGTGGCGGTGTCGACCTTCAAGGCCGAGACCTACCGCTTCCTGCGGCTGGCCCGGCCGACCGAGGAGGACATGGCCGAGGGAGCCGCGTTCCCGCCCGGCTCGGTGCACCTGCCGCACTGGGTCGAGAACGAATGGCTGAAGCAGTTCGTCGCCGAGCAGCTGGTGACGGTGCGCACGAAGCGCGGCTTCGCCCGGCTGGAATGGCAGAAGCTGCGCGAGCGCAACGAGGCGCTGGACTGCCGGGTCTATGCCCGCGCCGCCGCCTGGATCGCGGGCGCGGACCGCTGGCCGGACGAGAAATGGCGCGACCTCGAGGATCAGCTCGGGGCGGCCCCCACCGACACCGATCCCGCCGGGCAGATCAACCGGCCGGGACAGGCCCCGCAGGGCAAACGCCGCTCCGACTGGCTCGGGCGGCGCGGAGGATGGTTTTGATGACGGACTGGACGGAAACGGAGCTCTCGGCGCTTCGCCGGGCCTATGCCAGCGGCACGACCCGGGTCAGCTATGACGGCAAGTCCGTCGACTACGGCTCGGCCGAGGACCTGCTCGCCCGCATCCGCACCATCGAGCGCGCCATCGCGGGCGTCAGCCGACCGCTGCCGGTGGCCGGACTCGCGGGCTTCAGCCGCGGGGACCGGTGATGTCCGCGACCTGGTTCGACCATGCCATCGCCGCGGTGGCGCCGCGCATGGCCGCGCGCCGCGTGATGGCGCGTCAGGCCTTCGAGACCCTGACGCGGGGCTATGACGGCGCCGCGCGCGGGCGGCGCACTGAGGGCTGGCGCGCGCCGGGATCCTCGGCCGACACCGAAATCGGCGTCGCCGGGGCGCTGCTGCGCGATCGGATGCGCGATCTGGTGCGCAACAATCCGCATGCGGCCAAGGCCGTCGCGGTGCTGGTGAACAACATCATCGGCGCGGGGATCATGCCGCGCGCCGCCAGCGGCGACGACACGCTCGACCGCAAGGTCGATGCGCTCTTCGAGCGCTGGACGGCGGAGTGCGACGCCGACGGCCAGCTGGACTTCTATGGACTGCAGACTCTGATCTGCCGGGAGATGGTCGAGGCGGGCGAAGTTCTGGTGCGCCGCCGTCTGCGGCGATCCTCGGACGGGCTCCCGGTGCCGCTGCAATTGCAGGTTCTGGAGGCCGACTTCCTCGACGCCACGAAATCCGGCGCCATCGGCGCGGGGCGACTGGTCCAGGGGATCGAGTTCGATCCGGTCGGCAAGCGCCGGGCCTATTGGCTCCATTCCGAACATCCGGGCGATGCCTATGGCGCCTTGCAGAACGGGTTGCAGAGCCGCCCGGTCCCCGCGACCGAGATCGCCCATGTCTACGAGAAGCAGCGCACGCAGGCGCGCGGCGTTCCCTGGGGCGCACCGGTGATCCGGTCCTTGCGCGATCTCGACGACTACGAGGTGGCCGAGCTGGTCCGCAAGAAGACCGAGGCCTGCGTCACCGCCATCGTCTTCGGCGACGACGAGGCGCAACCGGGCATCGCGCCATCCGTGGTAGACGCCGACGGCAACCGGGTCGAGCAGTTCGAACCGGGGCTGATCGC
>DNSZ01000254.1:2642-12000 GCA_003500165.1 Paracoccaceae bacterium | reverse complement strand
GGATCGCCCGGGTCGAATTGCGCCGCGACGGGCTGCGCTGGCCGTTCCCGCCATCCCCGGCGGGAACGGCCAGCGCAGCCCGTCGCGGCGCAATTCGACCCGGGCGATCCGGCGCCCCTCCATCACCGGGGCCAGGCCCCGGCGCACGGTCTCGACTTCGGGCAGTTCGGGCATGGCGTTCAGCGGTTGCGGCGGGGTGCGGCGGGCGCGCCGCATTGCAGCGGCTCCCGGTCGCCCTATAAGGAGACGCGGAACCGAAAAGGGCAACCCCAATGACCGACAGACCGTCCGGCGAGGGCGACGACGACCTGACCGATTTCGGCTTTCGCTCGGTGCCGCGGGGGGAAAAGGCCGGCATGGTGCGCGGCGTCTTCACCTCGGTCGCCTCGAAATACGATCTGATGAACGACGCGATGTCGGGTGGCGTCCACCGCATCTGGAAGGATGCGATGATGGATTGGCTGGCGCCGCGCAACGGCCAGACGCTGCTCGACGTGGCCGGCGGCACCGGCGACATCGCGTTTCGGTTTCTCAAGCGCGCGCCGCGGGCGCGGGCCACCGTGCTCGACATGACGCCCGACATGCTGGAAGAGGGCAAGAAAAGGGCCGATGCGGCGGCGCTTTCGGACCGTCTGGACTGGGTGGTGGGCGACGCCATGGCGCTGCCCTTTGCCGATGCCAGTTTCGACCGGGTCACCAACTCCTTCGGCACCCGCAATGTGACCGACATCCAGGCCTCGCTGAACGAGGGCTTTCGGGTGCTGCGGCCGGGCGGGCGGATGATGGTGCTGGAGTTCAGCCAGCTGCCCAACCCGGCGCTGCAATGGGCCTATGACCGCTATTCCTTCAACGTGATCCCCAATCTGGGCCAGGCGATCGTGGGCGATCGCGACAGCTATCAGTATCTGGTCGAGAGCATCCGCAAATTCCCCGATCAGGCGCGCTTTGCCGACATGTTCCGCCGCGCCGGTTTCGAGTCGGTGAAATACCGCAACCTGACTTTCGGCGTCGCCGCGCTGCATTCCGGCTGGAAGATCTAGGCCGGTGCGCGGCCCGCACAACATCTGGCGGATTGTCCGCACCGGCGCGACGCTGGAGCGGACGGGCGCGATGCGCACCGTGCTGGAGGCGTTCGACGCCCCGCCGCAGGTCCGGCTGATCGCGCGCATCCTGGGCTGGCCGTTCAAACCCTTCGGCCTGAAGGGCGACCCGGCGCTGCCGCCGGTCACCCGGGCGCTGACCGCGCTGGGGCCGGCCTACATCAAGTTCGGCCAGATCCTGTCGACCCGGCCCGATGTGGTGGGCGACGATCTGGCGCGCCAGCTTCGCGTGCTGCAGGACAAGCTGCCGCCCTTCCCCACCGCAACTGCCAAGAAGGTGTTCGCGCGCGAGATCGGGCGCGACCCCGATGCCGTCTTCGCGGCGTTTTCCGAACCGGTCGCGGCGGCCTCGATCGCCCAGGTCCACAAGGCCGTCATCGCCGAAAGCGGCAAGCCCGTGGCGGTGAAGGTGCTGCGCCCGGGCATCGCGCGGGCGTTCCGCAAGGATATCGACGCGTTCTATTTCGGCGCCTGGCTGTTGCAGACGGCGGCGCCGGGGTCGCGGCGGCTGCGGCCTGCGGATGTGGTGGCCCATTTCGACAGCGTGGTGACGGCCGAACTGGACCTGCGGCTGGAGGCGTCGGCAGCGGCCGAGTTCGCGTCGAACACCGCCAGGGACACGGGCTTTCAGGTGCCGGGCGTGGTCTGGCCGCTGTCGGGCCGCGAGGTGTTCACGCTCGACTGGGCCGAGGGGCTGCCGATGGGCGACCCCGAGGCGATCGCCGCGGCCGGCCATGACACCGCCGCGATCGGCAACCGGGTGCTGCAGCTGTTCCTGCGCCATGCGCTGCGCGACGGGTATTTCCATGCCGACATGCATCAGGGCAACCTGAAGGTCGCGGTGAATGGCGATGTGATCGCGCTCGATTTCGGGATCATGGGCCGGATCGACGAATACACCCGCCGGGTCTATGCCCAGATCCTGATCGGCTTCATCCGCAAGGATTACCGCCGCGTCGCCGAGGTGCATTTCGAGGCCGGCTATGTGCCCGCCGACCGCGATGTCGACCAGTTTGCCCAGGCGCTGCGTTCGGTGGGCGAGCCGATCTTCGGCATGGATGCGACGCAGATTTCCATGGGCCGGCTGCTCGCGTATCTGTTCGAGGTCACCGAACGCTTCGGGATGGAGACGCGCACCGAGCTTCTGCTCTTGCAGCGCACCATGGTGGTGGTCGAGGGCGTGTCGCGCTCGCTCAACCCGCGGATCAACATGTGGGAAATGGGCCGCCCCGTGGTCGAGGACTATATCCGCACCTCGGTCGGGCCGCGCGCGCTGGCCCGCGATTTGCGCGGCACGCTCGAGGTGCTGGCCCGCTTCGGGCCGAAACTGCCGGGCCTCGCCGAGGCGGCGCTGATCCGGCAGACGAACCCGCCCCCGCCACCCCCGACGGCAAGACCGTGGCGCCAGGCCGCTCTGCTGGTGCTGGGCGCCGTGCTGGGCGCAGGCGGCGTTCTGATCGGGGTGCTTCTATAGGGCGTGTGGCGCCTGACCCGTTGCTTCGAACCTTCACATCCGGCGGTCGGTTGCTGCCGGGCGCTCCCGGGCGCGCGCCCGGGAGCGCGCCCGCCGCGCGGCGGGCGATTGCCGGGGCGCACGCCCCGGCCACGCCGGGCGGAGGTCGGCGCGAGGAATCTGGTCGGGGCGGGAAGCGGATTGGCCGCATCCGCGCCCAGTTCGGCCGCTGCGCGCCGGGAACGTGATCGCTGCGACATGACGCCCAAGGCGGGCGACGCGCCCAGCCCTATCCCACTTCGAGGCGCTGCCGCACATGTCGGCGGCCGTTGGGGTGCGGCGGCAACCCGAGATAAGCCATGGCATGTCGCATCGAACGGCATCCATCCGCCCGATGCGGCAGCATCAGGCGCGCGCCCGCCGCGCGGCGGGCGATTGCCGGGGCGCGCGCCCCGGCCACGCCGGGCGGAGATCATCGCACCCTGGCATCAATCCATCGCCTTGAAGTGGAACTCGCCGCCCTCCTTCAGCCCGCTCGGCCAGCGCGCCGTCACCGTCTTTGTCCGCGTGTAGAAGCGGAACGCATCGGGCCCGTGCTGGTTCAGATCGCCGAAGCCCGATTTCTTCCAGCCGCCGAAGGTGTGATAGGCCAGCGGCACCGGGATCGGCACGTTGATCCCCACCATGCCGATATTGATCCGGCTGGCAAAATCCCGCGCGGTGTCGCCGTCGCGGGTAAAGATCGCGGTGCCGTTGCCGTATTCATGGTCCATCGCAAGCCCCAGCGCCTCGTCATAGCTGGCCGCCCGCACCTGGCTCAGCACCGGCCCGAAGATTTCCTGGCGGTAGATATCCATCTCGGGCGTGACCCGGTCGAACAGGCTGGGGCCGACGAAGAAGCCGTCCTCATAGCCCTGCAGGCGGAAATCCCGGCCATCGACGACCAGCTCGGCGCCCTGCGCGACACCCGAGCCAATGAGCCCCAGCACCCGGTCCCTGGCCGCGCCGGTGACCAGCGGGCCGTAATCCACGTCGTCGCCGGCGGTATAGGGTCCGACCTTCAGCTTCTCGATCCGCGGGATCAGCTTTTCGACCAGCGCATCGGCGGTCTTCTCGCCGACCGGCACGGCGACCGAGATCGCCATGCAGCGTTCCCCGGCCGCGCCATAGCCCGCCCCGACCAGGGCATCCGCGGCCTGGTCCATGTCCGCATCGGGCATGATGATCATGTGGTTCTTGGCACCGCCAAAGCACTGCACCCGTTTGCCGGCGGCGCAGCCCTTGGCATAGATGTACTGAGCAATGGGTGTCGAACCGACGAACCCGATCGCCATGATCTCGGGATGGTCGAGGATCGCATCGACCGCCGCCTTGTCGCCATTCACGACCTGCAGGATGCCGTCGGGCAGCCCGGCCTCGGCCATCAGCTCGGCCAGCATCAGCGGCACCGAGGGGTCGCGTTCGCTGGGTTTCAGGATGAAGGCGTTGCCGCAGGCGATGGCGGGGGCGAATTTCCACATCGGGATCATCGCGGGAAAGTTGAACGGCGTGATCCCGGCCACCACGCCCAGCGGCTGGCGCATCGAATAGATGTCGATGCCGGGACCCGCGCCGTCGGTGTATTCGCCCTTCAGCAGGTGCGGTGCACCGATGCAGAACTCGACCACCTCGAGCCCCCGTTGCACGTCGCCCCTGGCGTCGGGCAGGGTCTTGCCATGCTCGCGGCTCAGCGCCTCGGCCAGCTTGTCCATGTCGCGGTTCAGCAGGCGGACGAATTCCATCAGCACCCGCGCCCGGCGCTGCGGGTTGGTGGCGGCCCAGCCGGGTTGCGCCGCCCTTGCGCCTGCAACCGCGGCGGCCAGCTCTGCCGCGCTGGCAAGGGGCACGCGCGCCTGCACCTCGCCGGTGGCCGGGTTGTAGACATCGGCGAAGCGGCCCGATTGTCCGGCCACGCGCGCACCGTCGATGAAATGGCTGAGCTCTTGCATGGGGTCCTCCCGCAATCCTGGATCGGCCGGACCCTAGCCGAGCCGGCCCGGTCTGAAAAGGCCGCCCGCCTGCGGACTTGACAGATTGTCGCGGCACGGGTCAGGCTGTCAACCTAGCAGCAGGGAATGGGAAGCTGCGATGCTGATTCGCACCATCCTGAAGGCCAAGGTGATTGCCGGGGTGGCAACGGTGGCCCCGGACGCGACGCTCGCGGAGGCGGCGCGCGAGCTCTCCTCCCGCAATATCGGTGCGCTGGTCGTCACCGAGGCGCCGGATCAGCCGCTGGGCATTCTGTCCGAACGCGACATCGTGCGCGAGCTCGGGCGCAAGGGCCCGGGCTGCATGAACCAGCCGGTGCGCGCGGTGATGACGCGCGAATTGATCGTGTGTTCGCCAAACGACCTGTCGGACGCCGTTCTCGGGCAGATGACCGCGGGCCATTTCCGCCACATGCCGGTGATCGAGGGCGAGCGGATGATCGGCCTGATCTCGATCGGCGATGTGGTCAAGGCGCAGCTTGGCAAGCTGGCGATGGAGAAGGACGCGCTCGAAGGGATGATCGCGGGCGGCTATTAGGGCTGTCGGCCGTTTCGCGGCGTCCACGGTTGCGCGCGGCGCCATGCTGTGCTGAACCCGGGCAAGACTTGCAGGGGGCGTGCGCGATGCGAACCGGCCTTTATCCCGGCACCTTCGACCCGATCACCTGGGGCCATGTGGATATCATCCGCCGGGCCTGCACGCTTGTCGACCGGCTGGTGATCGGGGTCGCCATCAACCGCGACAAGGGCCCCCTGTTCAACCTCGACGAGCGGGTGGCGATGATCGAGGCCGAAGCGCGGCAGCTTAAGGTCAATGGCGGGGTCGAGATCGTGGTCCACCCGTTCGAGAACCTGCTGATCGACTGCGCCCGCGATGTCGGCGCGCAGATGATCGTGCGCGGCCTGCGCGCGGTTTCGGATTTCGAGTACGAGTTCCAGATGGTGGGCATGAATCGCGCGCTCGACGCCCGCATCGAGACGGTGTTCCTGATGGCCGATGCCAAGAACCAGGCGATCGCCTCGAAACTGGTCAAGGAAATCGCCCGGCTGGGCGGCGATGTGTCGAAGTTCGTGCCCGTGCCGGTGGTGACCGCCCTGGCCACGAAATTCGGACAGGGCTGACGGGCGGGGTTTCGCCCCGCCAGCCGCCATGCCACAAGCCCTGAAAATCGGAGGAGCCCATGGCCGCGACAGATGATCCCGAAAACACCATCGTCATCGAACTCAAGGACGGAACCGTCACCATCGCCCTGCTGCCCGATGTCGCGCCGCTGCATGTCGAGCGGATGAAGACGCTGGCGCGCCAGGGCGCCTATGACAATGTGGTCTTCCATCGGGTGATCGACGGCTTCATGGCGCAGACNNTGCCGCATGACCGGGGCACGCTGGGGGCGGCGCGGTCGCAGAACCCGAATTCGGCCAATTCGCAGTTCTTCATCAACTTTGCCGACAATCATTTCCTGAACGGCCAGTATACCGTGTACGGGCGGGTTGTCGCCGGGATGGAGCATGTGGACGCGATCGCGCGCGGCGAGCCGCCGCGCGACCCCGACCGCATGGTGACGGTGCGCGTGGCGGGGGACATGGCCGATGCGTAGGCTGTTTGTCCTGCTTTCCGCCCTGATCTGGGCCGGCGGCGCCGCCGCCCAAGGCGGCCCGGTCCTGTCGATCGAGGTCGACGGCGCGACCGGAGGCACCATCGAGATCACGCTGCGCCCCGATCTGGCACCGCTTCACGTGGCACGTCTGGTGGAACTGGCCGGGGATGGCGCCTATGACGGGGTGGTGTTCCACCGGGTGATCGACGGCTTCATGGCCCAGACCGGCGATGTGCAGTTCGGCACCCGCGACGTCCTCGCCCAGGGCCGGGCCGGAACCGGCGGATCGAACCTGCCGGATCTTCCGGCCGAATTCTCGGCCGAGCCATTCGCGCGCGGGACCGTCGGTATGGCCCGGTCGCGCGACCCGAATTCCGCCAACTCGCAGTTCTTCATCATGTTCGGACCGGCCCCGCATCTGAACGGCCAATACACCGTCGTGGGCGAGGTCGTCGACGGCATGGCTGTGGTCGATGCGATCAAGCGCGGCGACCCGGGCCGCAACGGCGTGGTGACCGATCCCGACTACATGGCGCGGGTGACGGTGCGCCAGGAATAGGGCTGCCGGCGCAAGGCCGCCGGCGTCGTCATCCTTCGCCCGGGCGACGGCAACCGCTGCGCCGGCCGACATCGCCCGCAGGGCGGCGGAGGCCGCGCGTTGGCAGGGGCGGGAGGCGGCGAACGGTCATGGTCAATGACCGTTGGTATGAGACGTAACGCGACGCGGCACCTCTTGCAAAGCGGTGCGGGCCTGTTGGCCCGCAAGACAGGCGCCGCCGGCGCGCCTGTGGCGCGCCGGCGGCCGCTTTGCGAGGGGCGCTGCCCCTCGCGCTCCCCGGCGTATTTCGGGAACAATGAAGGTATCAGGCACCAGGCGCCAGGCGCGCCCTGGCATGACGTTTCCTGCCGGCGCTGAGTTTGACCCCGGCGGCCAACGCGTTGGCCCCGATCAGCAACCCCGGATCGGTGACCGGCGCATCGTCGATGCGCGCGCCGCCCTCGGCGATCAGCCGTTTCGCTTCCTTGCCCGATTTCGCCAGCCCGGCGCGGACAAAGAGCTGGGTGGCGGTGATGCCGGCGGCGGCCTCGGCAGCGGCGACCTCGACGGTCGGCAGTTCCGCACCCGCGCCACCGGCGGCAAAGGTCTCATGCGCCGTGGCTTCGGCCGCCCGGGCGGCAGCGGCGCCGTGCAACAGGGTTGTCACCGCATTGGCCAGCACGATCTTGGCCTCGTTGATCGCCTGGTCGCGCAGCGCGCCCAGGCGATCGCATTCGGCGACCGGAAGGTCGGTGTAAAGCTTCAGGAAGCGGCCGACATCGGCATCGGCGGTGTTGCGCCAGAACTGCCAGAATTCATAGGGGCTCAGCATGGCGGGATCGAGCCAGACTGCGCCCACCGCGGTCTTGCCCATCTTCCTGCCGTCCGCCGTCGTCAGCAGTGGCGAGGTCAGGCCGAAAAGCTGGGCATCGGCGATCCGCCGGGCCAGATCGATCCCGTTGACGATGTTGCCCCACTGATCCGAGCCGCCCATCTGCAGCAGGCAGCCATGGCGGCGGTTCAGCTCCACGAAATCGTAGGCCTGCAGGATCATGTAGTTGAATTCGAGAAACGACAGCGGCTGCTCGCGGTCGAGCCGGGCGCGCACCGATTCGAAGGACAGCATCCGGTTGACCGAGAAATGCCGCCCGACATCGCGCAGGAAGTCGAGGTAATTGAGGCCGTCCAGCCAGTCGGCATTGTCGATCGTCAGCGCATCGGTGGGCCCCGCGCCATAGTCCAGAAAGCGGGCAAAGACCCGACCGATCCCGGCGATGTTGGTGGCGATGTCGGCCGCCGTCAGCAGGCTGCGCTGGGTGTCGCGCCCCGACGGGTCGCCGATTTTCGTCGTGCCCCCGCCCATCAGGGCGATCGGCCGGTGGCCGGTCCTTTGCAGCCAGCGCAGCATCATGATCTGGATCAGGCTGCCCACATGCAGCGACGGCGCGGTCGCGTCGAAACCGATATAGGCGGTGACGGGCCCCGCACGCAGCGCCTCGTCCAGGCCCTCCATATCGGTGCAGTCGGCCAGAAAGCCGCGGTCCAGCATCACGTTCAGAAACTCGGATTTCGGCTGGAAGGTCATGCGCGGGCGCCCCATGCTGTGCCGTGCCGGGCTATAGACCCGGCAGCGGTGAAGGAAAAGCCATGCGGATTCTGGGCACCATGTCGGGCACCTCGATGGATGGCATCGATGTCGCCGTGCTGGAGACCGACGGTCACGTCATCGCCGGCTTCGGCGCATCGGCCTTTCGGCCGTACACGGATGCCGAGCGTGCGGCGCTGGTGGCGGCGCAGGGCCGCTGGCCCGGCGCGCCCGGCGTGGCCGAGGCCGCGGCGGTGGTCGAGGCCGCCCATGCCGAACTTCTCGCCGGGTTCGGCGCCGCCGATGCGGTCGCCTTCCATGGCCAGACGCTGGCGCATGATCCGGGCGGGCGCGGCACCCATCAGGCGGGCGACGGCGCGCGGCTGGCGGCGCTTACCGGCCGAACCGTGGTGTGGGACTTTCGGTCTGCCGATGTGGCCGCCGGCGGAGAGGGCGCGCCGCTCGCGCCGTTCTATCACTTTGCGCTTGCGCAATGGCTGCGGGCCGAAGCGCCGATGGCGGTGCTGAATCTCGGCGGGGTTGCCAATGTCACCTGGATCGACCCGACCGCCGCCGCGCCCGAGCGGCCTGGCGCGCTGATCGCCTGCGACACCGGGCCGGCGAATGCACCGATCGACGATCTGGTTCGCGCGCGCTGCGGCGCGGATTTCGATCGCGACGGCGCGCTGGCCGGCGCCGGGCGGGTGGATCGCGCGATCCTCGACCGGTTCCGGGCAGAGCCGTTCCTGCGCCGCCCGGCGCCGAAATCGCTCGACCGTGCTGCGTTTGGCTGGCTTCGGGACGCGGTTGCGCCGTTGTGCGTGGAAGACGCTGCGGCGACCCTGACAGCCATCTGCGCGGCCGGGGTGGCGGCGGCCTGGCCACTGTTCCCCGCACCGCCGCGCCGTTTGCTGGTGGCCGGCGGCGGGCGGCGGAACCCCGCCTTGATGGGGGCGCTGGCCGACGCCTTGCCGATGCCCCCGGAACCGGTGGAGGCTGTCGGCCTGGACGGCGACATGCTGGAGGCGCAGGCCTTTGCCTATCTTGCCGCGCGGGT
>DNSZ01000254.1:0-2502 GCA_003500165.1 Paracoccaceae bacterium | reverse complement strand
ATCGAGCGGGATGTCCGATGTTCACCAGACCCATTGAAACGCTGCATCGCTGGGGCTTGGCCCTGCGCACCGCGCTGGCCGCACAGCCCGCACCGTGCTGGATGGATTATCTGCACGAGACCCGCGAACGGGGCTGAGCGGCGCGATCCCCGGCCCTTGCGCCCGCTGCGCCGCGTGGCTAGACGCACGCGGCGGCGCTTTGCGTCCATATCATCATTGCAGGCCGTGGCCGCCCCATGTCGCTTCGGGGGTGCGTCCGGCAAAGGAGAAGCGACATGAAACTCAATGAACTGCGCGACAATCCGGGCGCCACGAAGGCCCGCAAGCGGGTTGGCCGCGGCGTCGGCTCGGGCACCGGCAAGACCGCCGGGCGCGGCATCAAGGGCCAGAAATCCCGCTCGGGCGTGGCGATCAAGGGGTTCGAGGGCGGCCAGATGCCGCTTTACCAGCGGCTGCCGAAGCGCGGCTTCGTCAACCCGACCCGCAAGCGCTATGCGGTGGTCAATCTGGGACTGATCCAGAAATTCGTCGATGCTGGCAAGATCGACCCGGCCCAGCCGGTGACCGAAGAGGCGCTGGTCGCCTGCGGCCTGGTGCGCCGGCGGCTGGACGGTGTCCGGCTGCTGGCCAAGGGCGCGTTGACCGCAAAGCTCGACCTGACCGTGACCGGCGCGTCGAAGGCCGCGATCGCGGCGGTCGCGGCGCAGGGCGGCGCGGTCACCCTGGCCGCTGCCGCCACCGCCCCGGCCGGGGGCTGACCTTGTGGCCCCCCCGCGCCGCCATTAGGTAACGTGGGGTTCCCGCCGCGCCCGCGCGCGTGGCCCCCGTCGAAAGGGAGAGCGCATGGCATCCGCCGCCGAACAGATGGCCGCCAATCTGAGCTGGTCGACGCTGGGCAAGGCCACCGACCTGCGCCAGCGCATCTTCTTCACCCTGGGGCTGCTGCTCGTCTATCGGGTCGGCACCTATATTCCGGTCCCGGGCATCGACGGCGCCGCCCTGCGCGAGTTCGTCGAGCAGGCCTCGTCGGGGCTGGGTGGCATGCTCAACATGTTTACCGGCGGTGCGATCGGCCGGATGGGCATCTTTGCGCTGGGCATCATGCCCTACATCTCGGCCTCGATCATCATCCAGCTGCTGGCGGCGATGGTCCCCGCGCTGGAGCAGCTGAAGAAAGAGGGCGAACAGGGGCGGCGCAAGCTCAACCAGTATACCCGCTACGGCACGGTGCTGCTGGCAACCTTTCAGGCCTATGGTCTGGCCGTCAGCCTGGAAGCGGGCGATCTGGTCACCGACCCCGGCTGGTATTTCCGCGCCGCTTGCGTGATCACGCTGGTCGGCGGCACGATGATGTTGCTGTGGCTGGGTGAACAGATCACCGCGCGCGGCATCGGCAACGGCATATCGCTGATCATCTTTGTCGGCATCATCGCCGAGATTCCGGCCGCCTTGGCGCAGTTCTTCGAACAGGGCCGGATCGGTGCGCTGTCGCCGGCCGCGGTGCTCGGCGTGATCGCGCTGTTGACCGCGACGCTGTTCTTCGTCGTCTACATGGAACGCGCGCTGCGCAAGATTCACATCCAGTATCCGCGCCGCCAGGTCGGCATGAAGATGTATGATGGCGGGTCGAGCCATCTGCCGCTGAAGGTCAATCCGGCCGGCGTGATCCCGGCGATCTTTGCCTCGTCGCTGCTGTTGCTGCCGACCACCGTGTCGACCTTTTCGGGCGACGAGGCGTCGGGTGGGGTGATGTCCTGGCTGCTGGCGTATTTCGGCCGCGGCCAGCCGCTTTATCTGCTGTTCATGGGATCGATGGTGATCTTCTTCACCTATTTCTACACCCATAACGTGTCGTTCAAGACCGAGGATGTGGCCGACAATCTGAAGAACCAGAACGGCTTCATCCCGGGCATCCGGCCCGGTGCGCGAACCGCGGAATATCTCGAATATGTGGTCAACCGCATCCTGGTGCTGGGCTCGATCTATCTGGCCGTCGTCGTGCTGATGCCCGAGGTGATCCTGTCGAATCTGGCGATCACGGCGTTCCTGGGCGGCACCTCGATCCTGATCATCGTTTCGGTGGGCATGGACACGGTGCAGCAGATCCAGTCGCATCTGCTGGCGCATCAGTATGAGGGGCTGATCGAGCGCTCGCAGCTGCGCGGCAGGAAGCGCGGGGCAACCGGGGGGGCGACCCGCAAGAAGGGGCCGGCGCGGCGATGAACATCATCCTTCTGGGCCCGCCCGGCGCGGGCAAGGGCACCCAGGCCAAACGGCTGGTCGCCGAACGCGGCATGGTGCAATTGTCGACCGGCGACATGCTGCGCGAGGCACGGTCGTCAGGGTCCGAAATGGGCAGGAAGGTTGCCGATATCATGGATCGGGGCGAGTTGGTGACCGACGACATCGTGATCGGCCTGATCGAGGAGCGGCTGGCCAAGGGCGGCGGTGCCGGGTTCATCTTCGACGGGTTTCCGCGCACCCTCAGCCAGGCAGATGCGC
>DNSZ01000305.1 GCA_003500165.1 Paracoccaceae bacterium | reverse complement strand
GCGGCGATTGGGCGGCGGCGGCCCTGCTGCTCGACACCGCGGCCGCCCTGGGCGAGATCGCGCCCGACGAGGCCGACCTGGTGGCGCGGTTCCTCGATCCCGAACCCTTCGCCGGCGAACCCGACCTGCCGGCGCCCGAAAGGCTGACGCCGCTTGCTTTCAAGATGCGCGAGGCGACGGCCCAGCCACGCCCCGCCCGCACCCTGGCGCCGGCCTTTGCCTGGGCCGATCTGTCGCCCTTCTCGCCCTGGCGGTCGCAGCTTCTGGCGGCCGAGCGGCTGGCGCGCACGGGCGCGGTGACGCCGGGACGGCTGATGGCGCTTTATGCCGGGCACCGGCCGGCGGCTTCGGGCGGGTTGTGGGACCGGGTCGCGGCGGTTCAGGCGCTCGACGTGGCGCTGTTGGCGGGGGACATCGCGGCGGNNATGCTTGGGGCGGGCCTGGCCGTGCCCTTCGCCCGCCACGTGGCGCCGCGGCTGGGCGCGGTTCCGGCCGACGGGCCCGCCCGCACGGCGCTGATCGAGGTGACGCTGCTGGGCCCCGACCCGGAGGCGGCCGCAAGCCGTTTCACCCCGCGCACCCCGGGCGAGGCGTTTCTCTTGGGTCTGGCGGCGGGCCGGGTTCCGAACGCGGCGACGCATCCGCTTGCCCCCAGCCTTGCCGCCGGGCTGGCTGGCGCGCCGCCGCCGGGCGCGCTTGCCCGGATGATGGGCGAAGGCCGCGCCGGCGAGGCGCTGCTTGCCGCGCTNNGCGCGGCGCGCCGCGCTTGAACGGGTGCTTCTGAGCCGATGACACAGGCGGGCGAACAGATTGCGGCCTTCCTTGAAGCCGCGCGCGCGGGGCGCGGGGCGGCCGACAACACGGTTCGCGCCTATGCCCGCGACCTGACCGATTTCGCCGCCTGGATGGCAGCGCGTGGCGGGCGTCCGCAAGACGCGACGCGGGCCGAGATCGAGGGCTATCTGGCCGGCATCGAGGCCGCCGGCATGGCGCGTGCCACCCGGGCGCGGCGGTTGGCCGCGATTCGCCAGTTCATTCGCTTTGCCCATGAAGAGGGCTGGCGCCCCGACAACCCCACCCTGCAGATCCGCGGGCCGCGCCCCGACCGCCAACTGCCCAGGACGTTGAGCGAGGACGAGGTGACGCGCCTGCTCGACGCCGCGCGGCAGACCGGCAGGCCGGCGCTGCGGACGCGCAACACCTGCCTGATGGAACTGCTCTATGCCACGGGCATGCGGGTCAGCGAGCTTGTCGCGCTGCCGGTGGCAGCCGCCCGCGGCGACCCGCGCATGTTGCTGGTGCGCGGCAAGGGCGGGCGCGAGCGGATGGTGCCGCTGTCGCAACCCGCCCGCATCGCGCTGACCGACTGGCTTGCCTTGCGCGACGCCGCCGATGCCGCGGCCCGGCGCGGCGGCGCGCGGGCCTCGGCCTTTCTGTTCCCGTCGCGCGGGCGGTCGGGCCACCTGACGCGGCACCGCTTCTTTGGCCTGGTCCATGACCTCGCGGTCGCCGCCGGGATCGACCCCAGCCGGGTCACGCCGCATGTGCTGCGCCACGCCTTCGCCACGCATCTGCTGAAGAACGGGGCCGATCTGCGGTCGATCCAGACGCTGCTTGGCCATGTCGATATCTCGACGACCGGCATCTATACCCATGTTCTGGAAGAACGGCTGAGGGCCCTGGTGCTGGAGAAGCATCCGCTGGCGCGATGATACCAAGGCGCAATGAGTTTGACGCATTGCGCCTTGGTACAAGGTTGGTGGCCGGGCGGGAGGCGGCGAACGGTCATGGTCAATGACCGTCGGTACGAGTCGTGCGCATCGCACCTTGGTCGCATACCGACCGTGATTTTCGATGACCGCCGGGGTCAAGCGGCAGCTGCAAGCCCGACCGCGGCGCGCGGCGCACGCCCCGTCACGGGCGCCCGATCCCCTGTGAGGGCGCAGACCAGGCGGAAGGCCGGCGGCACGAAGTAGAAGCTGACGATCNNGGTGACCGAGACGATCTCGGGCCGGTTCCGAAGCGCCGCATCGAGGCGATCCACCACAGCTGCGGTCCGGGCGATGCCGCTGCCCGGGGGCAGGTCGACCTCGATATGGAACCGGTCGCGATCCACGCCCGGGAAGAACCGCGCGGTCAGGAGCGGCTGCGAGGCAAAGCCAAGCATCGGCAGGATCAGTGCCAGCACCATCGACCGCACCGGATTGGCGATGCCCAGCGCAGCGAGGCGGCGAAGATCCGCGCGACCGCCCCTGCGGAGATTCCGCGCGACAGCACGTCGCCCCCATCCTTCGGCGGCATGGCCCGGCCGGCCAGGGCCGGGGTGATCGTGACCGCCACGACAAAGGACCAAAGCAGCATCACCACCACCGCAATCGCGATCGAGCCGACGAAATCGCCCGCCGGCCCGGGCAGCAGGATCATCGGCGCAAAGCCCAGCACCGTGGTCGCGGTGGAGGCAAACAGCGGCAGGGCGAGCCTGTGAACCGATCCGCGCACGGCCTCCAGCCGCGCCGCGCTACAGGCGCTGGCCGATCTCGTCGGTCATGACGATGCCGGCATCGACCATCAACCCCAGTGCGACGATCAGACCGGTCACCGACATCTGGTGGATGGGCAGGCCGATGACGTTCATCGTGAAAAGCGTGGCCAAGGTGACGACCGGCAGGACGATCGCCACGATCATCGCCGCGCGCAGGCCCAGCGTGACAAGAAGCACCGCAATGACC
>DNSZ01000068.1 GCA_003500165.1 Paracoccaceae bacterium | reverse complement strand
TGCCGCTCTGGTGCGCCATCTCTGCCTGCGCGCGGGCCTGCCCGAGGATCGCATCGACGTCACCGGTCTCTGGGGCGCGGTCGAGGGTTACGCCATCACGGCGCTCGAAAGCCCGCGCGCCTCGATCACCACGCTGTCGCGCCACTTCGGCTTCGACGCCGTCGAGACCGAAGGCGTGATCCGCTTCGTCATGCGCGGCCGAGCCTCCGTCGCCACTCTCGCGCCCGACGATCTTGTGGCCCCCCGCGACGGCGACGTGCTGGAACTGACACGGGGCCAGGAGACCGAACTGCCGCAGGCGCTGAAATGGCAGGTCGCGCGGGCGGACGAAGATTACGACGCGGCCCTCGTCGAGGCGCGGCGCATCACCGTCGACACGACCCGGATCGCCTCGGAGAGCTTCCCGATGGCGGTCCCGCCCGAGGAGGCCGAACGGCGTTGCCGCCGCGCGCTGATGGAAGCCTGGACGGGACGCGAGAGCGCGGTCTTCCGCCTGCCGCCCTCGCGGCTCGCGCTCGATCCGGCCGATGTCGTGTCGTTCGCCCATGATGGCCGGGCCGTCCCGCTGCGGCTCGTTTCTATCGCCGATGCGGATGCCCGCGGCATTGAGGCCGTTCGCCAGGATCGCGAGGCCTACGACCTGCCGCCCGGGGCGCCGCGGCCCTCGGCGCTGTCGCAGGCGGTGGTTTTCGGCGCGCCCGAGGCGGTGCTGCTCGACCTGCCACAGCTGACCGAGGACCAGCCCGCCCATCGGCCCTTCGCCGCGGCGCATGCCGTGCCGTGGCCGGGCGAGATCGCAGTGTTCCGCAGCCCCGCGACGGACGGCTTCGAACTGCTAACCCGCTTCGGCACGCGCGCCCGGTTCGGGACGCTGGTCTCGGACTTATATGCTGGTCCAACGTCACGCTTCGACCTCGGCAATGTGCTGGTGGTCGATCTGCTGACCGGCACGCTGGAGAGCGTCACGGACCTGACCCTGTTCGGTGGCGCTAATGCGCTGGCTGTCGAGAGCGCGCCCGGCGTCTGGGAGATCGTGCAGGCAGGCGCGGCGGAACTGATCGCCCCTGGCCGGTATCGACTGACCCGACTCCTGCGCGGACAGCGCGGAACCGAAGGCGCAATGGGCAATCCGACGCCCGCTGGCGCTCGGGTGGTGGTGCTCGACGACAGCCTCGCCTCCTTGCCCATCGCGGAGGCCGACCTCGGCATCCCGTGGAACTGGCGCATCGGCCCGGCGAGCCGGTCGGTCAGCGAAGAGACCTATGTCGCGCAGGCCTTCACCCCCGCGGGTGTCGGGCTGCGGCCGTTCTCGGTCGCTCATGTGGAGCAGCCATGGCGCAAGCCCCGGAGCCTCGGCGATCTGACCATGCGCTGGACGCGCCGGTCCCGCGCGCTCGCAGCCGACAGCTGGAGCGGGCTGGAGGTGCCGCTGGCCGAGGAATTGGAGGCCTATGAGGCCGAGATCCTCGATGGCAGCACGGTGAAGCGGGTGCTGAGCGTGACCACAACAAGCGCAATCTACACAGCCGCCCAGCAAACGGCCGACTGGGGTGCGCTGCTGGGACCCGGCGACACGCTCGACATCCGCATCTTCCAGCTCTCCGCCCTGATCGGGCGGGGTGCCGCCAAAACCGTCACGCTTGTCTTATGACATGTCCCGGTTCCCTTGCGATAAGGGAGCCGCTGCCCGGCACCTCACATATGCCGGGCAGCGGCGGCGGTCGGATCGCGTTACGCTTGGTCGACAAGGACCGAAAGTGAGTATGATCGGCCGCCGTCTTCACCACAGGCCTGAACGGATACACGGGGCTTTGGTCCCGGATGACAAGCATAGGATATGGCGAAGATGACGAAGCATAGCATTGGCGTGGACATTTCCAAATCCCACTTCGACGCGTTCGATCTCGAAACCGAACGCGCAGCGCAGTTCAAGAACGGCGAGACTGGGTATCGGGACTTCCGGAAATGGCTGGATGGGCGCAACATCACCCGAATCGTCTATGAGGCAACCGGGGCCTATCACCGGCCATTCGAGTTGGCGCTGGAGACGAATTTTCCTCTGGTCAAAGTGAATCCATTCCAGGCGCGCCGGTTCGCAGAAGCCCGCGGCACGCGCGCCAAGACCGACCGGGCCGATGCCCGTTCCCTGGCAGAGATGGGAAAGGCCTTTGACCTCGAAGCACCGCCGCCGAAGTCAAAAAGCCAGCGCCTTCTCAGGGATTTGCATACGGCGCGCTCGAGAATGATGTGCGAGCGCGTCCGTCTTCTCGGTCGCGCCTCCCAACTCGACGTGCCGCTCTTGCAACGCCAAACACGGGAGTTGATCGCGCATGTCGAGCGCCAGATCGCCGAGCTGGATGCTGAGATCGCAGCGCTGATCGCCGAGGATCAGGAAGAAACCCGCAAACTGGAAATCATCCGCTCCATTCCCGGCATCGGCATGGTGACCGCGTCGGCCATCCTTGCCTTCCTGCCAGAGATCGGCCAGCTCGAGCGCAAACAAGTGGCCAGCCTGGCTGGCCTGGCACCGTTCACGCGATCCTCCGGGACATGGGTTGGCAAGTCGTTCATTAAGGGCGGGCGGACGCAACTGCGTCAGGCATTGTACATGCCCGCGCTCATCGCGTCGCGGTTCAACCCGGATCTGAAAGCCAAATACACCGCTCTCCGCGCCGCTGGAAAACCAGCCAAGGTCGCACTCGTAGCGCTGATGCGCAAACTGATCGAACTCGCCAACGCACTCGTCAAATCCGACCGGAAATGGGCCCCAAAAGCCTGTTGACCAAAACGGATACTCACATTCTGAAGGCCAACCCATGTCCGACAACACGACCAATCTGCTACTGCCCTACATCCTCGCGGCGCAGGCCCAGAAGCATGTCACCCATAACGAGGCGCTTCGGCTGCTCGACGGGCTCGTCCAGCTTTCCGTCCTCGACCGCGACCTGACCGCGCCGCCCGGCAGCCCTGCCGATGGCGACCGCCATATCGTGGCGAGCGGCGGGACCGGTGACTGGACGGGGTGGGACCTGAACGTCGCGCTCTGGACCGACGAAGCCTGGCTGGGCTTGCCGCCCCGGATCGGCTGGCGGGCATGGGTCGAGGATGAGGGCCTGCTGCTCGTCTATGACGGCGGGGGCTGGGTCGGCACCACACCGGCGGCGCTGCAGAACATGGCGCTGCTCGGGTTGGGCACGACAGCGGATGCCTCGAACCCGTTCTCGGCCAAGCTGAACGCCGCGCTCTGGACGGCGAAGACCGTGGCCGAGGGCGGCACCGGCGATCTGATCTATACCATGAACAAGGAAACGGCGGGCGATGACCTCGGCCTCACACTCCAGACCAACTTTGTCACCAAGGCGCTGGTCGGCCTCTTCGGGTCGGACCGCTTCCGGCTGGCGGTCTCAGCCGATGGCAGCACCTTCTTCGACGGGCTCAGCGTCGACAACGCCAACGGTATCGTCGACCAGCCCCGGCTGCCCCGCTTCAAGGCCTACACCAACTACGACAACTACGTCGGCGTAGGGACCTGGACGAAGCTCGGCCTGAATAACACCGACACCAACGATCAGGGTGCGTTCGACGCCGCGAACAACCAGTTCGTGGCGCCTGTGGACGGCACCTACCTCTTCG
>DNSZ01000313.1 GCA_003500165.1 Paracoccaceae bacterium | reverse complement strand
GGCATGGGCCGGATCGGCCAGGCGGTCGCCCGGCGCGCGGCGGCGTTCGGCATGCAGGTGCATTACCACAACCGGCGCCGGGTGGCGCGCGAGGTCGAGGATGCGCTGGGCGCGACCTATTGGGAAGACCTCGACCAGATGGTGGCGCGGATGGATGTGGTGTCGGTCAACTGCCCGCACACCCCGGCCACGTTTCATCTGCTCAACGCCCGGCGGCTGGGGCTGATGAAATCGACCGCGGTGCTGATCAACACCTCGCGCGGCGAGGTGGTGGACGAAAACGCGCTGGCCCGGCAGTTGCGGGCCGGCCGGTTGGCGGGCGCCGGGCTGGACGTGTATGAGCGCGGCGCCGAGGTGAACCCCGATCTGCGCGGCATGCCCAATGTGATGCTGCTGCCGCATATGGGCTCGGCCACGGTCGAGGGGCGGCTGGAAATGGGCGAAAAGGTGATCATCAACGTCAAGACCTTTGCCGATGGCCACCGACCGCCCGATCAGGTGGTGCCGGGGATGCTGTAGCGCGGCGCCGGACGGGCCACCGCCTGTCTTGATGCGGCGCGGCCTTTTGTCCATCCTGCGCGCCGGTCCGCAATGGTCGGGCAGCAGACAGGGAAGGGAAACACAACCGATGAGCCCGAACGGCCCCCTTCGCGTTGGCATCGGCGGACCCGTGGGTGCCGGCAAGACGACGCTGACGGCGGCGCTTTGCGAAGCGCTGCGCGACAGCCATTCCATCGGGGTGGTCACCAACGACATCTACACCCAGGAAGATGCCGAGGCGCTGATGCGGATGCAGGTGCTGCCCTTGGACCGGATCATCGGGGTGGAAACCGGCGGATGCCCGCATACCGCGATCCGCGAGGATGCCAGCATCAACCTGGCTGCCGTGGCCGAGATGACGGCGCGCCATCCCGGCATCGAGATCGTGCTGATCGAATCGGGCGGCGACAATCTGTCGGCGACCTTTTCGCCGGAACTGGCCGATGTCACGATCTATGTCATCGATGTGGCCGCGGGCGAGGAAATCCCGCGCAAGGGCGGCCCGGCGATCACCAAATCCGACCTTCTGGTGATCAACAAGACCGACCTGGCGCCGCATGTCGGCGCGGATTTGGCCGTGATGGAACGCGACGCGGCGCGGATGCGGGGCGACCGCCCGTTTGTCTTTGCCTCGTTGCGCGCGCGGCAGGGTGTCGACGCCGTGCTTCGCCATCTGGCCGCGATCGGCGGGATCGACGCATCGGCGGCCTAGGTCGCGGCGCCGCGTTCATTGATGCACCGGCAGCCGAAACCCCGCTTGCTGGCCCTGGGAGAAGGGTGAGATTGCGGTCATGAGCGAACCCGCGAAGCCGACCACCCAGTCCCTGTTCGCCGAGGCGCTTGCCCGGCACGAGGCGGGCGATTTCCCTGCGGCCGAAGCGCTCTACCGGCGCTTTCTGGCCCGGAAGCCCGACCATGCCGGGGCGTGGACAAATCTCGGCGCCGTGCTGCGCAGCCGGGGCCGCCTGGGACCCGCGATCGCGGCGCATCGCCGCGCGATCGAGATCGAGCCACGGATGACCACGGCGCGGTCGAACCTTGCCACCGCGTTGCGCCATCACGGCGATATCGCCGAAGCGGTCGCGCTGCGCACCGCGCTGCTGGCCGAAGCGCCGGACGACTGGATCCGGATCCGCGATCTGGCCCATATCTATCGCGCCGCGCGCCGCGACGCGGATGCGATCCGGCTGATCGACGCGGCCGAGGCGCGGCTTGGCCCGAACGAAACCGGCCAGCTGGAACGCGGCCTTGCCCGGCTGATGCTGGGCGACTATGCTGCCGGCTTCCGCGACTACGAATCGCGCTATGCCGGCGGCGAGGTCGCGCTGCCCGAAGGCGCGCCCTGGCCGCGCTGGACCGGCCAGCCGATCGACGGCAAGCGGCTTTTGGTCATGCCCGAACAGGGGTTTGGCGACGCGATCCTGATGGCCCGCTTTCTGCCGCGGCTCAAGGAGATGGGCGCGGATGTGACGCTGATCGCGAAACCGCCCCTGCAACGGCTGTTCGCCGATCTCGAAGGGGTCGACCGGCTGGTATCGGGCGTCAAGCGCTCGGACGCGTTCGATTTCTACACCCCGAATATGAGCCTGCCGCATCTGGTCGGGATGCCGGGGGGCGCGCCGCCGCCGCCGCCCCGGCTGACCCTGCCCGACGACAGCGTGGCGCGCGCGCGCCGTCTGGTGGCGCCGTTCCGCGACCGCTTCCGGATCGGTATCCTGTGGACCGGCAGCCTGACCTATCGCGGCAATCACCGCCGGTCGACGCGGCCCGAAAGCTTTCTGCGCCTCGCCGAGGTTCCGGGCGTGCAGCTTTTCAGCCTCTACAAGGGCGACGCCCATGACGCCTTCCTCGACTCGGGCATGGCCGGGCTTGTGGTCGATGCCTGCGGCGCGGATCGCGATTTCGCGGATTCGGCCGCGGTGATCGCGGAAATGGACCTGATGATCACCACCGATTCGGCGGTCGTCCATGTCGCGGCGTCGCTTGGCAAACCGGTCTGGAACCTGTTGGCCTGGGAAGGTTACTGGCTCTATGGCGAGGCCGAGACGACGCCCTGGTATCCGTCGATGCGGCTGTTCCGCCAGCCCCGGCCCGGCGATTGGGAAGCGCTGTTCGCCCGGGTCGAAACCGCGTTGCGCGACCGGCTCGCGGCCACCGGCGGCACGGTGTCGGTCGCCGTCGCCCCGGGTGAGCTGATCGACAAGATCACCATACTCGAAATCAAGTCCGAGCGGATCGCCGAACCGGCCAAGCTGGCCAATGTGGCGACCGAGCTGGCGACGCTGGTCGCCCGGCGCGATGCGACGCTGACCGCCTCGGCCGAGCTAGACCGGCTGAGCGCCGACCTCAAATCCGTCAACGAAGCGTTGTGGGAGATCGAGGACGATATCCGCGATTGCGACCGCGCGGGGGATTTCGGCCCGCGCTTTGTCGAACTGGCCCGTTCGGTCTATCGCACCAACGACAAGCGCATGGAACTCAAGCGCCGCATCAACACGTTGCTCGGTTCGAACCTGATCGAGGAGAAATCCTATCGGCCGTATTGAGCTTGCCGCGCCGGATCGGGGCGGAAAGCCGGGGGCCCGGCCGGGGCGTGCCGCGAAGGGACTCCCGCGCGGCGCCGCTGCCCTGTAGGATCGGGCCATGCCCGCGCTCTGCCGCGATTGCCTGACCCGGTTTGACACCGGCCGCCGTTGCCCCGGCTGCGGCAGCCCGCGCGTGGTCGCCCATCCTGAACTCGACTCACTGACCATCGCCCATATCGACTGCGACGCCTTCTATGCGGCGGTGGAAAAGCGCGACGACCCGTCGCTCGCCGGCAAACCCGTCATCATCGGCGGTGGCCGGCGCGGCGTGGTTTCCACCGCCTGCTACATCGCCCGCACCCGGGGGGTGCATTCGGCCCAGCCGATGTTCAAGGCGCTGAAGCGTTGCCCCGATGCGGTGGTGATCCGGCCCAGAATGGCGGTCTATGTCGCCGTCTCGCGCGCGATCAAGGCGCGGATGCTGGCCCTGACCCCGGCGGTGGAGCCTTTGTCGCTGGACGAGGCGTTTCTCGACCTCACCGGCACCGAACGGTTGCACGGGGCGCCGGCGGCGCTGCTGCTGGCCCGTCTGGTGCGCGAGATCGAGAGCGATCTGGGCATCACCGCCTCGGTCGGGCTGTCGCACAACAAGTTCCTCGCGAAACTTGCCTCGGACCTCGACAAGCCGCGCGGATTCGCGGTGATCGGGCAGGCGGAGACGGCGGATTTCCTGGCCGACAAGCCGGTGCGGATGATCTGGGGCGTCGGCGCGTCGGCCCAGGCGGCGCTGGCCCGGGCCGGGATTCGCAGCTTTGCCGATCTGCGCCGCTGGGATGCCCGGGCGCTGGCCGCCCGGTTCGGCAGCCATGGCCCCAGGCTTGGCGAACTGGCCTGGGGCCGCGACGGGCGCCGCGTGTCGCCCGATCGCACGGCCAAGAGCATCTCGAACGAAACGACGTTCTTAGAGGATATCGCCGATCCCGATCTGCTGGACGGGCATCTGTGGCGGCTGGCCGAAAAGGTCGCGGACCGGGCCAAGGCGCAGGGCCTGGCCGGCCGGGTCGTGGTGCTGAAACTCAAGCGCGCCGATCATCGTCTGTTGACCCGGCGCGCCACGCTCGATGCCCCGACGCAGATCGCCGACCGCATCTATCGCACCGCGCGGGGGCTGCTCGACCAGCTTGCGGTGCTGGCGCCGTTCCGGCTGATCGGTGTGGGCATCGGATCGCTTTGCCCGGCCGAGGAGACCGACGCGGCGGGCGATCTGTTCGATGCCGGCGCGGCCCGGCGGGCCGGGGCCGAACGGGCCGCCGATGCGATTTGCGCGCGCTTCGGCAAGGCCGCGATCGTCAAGGGGCGGGCCCTGCGATGAGCTGGGGATTCTGGGGCGTCGCGCTGGTCGCGCTTTACCTGCTGTGGACCGGCACGCTTGCCGTGATGGCGCCGCGGCTGATCTACCCTTTCGCCCAGACGCCGTTTCGCGACCCGGCCTTCACCATGCGCGATGTCGCGGCTGGCGATGGCCTCACGCTTGCCGTGGCGGTGGCGCCGGGTGCGCCCGACCGGCCGGTGATCCTGTTCTTCATGGGAAATTACGGCGCCCGCGCGGGGTTTCGCGGCCTTCTCGAGCCGCTCGTGTCGGCCGGCTTCGGGGTGGTCGCCATGCCCTATCGCGGCGGCGAGGGTCTGGCCGGCCCGGCTTCGGAAGCCGCACTGAAGGCCGATGCGTTGCGGGTCCACGAGGCGCTTTCCGGATGGCCCGATATCGCCGGGCGGCCGGTGCATGTGCTGGGCTACTCCCTGGGTTCGGGCCTGGCGCTGCATGTGGCGGCGGAACGCGCCACCGCCTCGACCGTGCTGATCGCGCCCTATGACCGGCTTTGCGCGGTGGCGGCGCGGCGCACCCTGACGCCGGCCTGCCTGGTGCCGGGCGTGCCGCGCTGGGACAATGCTGCGCTGGCACCCCGGGTCGGGGTGCCGGTGCTGTTGATCCATGGCGACGACGACCGGCTGATCCCGCCGCGCCACGGGCGTCGCCTGGCGCTGGCGCTGGGCGCGGCCGATGTGCCGCTGGCGCTGCTGGTACAGCCCGGGGCGGGGCACAACGATATCGGTGTTGACCCGCGGGTGCTGGGGGCGCTTGCGGCCTGGTTCGACGGCGGCTGGCGGGCGGCGCGTGCCACCGATGCGGCCACGATCGGGTCGGTATTTCACCCCGCGAACCGGGCCGCGCCGGAGTAAACGCAACGGTCGTTGATGATGACCGTTGGTATTATTCCGCAGCCACCGGCAGGGCCTGGCCGGCCATGCCCGCCAGTTCCGCGATCACCGCCGACAGGCGGGCGCGCAACGCTGCAAAACCCGCATGCGGGCGCACTGTCGCCTCGTCCATGTAGAGACCGCGGCGAATCTCGACCTGCAGCGCGTGCCAGCCCGCCGCGGGCCGGCCATAGCGTTGCGTGGAATAGGCGCCGGCAAAGGGCACGTTGCGCCCGACCGTGAAACCGGCGGTGGCAAAGGCAGCCTCGGCGGTCTCGATCACCCAGGGCGCGCAAGCGGCACCGAACCGATCGCCAAGAACGATGTCGGGCATCGCATCGGTGCCGAACCCCTCGCCCGGCATCGAATGGCAATCGATCAGGATCGCGACACCATGCGCCCCCTGTGCTGCCATCATCAGCGCCTCGAGCCGGGCATGATAGGGGCTGTGCCAGCGTGCGATCCGGTCCAGCGCCTCGGCCCGGCTGATCCGCCCGCGCCAGATCCGCCGGCCCTGCCCGACGACCCGCGGAATCACCCCAAGCCCGGCGCTGATCCGGGCGTTGCAGGGGTCGGCGTGGACGCCGTCGATGACCGCGGGATCGAGTTCGCGCGCATCGCGGTTGAGATCGATGAAGGCGCGCGGCATCACCGCGGCCAGCAGCGGCGCGCCATGGTCCGGCGCCGTGTCGAACAGCCGGTCGACAAAGGCATCCTCCGACGACCGCAGCGCGACCGGATCGAGGTCGGTTCGCGCCAGCAGCGCGGGCGCGTAGTGATCGCCCGAATGGGGCGAGGCGAACACGACCGCGCTGGCGGGGCGGGCGGGCCGGATCAGGCGAAAGGGGGGCGGTGTCATCGG
>DNSZ01000301.1 GCA_003500165.1 Paracoccaceae bacterium | reverse complement strand
TGATATTTGAATCCAAGAAGTCCCCAGCCTGCCTTCTATTCGATCGGAGGGTCGCTTGAACGTGCCGGCCGATCAATCGTTTTCCGTGCTGCGCGGCAGTCTCGATCGGGAAGACGCGCCAGCCAAGACGGTGCAGGGGAAGACTCCACGCCGGCGCGGGCCCTGCCTGTCATAAAATTGTCACGTTTCTGTCACAGAAGCGTCTCGCGCCGCGGCTAGGGCGGGCCCGAGCGCGGCCCGCGCTCTTGTGTTTCAGAAACCTGAGGAGCGAACGCATGCCTTTCGCCAAGACCACCACGTCCGCGCTGGCCCTTGCGGCGCTGTCGGCCACCGCCGCCGCCGCGCGCGACAACGTCCAGATCGCCGGCTCGTCGACCGTGCTGCCCTATGCCTCGATCGTCGCCGAAGCGTTTGGCGAGAATACCGACTTTCCGACCCCCGTGGTGGAATCCGGCGGTTCCTCGGCCGGACTGAAGCGGTTCTGCGAGGGCGTCGGCGCGAACACCATCGACATCGCCAATGCCTCGCGCGCGATTCGCGCCTCCGAGATCGAGGCCTGCGCGGCCAATGGCGTCGACGAGATCATCGAGGTTCGCATCGGCTATGACGGCATCGTCTTCGCCTCGGACATCAACGGCAATTCGTTCGCCTTCACGCCCGAAGACTGGTATCTGGCGATGGCCGCCGAAATCCCGGTGGATGGCGCGATGGTCACGAACGAAAACGTCAACTGGTCGACGATCCGTGACGGCTTCCCCAACCAGCCGATCACCGCCTACATCCCCGGCACCAAGCACGGCACCCGCGAAGTGTTCGAAGAAAAGGTGCTGCTGGCGGGCTGCGAGGCTTCGGGAGCCTATGACGCCATCGTCGCGATTCTGGGCGACGAGGACGCGGCAGAAGATGCCTGCATGGCGGTGCGCACCGATGGCGCCGCGGTCGACATCGACGGCGACTACACCGAAACGCTGGCCCGCCTCGAATCGAACCCCGAAGGCATCGGCGTCTTCGGTCTGGCGTTCTACGAGAACAACACCGACAAGCTGCAGGTCGCCACGATGTCGGGCGTGAGCCCGTCGACCGAAACCATCGCCAGCGCCGAATACCCGGTCTCGCGCCCGCTCTTCTTCTACATCAAGAAGGCGCATATCGGCGTCATCCCCGGTCTGAAGGAATACGCCACCTTCTTCGTCTCGGACCCGCTGGCCGGCCCGGACGGCCCGCTGGCGCAATACGGCCTGGTGTCCGATCCGGAACTGGGCGCCACCCAGGCCAAGGTCGCCAACGAAGAGACCATGTGATCGGCCGCGCGGCCTGATCTTTTGCCTCGGCGGGGCAGGCCGGCCTATCCGGCCTGCCCCTGCTTGCCGGCCCGGTGCGCGGCTGGCCCGCCCGTTTCGGGCCATATGGATTGCAGGAGCGGCCGATGCCCGTCCTCTGGATCGTTCTGATCGTCTTTGCGGCGGCCGCCATCGGTTATGCCGTCGCCCGCAACCGCGCGCTGGCAAGCGCGGGCGGCAATGCGCGCGGGCTGCATTCCCTGCCGTCCTATTATGGCTGGAACGCGGTGCTGATGGTGGTCGCGCCGTCGATGCTGGTGCTGGCGGCCTGGCTGATCGTCGCGCCGGTCGTGATCGGCTGGAGCGTCGCAGCCGATCTGCCGAACCGTGATGCGATGCGGTCGGGCGATGTCAGCCTGGCGATGTCCGATATCGGCAAGCTGGCGCAATGCCTGACCGTCGGCGTTCGCGAAGGCGCGATTCCCCCCGAAGTCGCGCGCGGCGCCAGTCTGGAAGGCACCGATATCCGCGAGACTTGCGCCGATCTGGGGATCGCGCTGGGTTCGGATGTCACCCGCGAAACCCTGACCTCGGCCCAGGCCTATCGGGCAAAGACCGCAACATCGGCCCTGGCGATGGGAATCGCCGTGCTGGCGCTGGCCGCGCTTGGCTTTGGCTATGCCGCGATGCGCAGCAACAAGGATTTTCGCGCGCGCAACGTGGTCGAACGCGGGGTGCTGGTTCTTCTGGTCATGGCGGCGTCGATTGCGATCCTGACGACGATCGGGATCGTCCTGTCGCTGATCTTCAACACTGTGGCGTTCTTTCGGCTTTATCCCGCCGCGGAGTTCTTTTTCTCGCCGACCTGGAACCCGAGCTTTGGTGGCGGCTCCACCCTGGGGATCCTGCCGCTGCTTTGGGGCACGCTTTACATTTCGCTGATCGCGCTTGTCGTCGCGGTGCCGATCGGGCTGTTCACCGCGATCTATCTGTCCGAATATGCCGGGCCGCGGCTGCGCGCGGTGGCCAAGCCCGCGATCGAGGTGCTGGCAGGCATTCCCACCATCGTCTATGGTCTTTTCGCCTTGCTCACTGTCGGCCCGATGCTGATGGCGGTGTTCGGCCGCGACGGGATCGGCTGGATGCAGGAGGCATCCTCGGTGATGACCGCGGGCCTGGTCATGGGGATCATGCTGATCCCGTTCGTCTCGTCGCTGTCCGACGACATCATCAACGCGGTGCCGCAATCGTTGCGCGACGGGTCGCTCGCTTTGGGCGCGACACCGTCGGAAACGGTGCGCCAGGTGATCCTGCGCGCTGCGTTACCGGGCATTGTCGGGGCGATTCTGCTGGCCGCCTCGCGCGCCATCGGCGAGACGATGATCGTCGTACTGGGGGCAGGGGCCGCGGCGCGGCTGTCGCTCAACCCGTTCGAGGCGATGACCACGGTGACCGCCAAGATCGTCAGCCAGCTGACCGGGGATGACGATTTCGCCTCGCCCGAGGTGCTGGTCGCCTTTGCGCTTGGCACCACGCTGTTCGTGATCACCCTGTGCATGAATGTGGGCGCGCTGTATATCGTGCGCAAATATCGGGAGCAGTACGAATGACCGATGCAGCGCCCGCCGATCCGCGTCCGGTGCAGGGTGCCCCGTCGCGGCCATCCCTGCTGGCCACGAGCGACCGCATGAAACGGCGCAACGCGGCCGAGGCGCGGTTCCGGGCCTATGGGCTGATCGCGATCTCGACCGCCGGCGCGCTGCTGGTCGTCCTGTTGTGGAACATCCTGTCGGCGGGGTTGCCGGCCTTTCAGCGCACCGTCGTGACCGTCGATTTCACCCTGACAGAGGACCAGTTCGACGCCGCCGAAAGCGTGCTGTTCAAAACCCGGGAATACGAAACCTACTTCATCGCAGCGCTTTCGGATCAGTTGCGCGATCGGGGCCTCGATCTCGAGTTCGACAGCGCCTCGGTCGAAAGGCTGTTGGGCAAGGTCGGCGCCACCCTGCGGAGCCACTATCGCGATAACCCCGACGCGATCGGCCAGCCGGTCCGGTTCGAGTTGCCGACATCGTCGCGGGTCGAGCGCTATTTCAAGGGCGGGTTCGCGCGGGCCGATATCGGCGACACAAACCGCTTCATCACGGCTGCCGACCTCGATCTGGCGGATGCGCTGAAACAGGCGGGCGTGCTGCGCACGGCCTTCAACTGGACCTTCGTGACCGGGGTCGATACCGGATCGGACAATCCCGGCGGGGCGGGCATTGGCGCCTCGGTGGTGGGCTCGTTCTTCATGATGCTGGTGGTCCTTGTCCTGTCCCTGCCGATCGGCGTGGCGGCCTCGATCTATCTCGAGGAGTTCGCGCCGCAGAACCGGTTCACCGATTTCATCGAGGTCAACATCTCGAACCTGGCGGCCGTGCCGTCGATCGTGTTCGGCATCCTTGGCCTTGCGGTGTTCATCCAGTTCGGCGGCGGGCAACTGGAAATCCAGGCGCTCAAGGCGTCGGCGCCGCTGGTCGGCGGGCTGGTGCTGAGCCTGATGACGCTGCCGACGATCATCATCGCCACCCGCGCCGCGCTGAAATCGGTGCCGCCCTCGATCCGCGAGGCGGCGCTGGGCGTCGGCGCGTCGAAGATGCAGGCGGTCTTTCATCACGTCCTGCCGCTGGCGATGCCCGGCATCCTGACCGGCGCGATCATCGGGCTGGCCCAGGCCCTGGGCGAGACCGCGCCCTTGTTGCTGATCGGCATGGTCGGGTTCATCGCCCGCTATCCCGAAACCTTCATGGGCGGGTTCGAGGGCCCCAATTCGGCCCTGCCGGCGCAGATCTACAACTGGGCTTCCCGCTCCGACGCCACCTTCATCGAAAAGGCCTGGGGCGGGATCATCGTGTTGCTGTTGTTCATGCTGACCATGAACCTGATCGCCATCATCCTGCGTCGCCGCTTCGAGCGGCGCTGGTAAGACGGAGCCCAGCCGATGTATGACACCCGGAATGCGGAGCGCGACGTGACCCAGAACGAAATCAAGATGTCGGCGCGCAAATGCCAGGTCTTCTATGGCGACAAGCAGGCGATCATCGATGTCGATATCGATGTCGAGGACAAGATGGTGACCGCCTTCATCGGCCCGTCGGGCTGTGGCAAGTCGACCTTTCTGCGGGTGCTCAACCGGATGAACGACACCATCCCGATCGCCCGGGTCGAAGGCGCGATCACGCTCGACGGCGAGGATATCTATGATCCGCGGGTCGACCCGGTGCAGTTGCGCGCCCGCGTCGGCATGGTGTTCCAGAAACCGAACCCGTTCCCGAAATCGATCTACGACAATGTTGCCTATGGCCCGCGCATCCACGGTCTGGCCACCGGCAAGGCCGAGATGGACGCGATCGTCGAGAAATCGCTGCGCCGGGCGGCGCTGTGGGACGAGGTGAAGGACCGTCTGCAGGAACCCGGCACCGGCCTGTCGGGCGGCCAGCAGCAGCGTCTGTGCATCGCCCGCGCCGTGGCGACCGAGCCCGAGGTGCTGCTGATGGACGAACCCTGCTCGGCGCTCGACCCGATCGCGACGAGCCAGGTCGAGGAGCTGATCGACGAGCTGCGCGAAAGCTATTCGGTGGTGATCGTCACCCATTCCATGCAGCAGGCCGCCCGGGTCAGCCAGAAAACCGCGTTCTTCCATCTCGGCTATCTGGTAGAATACGGCGAAACCGGGCAGATCTTCACCAATCCGCGGGACGAGCGTACGGAAAGCTACATCAGCGGCAGAATAGGGTAGGGCAGGCCAGTGACCGTGGAAAACGCACATATTCACGCGGCGTTCGACCGCGACCTGGAAACCATCCAGGCCGAGGTCATGAAGATGGGCGGCATGGTGGAAACCGCCATCGCCGAGGCCACCAAGGCGCTGGAGCTGCGCGACGAGGATCGCGCCGAACAGGTGGTCGCCAACGACCTGCAGATTGATGCGCTGGAACTGCAAATCGACGAGGAGGTCGCGCGGGTGATCGCGCTGCGTCAGCCGATCGCCACCGATCTGCGCACGGTTCTGACCGTGATGAAGATTTCGGCCAATCTCGAACGGGTCGGCGACTACGCCAAGAACATCTCCAAACGGACATCGGCCCTGGTCGAGATGCAGCCGATCGAAGGCGCGGCCGGCGCGCTGCGCCGCCAGGCCAAGGCGGTCGAGCTGATGCTGCGCGACGCGCTCGACGCCTATATTCGCCGCGATGTGGATCTGGCACATGACGTGCGCATCCGCGACCGCGAGGTCGACCAGATGTACAACTCGCTGTTCCGCGAATTCCTGACCCACATGATGGAAGACCCGCGCAACATTACCGCCTGCATGCATCTGCATTTCATCGCCAAGAACATCGAACGGATGGGCGATCATGTCACCGCGGTGGCCGAACAGGTGATCTATCTGGTCACCGGCGATCTGCCCTTCGACGACCGGCCAAAGGCCGACGACACCGCCGGCATCGGCGGACCCAAGGGCTGACGGATGGCCGCCGCGGCGGCATCGGCCGCGATCCCGCTGGTGCTGGTGGTCGAGGACGAACCGGCCCAGCGCGAGGTGCTGGTCTACAATCTCGAGGCCGAGGGCTTTCGCATCGCCAAGGCGGCGACCGGTGACGAGGCGCTGCTGCTGACCGCCGAGCTGGCGCCCGACCTGATCGTGCTGGACTGGATGCTGCCCGGGGTCTCGGGGATCGAGGTCTGCCGAAGGCTGAAGACCCGGGACGAGACCCGCGGCATCCCCGTGGTCATGCTGTCGGCCCGGTCCGAAGAGGTCGACCTTGTGCGCGGGCTGGAAACCGGGGCCGACGACTATGTCGTGAAACCCTATTCGGTGGTCGAGTTGATGGCCCGCATCCGGGCCCAGCTGCGCCGCACCCGGCCCGCCGCGCTGGGCCAGCGCCTGGCCTTCGGCGACATCGTGCTCGACGCCGAACAGCACAAGGTGTTTCGCGGCGACACCATGCTGCGGCTCGGCCCGACCGAGTTTCGCCTGCTTGCCGCCTTCATGGAAAAGCCGGGCCGGGTGTGGAGCCGCGAGCAATTGCTCGACCGGGTGTGGGGCCGCGACATCTATGTCGATGCGCGCACCGTCGACGTTCATATCGGCCGGCTGAGAAAGGCGCTGTGCCGCGATGGCGGTGCGGATCCGGTGCGGACCGTGCGCGGCGCCGGCTATGCGCTGGGGTAGTGCCAAGCTGCATTGAGCGTGACCCTTTGCAGCTGGCGTCAGCCCTGTTTCCTGCCACCGTCACAGCCAACGGAGGGGCGCATCACGCTTTTCGCCCCCGCGACGGCCGCGCGGTGCAAGCCCGGGCCGCCGGCGCCATGCCGGCGGATTGGACAAGGGCAGAAGGAAGCAGGGTCAGCGATGAGAGGCTGCGATGCATGGGTCAGGTCCCCCGGATTGTTCCTCTTGCATCGTGACGTTGCACGACGGGTGTGAATTCACCCCGCCTTCACCGCATGTTGCAACCAGTTTGAAGTGTCTCCTGGCCTGCAAAGTAGAAATGTCCCGGTCTGGCGCCGAGGGTCGCGCAGCCGGCCAGGGCGGAGACCTCAGAGCCTGATTTGAAACTAGTTCCCCCGCACCTGGTTGGTAAGCTTTCGGCGGTGGCCG
>DNSZ01000223.1 GCA_003500165.1 Paracoccaceae bacterium | reverse complement strand
TCCGGGCGGGCGCCCGCCCGGAAACGGCGTATCGCGCTGGCGAACCCGATTTGCAGCAATAGGCCTTAGGCGGGCAGCCTTGCCGTCACCTCGACCTCGATCTTCATCTCGGGCGCCTGCAGCCCGGCGACCAGCATCGTTGCGGCCGGGCGGGCAGCGGCGAAGGCCGTCCGCACGATCGGCCAGCAGGGCGGCCAGTCGGCCGGATCGGTCAGGATATAGCGGACCCGCACCACATCGTCGAAGCCCGCGCCGGCCTCGGCCAGCGCATGTCTGATCGTGGCCAGCGCATTGCGGCACTGTTCCGTCACATCGGCGGGCATGGTCATGCTGGCATAGTCGTAGCCCGTGGTTCCAGCGACGAACACCCAGCCATCGCAGACCACCGCGCGGGAATAGCCGATCTGGGCCTCGAAGGGCGAGCCGGTGGATATCCGCCGGGTCATCGCCAACCGCGGCGCCGTGACCGGCCGTCGGGCAAGGGGCCGGCCAAACCGACCCTACCCCGCGCTGGCCGGTTCCTTCTGGGCATCGGCATAGATCAGCAGGGGCGTCGCATCCGCCGTCACGGCTTCTTCGTTGACCACCACATCCTCGACCGTTTCCATGCCCGGCAGGTCGAACATGGTATCGAGCAGGATATCCTCCATGATCGACCGCAGCCCGCGGGCGCCGGTCTTGCGTTCGATCGCGCGTTTGGCGATCGCCTTCAGCGCGCCTTCGGTGAAGGTCAGCTTGACGTCTTCCAGGGCGAACAGCCGCTGATACTGCTTGACCAGGGCATTCTTCGGCTCGGTCAGGATGGTCACCAGCGCCGCCTCGTCGAGGTCGGTCAGCGTGGCGATCACCGGCAGGCGGCCGACGAATTCGGGGATCAGGCCGAATTTCAGCAAATCCTCGGGCTCCAGTTGTCCCAGAGTCTCGCCAATCGTGCGCTTCGCCTCGTCCTTGACATCGGCACCGAAGCCGATCGCCGAGCCCTTGCCGCGGCGCGCGATGATCTTGTCGAGCCCGGCAAAGGCGCCGCCGCAGATGAACAGGATGTTGGTGGTGTCGACCTGCAGGAATTCCTGCTGCGGGTGCTTGCGCCCGCCCTGCGGCGGCACGCTGGCCACCGTGCCTTCCATGATCTTCAGCAGCGCCTGCTGCACGCCCTCGCCCGAGACATCGCGGGTGATCGACGGGTTGTCGGATTTGCGGGTGATCTTGTCGACCTCGTCGATATAGACGATGCCGCGCTGGGCGCGTTCGACATTGTATTCGGACGATTGCAAGAGCTTGAGGATGATGTTCTCGACATCCTCGCCGACATAGCCGGCCTCGGTCAGGGTGGTGGCGTCGGCCATGGTGAAGGGCACGTCGAGGATGCGCGCCAGCGTCTGCGCCAGCAGCGTCTTGCCGCAGCCCGTCGGCCCGATCAGCAGGATGTTCGATTTCGCCAGTTCGATATCGGCCGATTTGCTGGCATGGTTCAGGCGTTTGTAGTGGTTGTGCACCGCGACCGACAGCACCCGCTTGGCATGCATCTGGCCGATCACATAATCGTCGAGAACGGCGCAGATTTCCTTGGGCGTGGGCACGCCGTCGCCGGATTTCAGACCCGACGACTTGGTCTCTTCGCGGATGATGTCCATGCACAGCTCGACGCATTCGTCGCAGATGAAGACCGTCGGCCCGGCGATCAGCTTGCGCACCTCATGCTGGCTCTTGCCACAAAACGAGCAGTAAAGGGTGTTCTTGGAGTCGCTGCCACTGTTCGCCATCACGCGCCTTTCGTCGTTGCGCCGCGACGCCGGTCCGCCGGAACGGCCCCCCGGGCGATTGCAGGGTAGGGGACTGGGCGGCAGGGCACAATGCCCGTTTTGCGCCGGCCGTGGAACGTGATCTCAGCCGTCATCGGCAACTTCCCGCGGTCGGTTCTGGACGATTTCGTCGATCAGGCCCCAATCCCGGGCGTCCTCGGCCGACATGAACTTGTCGCGTTCGAGCGCGGACTCGACCGCGGCGAGTTCCTGGCCCGTATGCTTCACATAGATTTCATTGAGCCGACGCTTGAGCTTCAGCGTCTCCTCGGCATGGATCATGATGTCGGTGGCCTGCCCCTGATACCCGCCCGAGGGCTGGTGCACCATGATCCGGCTGTTGGGCAGCGAATAGCGCATGCCCGCCTCGCCGGCGGCGAGCAGCAGCGAACCCATCGAGGCGGCCTGGCCGACGACCAGGGTCGAGACCTTGGGCTTGATGTATTGCATGGTGTCGTAGATCGACAGACCGCTGGTCACCACGCCACCGGGCGAGTTGATGTACATCGCGATGTCCTTCGACGGATTGTCGGCCTCGAGGAACAGCAGCTGCGCGACCACCAGGGTGGACATGCCGTCATGCACGGGTCCCGAAACGAATACGATCCGCTCCTTCAGCAGGCGCGAGAAGATGTCGTAGGCGCGTTCGCCCCGCGCGGTCTGTTCGACCACCATGGGAACAAGGGTGTTCATGTAGATCTCGTGGGGATCGCGCATCGTCCTGCCTCTCCTTTACCGGACGGCGGGATAGCCGCACCCGGTTGACGGAGTCTTATGGGCGCGAACGCCCGGGCCGCAAGGGCGGCAGGCAGGAAAATCGGCCTGATCGGCAGCGGTGCCATCATCTGCAGGACGCAAGGGGCCAGGGCGCATTGCTTGAAATCCGATCTGACCCCCGTCGCAGGTATGGGAGGCGCCCGCCGCGCGGCG
>DNSZ01000157.1 GCA_003500165.1 Paracoccaceae bacterium | reverse complement strand
CTTCGCCGCCTGCGGATACGATGCAAACTGATCGGAAAACGCTCTAGCGGCCAAGCGCACGTAGCAAAAAGGCCCAGGGTGAAGTTGGGCCTTCTTTCGTCCGTCAGATACCCGTGTCGTCGCAGGTGCCGTTCAATGCTGGGGCGGCAGCTTGCGAGGGGCCACGCTAGTTGAGCAGAAGTTCGTTGCCGTCCCAGCTTGTGGCGCTGTTGAGGCGCTGGAAGCTGACTGTCGTGACCGCCTCCAGGCCAGCGAGTTCGCGCATGTCAAACCGCACGTAATTGATCTGCTTGATCGTCCTGATGTAGAAATGGCCCTGGCTCAGATCATTCATCACGGTGAAGAATGTCGCCTCGGATGTGGCGCTCTCTGACTGGACCGCTTCGCCCCCGCTGGTGTTTGACGGTTCGTCGATGGTGATGCCGCTGGGACGGTCAAAGTTGTTCATCACATGCGACAGGGTCTGGATGGCCTCCTCCGGGCTGCTGGCCTCGAGGGCGTAGTTGGCATAGTAGGCTGCCTTCACAAACCGGTCGGGTAAGGTATTCGATGACGGCAGGCCGGCGAGGGCACCGCCGGAGTCAGGTGCTTCCACCTCGAGCGCCTGGAACTGTCCGGAGTTCTTGTCAACATTGGTGAGGCGCGCATAATTGTTCATGTGTTCGAGATGCCACGGGAAAGGCGGATCGTTGGTCATGACACCGACGGGGTTGTCGTAGACCTGGGTTTCCCCCCCGACAAACTCGATGACGATAGCGCCGCCCATCTTGTCATAGACGGCGAAGTGAACCGGGGCCAGAACGTTCCCCATGGCTTCGATGTTGGGCAGCCAGACATCGAACTCGTTGCTCGCGATCGCCTCTTTCACCTCGGCGGTCGTCTTGAAGTTCCCCAGCACCCAAGCGCCGTAGTCGATCGGCGGTCGTCTTGAAGTTCCCCAGCACCCAAGCGCCGTAGTCGACAACCGACAGGACCTTGTCGGGCGGCAGGGTGATCTCGGCCTGACCGTTGCGGGCAAACGCATTGGTGGTAAAGCTCATCCCCTGGTCGTTGACCGCCTCGTGAATCGAATCCTGACTTGCATTGGGCGTCATGCCCTTCAGCGTGGCGCCGAAGATGGCGTATTTGGTCTGGAACGACATGCCCTTCTGGCCGTCGGGCGTCACGGACTCGATCAGTGTCCCGGCCGGATAATAGGTGAGCTCATCGGGCTGCATTCCAGGGTATTCGTTGGTCCGCCCCTGATAGATATTTCCGCTAGCGTCCTTTATGGCCAGGACGGTGCATGCAATTGCATTGGACGTCAAAGAGACGCTGAGCAGAACGGTCAGGAGTGCGTTCTTGAGCAGTTGAAGGTTCATGTGTATCCCCGTGCTGGTATTGAGTCGATCATCATGTTCAGTAGGCCAGCTGAACAGCCAACGGCTTTGTCGTACAGGATGGCGAAGGCGTCAGTTGTCTCCACAGTTGCAGCTCAGGTGAATACGGGTATGGCGAGGAGATCGAGCCTTCGGAGTCATGTGATCAACGCAGATTCCCTGGCCGCAGTCGATGCCTGCCGGCCCCGGTTGCGCCATCTGCCGGATCGGTACGAATACCGATCGCGAGGTGCAGGGCAGGACCATCGCGAAGATTGAACCCAGCATTACCCATTTGACCAGTTGCCGTTGAGCTTGCCAGCGCCGACGCGCCCGATCAAGCAGGAAGTGGCTTGGGCACCTTCGCGGGGGCGATGGATCGCGCTGGGTCGCTGACCGACCGGCTCCGCAGCGTGCCATGCGTTGCGATATGCTCGGATTGCGGACACACCTTTGCCGTCACCGCAGCCGCCGCCGGTGATCGAATGGTCTCCCATCATGCTGACAATGCCGTCGGTAGCGGCCCGCGCAGGCCGTTGATCAGGCTGAGCACGCCCGCGAAGACCTCGCGCGGCAGAGCGGCCTCGGCGAGCTGGAAGACGGCGTAACGGGCGTGGCGCACCAGCCGCGCGCCGGTCTTGACCAATCGTTCGCGCAGCGACGTCAGCGACCAGTTCTCGATTGGCTCTGGCGAGACCAGGGTTCGGAGGAAGTTCGCCGGGCTGTAGGCCAGCGCGTGGAGCTGGAGCCGCACGGCGTTCGCCGCGAAGCGCATGCAGGCGAGCCGCGTCCACTCCAGCGCGTGCTCGCCCTCCTTGATGTGCTGCTCCGCCGTGCCGCGGTCGTTGTAGAAGGCGAGCACCCGTTCGTTCGGCAAGCTGCGGTTGGTCACGATGAAGCCGACCCGCGGAAACAGCTCGCCCGGGTGGAACTCGACCTTCGCCACCACGCGACGCGGCTTTGACCAGCTCTTCGCCCGGTAGTGGAAGCTGGTGCCGAGGTCGCGCTTTTCCCAGGCCTCGTATTCAGACCACCAGTCCGCCTTCAGCCGCGTGATGGTCTTGGCCGACAGGCCCTTGGCGGCCGGCCCCAGCAGGGCGGCCAGCGCCTCGCTGAAATCGCCCGTGGACACGCCCTGGAGGTAGAGCCACGGCAACAGCTCCTCGACCGACTTCGCCTTGCGCAGGTATCGCGGCAGGATGCTGGGCGTGAACGTGATCTTGTCCGCGCCCGGCTTGCGATCCCGTACGCGCGGCACCTTCACGGCAACAGGGCCGATCCCGGTCAGGATTTCGCGCTCTGGAAGGTGACCATGACGGACCAGCCTCGTTCGTCCGTCCTCGGGCCTGTGGTCGGCGAACGCGGCCAGCAGCGTGGCCAGCTCCGCCTCGATCGCCTGCTCGATCAGTCTGCGCGCCCCGCTTCGAATGACATCGGTCAGCGGGTCCGGCGAATTCCCGGATGGATCCGGCAGCTTGGCGATGGTATCTTCCGACATGTGGCATATCCCCTTCTCGGCTGAGAATTGACGGCGCTTCGACACCGCCATGATATGCCGTCCCTCCAGGGCATCACCAACTTTCGCGCGTTGCTCGGGGCGCGAGCGCTGGCAGCTTTCTGAGCCGATGTGAACCCAGCCTTCCGAACAGCATGCCGGCCCGTGGTGTCATGGAAGGCCACGCTCAGAGGCCTGACACACGTCCGATCGAAGACCCCGCCGAAAGACCGAAGATCACGCTTGCCAAACAGGGGGCATCCACACTCGTCATGGCATACCAGATGCCGCTCGGTGCGGGCATCCACCGCATCAGTTCAGCGTGACTCATTGCAGCTTGGTATTTTGACACCAAGCCGCGGCGTCATGCTTGATCCTTCGGTGCGTGATTGCGGGGCGGAAGGCGGCGCTGGCGCAGTGCGCCTGACTCATTGCGGCCTGGCATACGGATTGTCGAGGTCGCACTCCGCCTGCCCAATCACAAGGCGTCCGCCAGCCGACTCGATCGAATTGAAACAAAGGTCGACCGGGCCACGGGCGCTCCAGCACGCCCGGACCAGCCCGTCGACACCCGGCTGAATCTCGATCACCCGGCCGCTATCGAGCTGTGTCGATGCGCTTTGACCCGGTCCCGTTTCGAAGGTCATCCAGACAGGACCGCCGCAGCCGTTTTCAATCGTCACAGGGGCGGCGGCGCAAAGCGGCCAAAGCGCAATCCCGACACCGCCAATCCGATGCAATGCGCACATCCATCGTCTCCCGAGGGTCCGGGGGAGCCGACCATGGGACGTGCGTCCATGGCAAGAGCCAAGTCGCGCGATCGGTCGTTCACCATGGGTCACGGCCTTGGCGCCAAGACCGGGACGCCGCATGCCTTTGGCAACGGCCGGCGCTATGCCAGTGCGCCCGTCACATCGTAAAGCGCGCCGAACTTCGCCTCCAGATAGCGGAGCAGCGGCGCGGCCGTCGGGGTGCCACCGGCGGCCCGGGCGATCACCTCGCGCGGGGGGTAAAGGCCGCCATGGCACTGCACCGCCCGGTGCAGCCAGGCGGTGGCGGGCGACGGGTCGCCGGCGGCCAGCGACGCATCGAGCTCGGGGCTGTCTCGGCACAGCCGCTCCATCAGGCAGGCGGCATAGACATTGCCCAGCGCATAGGTCGGGAAATAGCCGAACAGCCCGACCGACCAGTGCACGTCCTGCAGCATCCCGTTGCGCGGGCGATCCACCGCATAGCCGAAATCGGCCGCGAAACGGTCGTTCCAGGCCGCCTCCAGGTCGCCGACCGCCAGGTCGCCCGCGATCAGCGCGCGTTCCAGGTCGAAGCGCAGCATGATATGCAGGTTGTACTGGACCTCGTCGGCCTCGGTCCGGATGAAGCCGGGGTGAACCCGGTTGACGGCGGCAAAGAAACCCGCCGCATCCGCAACCCCGATATCGCCAAAGCGCGCCGTCATCCGGTCGAACAGCCAGGCCGCGAAGCCGCGCGACCGGCCCAGCTGGTTTTCGTAAAGCCGCGACTGGCTTTCATGCACGCCCATCGAGACGCCCTTGCCCAGCGGCGTCAGCGCATAGGCCGGGTCGATCGCCTGCTCATAGGCGGCGTGCCCGGTCTCGTGGATCACGGCATAAAGGTTGCCCAGCGGGTCTTCGGGATCGATCCGCGTGGTGATGCGCACATCGCGCCCCGAACCGCTGGTGAAGGGATGCACCGAGACATCCAGCCGCCCGGCCGCNNGCGGCCGGCCAGCGTCGGGATGTTCCGATCCGAGCCAAGGATGGCGTCGCGCAGCCGGGTCAAACGCGGCCGCATCCCGGCAAACAGCGCGGCGATCTGGTCGCCGGTGGTTTCGGGTTCGAAATCCTCGAGCAGCGCGTCATAGGGCGACCCGTCGCCGGCGAGCGCCGCGGCCTCCGCGCGCTTCAGCCGCACCACATCGCCCAGCACCGGCAGAAACGCCGCGACATCGTCGGCCTCGCGTGCCGCCGCCCAGATGCCCTGGGCGCGCGAGGTGACCCGCGCGATCTCTGCGGCGAGTTGTCCGGGCAGTCGGGCGGCGCGTTCATGCTGGCGGCGGATATGGCGCAGCTGGGCGCGGGCGACATCGTCGCGCGCCTCGGCCGTGGCGCCGTCCAGCCAGTCGGCGACCCGCGGATCGGTCCGCTCGCGATGGATCACCTCGGCCAGCGCGCCCAGTTCCTCGGCCCGCTGCGGGGCGCCGGCGCGCGGCATCGTCACCTCCTGGTCCCAGGCCAGCAGGCCCGAGGCCGCCGACAGCGCTTCGATCCGGCGCCAATGGTTCATCAGGTCGTCATGGGCTGTCATGGCCTAGCTCCGGATCGTCGATTGCGCCGGCGGGTAGAGCGCCAGAAACCGCGCCCGCAGGATCAGCACCAGGAGCAGAACGGCGGCCGCCTGATGACCGAGCGCCAGCGGCAGCGCGGCGCTGTTGATCACCGTCACGATGCCAAGGCCCGCCTGCAGCCAGACCGCCAGCACGACCCAGCCGAACGCCCGCCGCGGGGCGCGGGCGGGGGCGCCCCGGGTGAAGGCCCAGGCGATCAGGGCGACCAGCGCCAGCGCATATCCGGTGACCCGATGGCTGAACTGCACGGTGCCCGGGTTTTCGAACAGATTGCGCCAGGCCGGCGCCATCTCCCACATGCCGGGCGGCAGCCACCCGCCCTGCATCAGCGGCCAGTCGATATAGCTGCGCCCGGCATCGAGCCCGGCCACCAGCGCGCCGAGCAGGATCTGCACGAAGACCAGCGCCGCCAGCACCCCGCCCCAGCGCGCCGCGCCGCCGATGGTCGCCCGGCGCGCCTGCAACAGATCGCGCGCCGGCCGCGACAGCTTCATCACATACCAGGCGATCAGCCCGAGGATCAGGAACGCCAGCCCCAGATGGATGGCCAGCCGGTAGGGCGCGACATCGACCCGGTCGCCGACCAGCCCCGAGGCGACCATCCACCAGCCGATCGCCCCCTGCAGACCGCCAAGCACGCCCAGCAACAGCAGCCGCGGCCACCAGCCCGGCGGCATCTTGCGCAACACCGCAAAGCCGAGGAAGCCAACCGCCCAGACGAGCCCGATGAACCGGGCCAGCTGGCGGTGGCCCCATTCCCACCAGTAGATCACCTGAAACTCGGCCATCGACATGCCGCGGTTCTGCAGCTGGTATTCGGGCGTCGCCTGATACAGCGCGAATTCCGCCTGCCAATCGGCATCCGACAGCGGCGGCAGCGCGCCCAGCACCGGGCGCCATTCGGTGATCGACAGACCCGAATCGGTCAGACGGGTCGCGCCGCCGACCGCGATCAGCGCGACCAGCAGCACGAACAGCGCGATCAGCCAGGCCCGCACCGCGCGGCGCGCACCCTGCCGGCCGGCGGCCAGCCGACCGGTCGCGGCCGGTGCCGTTGCTGCCGCACCGGCCTGTCCCACCTCCTCGAAGATCGGCCGTTTCGCCGCCATCGCCCTGCCCCTCTTGCTGCGCGGCGCGGACGGTAGGCCGCCCTGCCCCGCCCTTCAAGGCGCGTCGCGGTCGCGGCCCAGCGCCCGGATCGCCCCATGCAGCGTCTTGACGTCCGCCTCGGTCAGCGGCAACCGGCCCAGCATGTTGGTCAGCGTCCGGCGCATGCCGGGGGCCTTCGCCTCGGGCCGGAAAAACCCCGCGGCATCGAGCGCGCCGATCAGCCTTTCGGTGAGCTTCTCGGTCTCGATCCGGGTGGCGGGCCGGGTGCCCGGGGTGCTGAGCGCCACGGCCGGCCCCGCCATGCCCTGGCGGCGCCATTCCCAGGCCATCAGCAGCACCGATTGCGCCAGGTTGAGCGACGGGAAGGCGGGGTTCGTCGGCACCGTGACGATGGCCGAGGCGCACGCCACGGCATCGTTGTCGAGCCCGGCGCGTTCCGGGCCGAACAGGAACCCGACCCGTTCGCCCGCGGCAAGGTGCGCGCGCGCCTCGCTCACCGCCGCATCGGGGGTCAGCACCCGCTTGGTCAGTTCGCGCGGCCGGGCGGTGGTGGCGTAAACCCGGTGCAGATCGGCGGTCGCCCCGGCAAGGTCGGCAAATGTCCCGGCCCGGTCGAGAACCCGCGTCGCCCCGCTGGCCATCGCCACGGCATCGGGGTTCGGCCAGCCGTCGCGCGGCGCGACAAGCCGCAGGCGCGCCAGGCCGAAATTCCACATCGCCCGGGCAGCCGCCCCGATATTCTCGCCCAGCTGCGGGGCGTAAAGGACGAAGACAGGCTCCGGCGGGCCGTCCATGCGGGCCTCCCCCTTTCGGCCCGCGGGTGATAAGAGGCGGCAGGGCCATGGGCAAGGAGGGCGCGATGCCGGCCGATCCGGGAGTGCTGAGCTTGATGCGCGACGATCTGGCGGGCCTGGACGGGATCGCCGAGAAGAAGATGTTTGGCGGCGTGGCCTTTCTGCGCGATGGCCACATGGTCTGCGGCGTGCACAGCCGTGCCGCGATGTACCGGGTCGGCAAGGCCGCAGAGGCGGGCGCGCGGGCGCTGCCGGGGGTCGGGCCGATGGCGTTCACCGGTCGTCCGATGGGCGGCTTCGTCGAGGCCGGCGACAGCGCGATGGCCGACGATGCGGTGCGCCGCAAGCTGTGCGACATGGCGCTCGCTTTTGTGGGCGGGCTGCCGCCAAAGGGCGGCGTGCGCTAGATATGCGTGCCTCGCCTTGCCCGGTGCGCAGGGTTCTAAGGAGAATCCTGCCCGGACCGCGTTTTCCAGGAAACCCGGCGGCCCATACGCGTCGACGACGAAAGCATCGAGCTGATGACCAATCCCATCCATCATCGCATTCACCTGGCTGGTGCCTCCTGCCAAAGGTTCGGCCTTGGGCAGGCGACCCGGCAGGGCGCGCGGCGATGTCATCGCCGGTCTGCCCGCCATTCGGAACCAGGCGGACCGGCCGGTCGCTGTCGGGCGCTCCCGGGCGCGCGCCCGNNCGCGGCGGGCGCCTCCCCGATGACAGCGCATCGCGTGTCCGAACGCGATCCGGCGCGCATCGCCCTGATCCCGACGCGCGTAATGAATAGGCCGCGCCGCCGCCCCAGGATGACCGACGCCATCCATCACCTCATTCATCTCGCGCGTGGCTCCTGCCAACGGATCGACCTTGAGCAGGCCACCCGGCAGCGCGCGCGGCGATGTCATCGCCG
>DNSZ01000285.1 GCA_003500165.1 Paracoccaceae bacterium | reverse complement strand
GGGCTCGATGCCCGCGCGGGTCGGGTCGCGACGCGGGGCTGGGAAGCCGAAAGCGAGGTGACGGTGGCCGAACTGGCGCAGGATTTCGCCGATGCCGGGATCGCCGCGATCATCCATACCGATATCGAGCGTGACGGGGTGCTGGCCGGGCCCAATGTGGCCGCCACCGCCGCGCTGGCCGAAGCCGTCGACATCCCGGTGATCGCCTCGGGCGGCGTGTCCTCGCTCGACGATCTTCGGGCGCTGAAGGACACCGGCCTGATCGCGGGCGCGATTTCGGGCCGCGCGCTGTACGAGGGCAAGCTCGATCTGGGCGCGGCGATGGCGTTGCTTGGCACCGGATGACTGCCGCCCTGCGCGAGGTGATCGGTACTGCGATCTTTGTCATTCGGTTCATCCTGTTTGCCGTGTTCTTCCTCGGTGCCTTGCGCCGCCCGGTCTGGCCGGCGATCCGTCCTCGCAATCGCCCGATGCGCCAGCATCGGGCACGCGCCCGCCCGCCCCGTCACGCCGAAGGCGTGCCTGCGGCACGACGCGGGCGCGTTCCGCGCCCACCCGGGCGGGCGCTTAGCACCCTTACTGGAACCGAACACGCGCGATGCACTCCCGGACTCATCGAGGGGCTGACGCGCTGGCGCGACCGGGTTAGAAGCAACCCATGCTGACGACCCGCGTCATCCCCTGCCTCGATGTCCATGGCGGCCGCGTCGTCAAGGGCGTCAATTTCGTCGATCTGGTCGATGCCGGCGATCCCGTCGAAGCGGCCCGGGCCTATGACGCGGCCGGCGCGGACGAGCTGTGCTTTCTCGATATCTCGGCCAGCCATGAAGGCCGCGACACGCTGTACGACATCGTCGCGCGCACCGCCGACCGGTGCTTCATGCCGCTCACCGTGGGGGGCGGGGTGCGCAGCCCCGAGGATGTGCGCAAGCTGTTGCGCGCGGGTGCGGACAAGGTGTCGTTCAACTCGGCGGCCGTGGCGGACCCCGACGTGGTCGCCCGCTCGGCCGAGAAGTTCGGCACGCAATGTATCGTGGTGGCGATCGACGCCAAGGCCGTGGCGCCCGGAGGCTGGGAGATCTTCACCCATGGCGGACGGCGCCCCACCGGCATCGATGCGGTGGCGTTCGCCCGCGACATGGCGGCGCGTGGGGCGGGGGAGATCCTGCTGACCTCGATGGATCGCGACGGCACCCGCGACGGCTACGATCTTGCGCTGACGCGGGCGATTGCCGATGCGGTGCCGGTGCCGGTGGTCGCCTCGGGCGGAGTCGGCACGCTCGACCATCTGGTCGCGGGCGTGACCGAGGGCCATGCCAGTGCCGTCCTTGCCGCCTCGATCTTTCATTTCGGGATGTTCTCGATCGCCGAGGCCAAGGCGCATATGGCCGCCGCCGGGCTGCCGATGAGGATCGCATGACGCACACGCTGGACGCGCTTGCCGCCACCATCGTCGAAAGGTCGGCCGCCGATCCGCAGACCAGCTGGACCGCAAGGCTGCTGGCCCGGGGGCCGAACAAGGTGGCCGAGAAATTCGGCGAAGAGGCGGTGGAGGCGATCGTCGCCTGTGTGGCCGACGACCGTGCCAACCTGACCGAAGAGGCCGCCGATGTGATCTATCACCTGCTGGTGATGCTTACTGCGCGCGGCGTGGCGTTTGCCGATGTGCTGGCCGAACTCGACCGGCGGCAGGGCCGTTCGGGCCTCGCCGAGAAGGCCGCGCGGGGGGCGGATACCGGTCCCGATCAGGGACCGCTGGCCTGAAGCGGCCAGATCAGCGGGATCGTCAGCGACACCACAAGGCCCAGCGACAGGTTCAACGGCAGCCCGACCCGGATGAAATCGGTGAACCGATAGCCGCCCGGGCCGTAGACCAGCATGTTCGTCTGATAGCCGATCGGGGTCGCGAAACTGGCCGAGGCGGCGACCATCACGGCGACCACCAGGGGCCGCGGATCGACCCCCAGCGCGGTGCCGAGGCCGATCGCCACCGGTGTGACGACCACCGCGACGGCGTTGTTCGTCACCATCTCGGTCAACAGCGAGGTCAGCAGATAGACCGCCCAGACCAGCGCCCAGGGCGGCAGCCCGGCCAGCGCCGGGCTGACCGCGTCGACGATCAGATGCACGGCACCCGACGCCTCGAGCCCCGCACCCACCGCCAGCATGGCAAAGACCAGCGCCAGAAGCCGGCCATCGATGAAGCCGAACGCCTCGTCGGCGTCGATGCAGCGGGCCAGCAGGATCGCGGTCACCGCCACCGCGGCCAGCAGCAGGATCGGCGCCACGTCGAAGCCCGCCAGCACGACCATCGCGGCGACCGCGCCCAGCACCACCGGCGCATGGGTCCGCCGATAGGCGCGCGCGGCCGGGCGGCTGATATCGACCATTTCCATTTCGGCCGACAGGCGGCGGATGTCTTCGGGTGCGCCCTCGAGCAGCAGGGTGTCGCCGACCCGCACCACAAGATCGTCGAGCTTGCGGCCGATATTCTGGTTTCGCCGATGCACGGCAAGCGGATAGACGCCATAGCGCCGGCGCAGCCGCATCGCCCCCAGCGACCGGCCGACCATCCGGCACCCGGGAGAGATCAGCGCCTCGACCGTTTCGGTGCGCCGCGAGGACAGCTTGTCGACCATGGCCAGGTTGCGGTTCTGTTGCAGCCCCAGCAATTCGGCCATTTCGGTGCGCAGCACCACCCGGTCGCCGGCCTGCAGGGTGACCCCTTCCAGATTGCGTCGCAGAGAGGCATCGCCGCGCAGCAGGTCGATCAGCCGAACGCCCTCGCGCCGGAACAGATCGACCTCCTGCACCGGGCGGTCGATCAGTTCCGAGCCCTCGGGCACGGCCACCTCGGTGAAGTATTTCATCTTCGCCTTGTCGGGGACGAGCGTCGCCATGGTGTCCCTTTCGGGCAGCAGATGGCGGCCGATCAGCGCCAGATAACCGATGCCCCAGGCAACCGCGACCAGCCCGATCGGCGTGATCTCGAAGATCGTGAAGGGGGCCAGCCCCTGGGCGCGCGCCACCCCGTCGACCAGCAGATTGGTCGAGGTGCCGATCAGCGTCAGCGTGCCGCCAAGGATCGCGGTGTAGGACAGCGGGATCATCAGCTTCGAGGCCGGCAAGGCCAGCGTGCGCGCCAGCTGGATGAAGATCGGGATCGCGACCAGCACCACCGGCGTGTTCGAGACAAAGGCCGAGGCCGCGACCACGAAGGCCAGCATCGCGCCCAGGGTGCGGCTTGGCCGGGCCGACACCCAGTGTTCGGCCCGGCTGGTGACCCAGTCGAGCGCGCCGGTGCGAACCAGGCCGCCCATCAGCACGAACATCGCCGCGATGGTCCATGGCGCGGGGTTCGACAGCACCGACAGCGCGGTATCATAGGGCAGGATGCCCAGCACCACCATCAGGGTCGCGCCGGTCAGCGCCACCACCTCGGCCGGGTAGCGTTCGCGCAGGAACATCGCGAACATGCCCGCGACCAGAAGGAGCGCGGTCAGCGGGTCGGGGATACCGGTCTGGGAAAGGTCGAACATCGGCCCCCCGCGTCAAACGGATGCCATCATGGCGCGCGGGCGTTGGACCGGCAAGGGGCGTGTGCCCGATGCCATATCATCGCGGGATGCCCGGGGGCCATGGCGACCTAGGCGCGTTCCGGATGGTCCGGCCCCGCGGCAAGCTCGGCTGCCAGGAACCGCTCGAACGCATCCAGATGCACCGGCTCGAACTGGCCGAAGCCCTGCATCCAGACGCTTGCGGCACGCAACCCGTCGGGGTCGAGCTTGCACCAGGTGACCCGGCCGCGGCGTTCGCGTGCGATCAACCCGGCGCGGTCGAGGATGGCGAGGTGTTTGGATATCGCCGCGAGCGACATCGCAAAGGGATCGGCCACATCGGTCACGGCCATGTCGTCTTCCAGAAGCATCGACAGAATCGCCCGCCGCGTGGGATCGGCAAGCGCGGCAAACACAAGGTCGAGCGGCGGCGTCATCCCGGGCTGATGCCCGCCCCGGGCCGATCGGTCAACCGCCAGGTTGAATATGCGACCCATGGGCCAACCCGGCGCCGTCCGCCAAAACCCTTTCCCTGCAATTGCTTGGATGGAATTGACTCGTCGCCGCAGCGCGGCTAGCAGAAGGGCTTGTGGAATTCTCCGGGGCGGATTGTCTCTTGACCCGTTCACAGCCCGACAAGGATCGGCTGCAGGCGCTCGATGCGCGATTGCGCGCGGCGAAGGGTCGGGAACGGCGGGACGGCCCGGAGGGAAAAGGCCATCTGACCCAGGTCCAGGCGGGCTGGCGGATGGTGACCGAGCTCCTTGCCGGGATCGGCATCGGGTTCGCCATGGGATGGGGGATGGACAGCCTGCTGGGCACCCAACCCCTGTTCATCGTGGTGATGACATTGCTGGGCTTTGCCGCGGGCATCAAGGTGATGCTGGCGACGGCGGCAGAGATCACGGCGCAGGCAAAGCGGGCAGCGGCCCGTCAGGCGAATCGCCCGGACACGGGCAGCGAGTGAGGGTGACAAGGCATGGCGGTGGAAGACGGCGGCGGTCTCAGCATCAAGCCCATGGATCAGTTCATCGTGAAACCCCTGTTTCGCGACATCGAACCGGGCAGCTGCATGCCGCCCGAGATCGTCGAGGGCTGCCTGAAATGGTACGAGCCGTCGAATGTCACGCTGTGGATGGGGCTGGGCATCGTGGCGACGCTGCTGTTGCTGGTGGTCGGCACCCGGGGGCGGGCGATCATCCCGTCGCGCAGCCAGTCCATGGCCGAGCTGACCTATGGTTTCGTCCACCAGATGGTCGAGGATGTGGCGGGCAAGGATGCGCTGAAATTCTTCCCCTACATCATGACCCTGTTCATGTTCATCCTGTTCGCCAATGTGCTTGGCCTGATCCCGATGTCGTTCACCACGACCTCGCATATCGCGGTGACGGCGACGATGGCGATTGCGGTGTTCGTCACCGTCACGGCGATCGGCTTCGTCAAGAACGGCGCCGGATTCCTGAAACTGTTCTGGGTCGATGCCGCGCCGCTGGCGTTGCGCCCGGTGCTGGCGGTGATCGAGCTGATCTCGTATTTCGTCCGCCCGGTCAGCCATTCCGTGCGACTGGCGGGCGCGATCATGGCCGGCCATGCGGTGATGAAGGTGTTCGCGGGGTTTGCCGCGATCGCGCTGGTCGCGCCGCTCGCCCTCGGCGGCATGGTCGCGATCTACGGCCTTGAACTGCTGGTCGCCTTCATCCAGGCCTATGTCTTCACCATTCTGACCTGCGTCTATCTGCGCGACGCGCTGCATCCGTCGCATTAGGCCGGTCGGACCCGTCACCCCCAACACACAGCCAATTCCACCAAGGAGAAACGGATATGGAAGGCGATATCGCACAAATGGGCCAGTTCATCGGCGCCGGCCTCGCGGCCATCGGCTCGGGCGCGGCGGCCATCGGGGTCGGCCATGTGGCCGGCAACTTCCTGTCGGGTGCGTTGCGCAACCCGTCGGCGGCGGGCGACCAGACGGCGACCCTGTTCATCGGCATCGCCTTTGCCGAGGCGCTGGGCATCTTCTCGTTCCTGGTCGCGCTCTTGCTGATGTTCGCCGTCTGACCCTGGTCTGACGGGTTTCGGGGCAGGGCCGCACGGCCCCGCCCGGGCAAGGCGAACAGGAGGCCGCGATGGCGACAGGCGCAGAACAGGCACATGGCGCGGCGGCGCCGGGCATGCCGCAGCTCGACTTCACCACCTTCCCGAACCAGATCTTCTGGCTCGTGGTGACGCTGGTGGTGATCTATCTGGTGCTGACCAGGCTGGCGATCCCGCGCATCGCCACCGTCCTCGCCGAACGGCGCGGGACGGTCGCCAACGACCTTGCCACCGCCGAAGAGCTGAAGCTGAAGGCGCAGGAGGCCGAGGCGACCTATGAAAAGGCGCTGGCCGATGCCCGGGCCGAGGCCCAGAAGATCGTCGCCGAGGCGCGTGCCGAAATCAACCGGGACCTCGACGCGGCGAATGCACGGGCCGAGGCCGAGATCGCCGCCCGGCTGGCCGAATCGGAAACCCGGATCGCCGCGATTCGCGACACCGCGACCGAGAATGTGCGCGCCGTCGCCCGGGAAACCGCGGTCGAGGTGGCGCGCGCCATCCTGCCCGCGGCGGCGTCCGACCCGGCCGCGCTGGTTTCGGCGGTCGACCGGCGCATGGAAATGGAAGGGGGCGCGTGATGCGGATCGTCGCAATCCTGACGGCGCTGGCCACCGCCGTGCCCGGTGCCGCGCTGGCGGCCTCGGGGCCGTTCTTTTCGCTCGGCAACTCCGATTTCGTCGTGCTGATCGCCTTTCTCGGCTTTGTCGGGGTTCTGGTGTATTTCCGGGTGCCGTCGATCCTGCTGGGCATGCTCGACAAGCGGGCCGAGACGATCGGCCGCGAACTGGACGAGGCGCGGGCGCTGCGCGAAGAGGCGCAGACGATCCTTGCCTCCTATGAACGCAAGGCGCGCGAGGTCCACGACCAGGCCGACCGAATCGTCCGCACCGCGCGGGCCGAGGCCGAGGCGGCCGCCGAGGAAGCCAAGGCCGATCTGGCGCGCAGCATCGACCGGCGGCTGAAGGCGGCCGACGAACAGATCGCCTCGGCCGAACAGGCGGCGATCCGGCAGGTGCGCAACCGGGCGGTGGCGCTGGCGGTCGAAGCCGCGCGCGAGGTGATCGCCGAACGGATCACGCCCGAAGATGCGGCGCGCATGATCGAATCGGGGATCGAGGCGGCCGGCGCGCAGCTGCACTGACCGCGCGGCGCCAGGGCGCCCCTATTCCAGCAGGCCGCGCGCCCGCAATTCGGCACGAATGCTGAACAGGTTTGGCGACAGCGCCAGGCCGGTCTCGAACGCGTTCAGGATCACCGTGGTTTCGCTGCCGGTCTCGTCGGTGATCACCCATTGCCGCAGCGTGACCGGATCGGCCGTGAACAGCAGCCGGATGCTGCCCAGGCCCGGATTGTCCGGGTCCTGCGCGGTGATCGAGGTCGCCGTGCCCTCGTCGCGATAGGCGGTCACCATGCGATCGCGCGACAGGTCGACCCGGGAGTCGAGGATGATCGACAGCGGCGTGCGCGACAGCGGAAACTGCTCGGGCGCGGTGTTCGACTTGTCGTCGAAGATCGCCACCTGCCCGCCGCCGGCGATCACCAGCCCGGGATTCGGCGGATCGTAGTCGAATCGGGCCCGGCCGGGCCGCCGGATATGCAGCGTTCCCGTCGACAGTGTCCCATCGGCGTTGATCTGGGTGAAATTCGCCCGGGCGGTCCCGATCCCGTTGAGATAGGCGGAAATCTCGGAAAGCGGGATCGGCGCGGCGCGGCCCGGCCCCGCCGCGGCCAGCGCCAGCCCGCCGCCCAGCAGCGCCAGTGCCCGGCGCCGTGTCGGCATGGTCACAGATTGCCTGCCTGAACCCGCAACTGGCGCGCGCGGGACAGGATCGCATCCTCGACCGCGCGCTGGGTCTCGGCCGCAACCGGCCCGTTGCGCGTGGCCAGCGCGACCGACAGCGAGCGTGCATCCAGCGCCGGGTCGCGCACGAACACGGTCGCGCGGTAGGCGCGGCCGCCGCCCGGGGGCGCGCCATAGCCCATCACGATCACGCCGGTATAGGGATCGACCGCCTCGATCGGCAGAAAGCTCAGCACATCGAGCGAGGCGTACCATAGATACTGGTTGACCGCCACGGTCAC
>DNSZ01000148.1:9671-9811 GCA_003500165.1 Paracoccaceae bacterium | reverse complement strand
GCGAAAGCCACGGTCCCGCGCTGGGCGCGGTGGTCGATGGCTGTCCGCCGGGCATTGCGCTCTCCGAGGCCGATATCCAGCCCTGGCTCGACCGTCGGCGACCGGGGCAAAGCCGCCACACCACCCAGCGGCGCGAAGCC
>DNSZ01000148.1:0-9559 GCA_003500165.1 Paracoccaceae bacterium | reverse complement strand
CCGCGCGGCCGTCTCCCGGGCCTGTCGATTACCGGCTATCTGGTGCAGATGGGCCCGCATCGGATCGACCGGGCGCGCTTTGATTTGGCCGAGATCGGCCGCAACCCGTTCTGGGTGCCCGACGCCCGGGCCGCCACGGACTGGGCCGACTATCTGGACGGGTTGCGCAAATCGGGCGATTCGGTGGGTGCGGTGATCGAACTGGTGGCGCGGGGCGTGCCCGCGGGCCTGGGCGCACCGATCTATGCCAAGCTCGACGCCGATCTNNGTCAAGGCGGTCGAGATCGGCGAAGGCCTGGCGGCGGCGGCGCTGACCGGCAGCGCCAACGCCGACGAGATCGCGATGGGGCCGGACGGGCCGGTCTATGCTTCGAACCATGCGGGCGGCATTCTGGGCGGCATTGCCACGGGCCAGGATGTGGTCGTGCGGTTTGCGGTCAAGCCGACCTCGTCGATCCTGACGCCGCGGCGCACCGTCACCCGGACGGGATCGGACACCGAGATCGTCACCAAGGGCCGGCACGACCCCTGCGTCGGCATCCGGGCGGTGCCGGTGGGCGAGGCGATGCTGGCCTGCGTTCTGCTCGATCACCTGCTGCTCGACCGGGCGCAAACCGGCGGGGTGCGCGGACGGATCGGTCATGCCGGGGCGCAATGAGCGTGGCGCACTGCGCCGGTCCGCCTCCCCGCTTGGGCCACCAATCCTGGCCCTTTGGATAGGACAGGATTGGTGGTCGGGCGGGGAGGAAGGGCGCGGGAGGCGGCGAACGGTCATTCTCAATGACCGTTGGGATAACCGGCGTCCACCAACAGACGGTGCCGGCGCCGGGGCGACCACGGTTGCCCTTCTTCGCTGGCACAGGCGGTTCGATCCGCGCCCATTGCGCGTCAGCCACGGTTCTTCGGCTCACGATCGCCTTCTGTCTTCGATGTTGGGTCAGAAACGTGCTGCCGGGGGAATTCCGCCGAATGCAGACGCCGCCTAAGGCGATTCAGCGACGCTGCGCCGGTAGAGCATGACCGCGATCAAACCCAGCACGAGTTCAAGGACCGCATAGATCACAAGCAAAGGATGTGGCCAGCCATCGACGACGAAGCTCAGGATGCGGCCGCCGGCAAGCCCCAGCATGAAGGCGGCACAGGCCACCAGCGCCGGTCGCTGCATCGATGTGCTGAACGCACCCCAAAGCCAAAGGACGATCATTCCGAAATAGAGCCCCATCACGGCGCGCATGATGTGGGTAAGGTTTGTCGTATCGACTGCAATGCCGAAGATCGCGTCGAGGCTGGCTGCGGGTCGGGCGCCATAGCCAAGCGCAATCGGCACCAGACCGGCGGCACAGAAGACAAGAAAGAAACGAGGCTTCATCCGATCGGTCTCTGCTCCCCTGTTCCGCCAAATGCACGCGCGCGTCAGGGCGAGCCAGCACCTTGAACCGGGTGACGGGCGGCGTGCAACCGTTCATTCGGCTGGCACCACAGGGCGCGAGTTGCGGCTGTCGCCTCAGCTGCCCCAGCTGCGCACGTCGCCGCAATCCATATGCACGAAGTCCGAGCGCGAATAGCTGCCGACGCCGCCGGCCCGGCAGGCCGCGGCGGCCCGCGCCATCTGCCCGACCGAGCGCGATTTCAGCCGCAGATCGGCGGCCCGCCCCTCCATATGCAGGGAATTGCGCGCCACCCCGCGCGAGCGCGACCGCAGCATCGCGTTGGTTCCCGCGGTGCGATAGCCCGACAGCAGCATGTAGGGTTCGGAGGTTTCCAGCAGATTATGCGCCGCGGCGAAGATGTCGATGGCGCGCGGGTCGATCGACCGCACCGCACCGTTGCGCCAGTCGCGCATGAACCGGCTGATCTCGGCCAGCGATTCGGGGATGTAGTCGCCCTCGATCCAGTAGATCATGTCCATGCCTTCGCCGGTGCGCCCGGAATACATCCTTAGCCGGCGGATGTCGCCCGCGCCGCGCAGAAAGCCGGCCGCCTGGGCATAGACGGGGGCGGCTGTGACGGCGGTCGCCGCGAACGCCCCAAGAAGTCCGCGCCGCGTCCATCGCGGCTGGGTATTGCATTCCATGCTTCTGCCCCGTTGCAAAGGCCGGTCTTTGCCGGCATTCTGACATGCCTCCCGTCGCATATGCCGCATTCCGAATCGCGGGCCAAGTCCCGAATTGCCGCAGGGCGCGGCCAAGCGGATTCCTGCCGAACGCTGCCGATTTCAGGTTGCCGTTGCCAGGCGGCAACGGTTGCCCGGTCGACGCGCCACAAGCCGACCATTTTGCGCGGATGTGAATGGACGCGGCGCGCTCAGGCCGGCAAACTGTCGCACGACATCCGCGCCAACCCATGGAAGGAGCCCTTCTTGTCGCTTGCTGTTCTGCCTCTGCGCCCCTTGTCCCGTCTTGCGGCCTTTGTCGCCATCCTCCTGTCTCTGGCCGTGCTGGCGCCGGCAGGGCGCGCCCAGACGGTGTCGCCCTATGTCCAGGCGCTGGCCGAGGCGGTGGCCGACGATCCTGCGCTGGCAGCGTTCTATCGCGACCGCGCCTATGACGCGCTCTGGACCGGTTCGGACGACGCCGCGCGGCGCGGTGCGTTGCTCGACACGCTGTCGCGGGCCGGCGATCACGGCCTGCCGACCGGGCGCTATGACGCGGCGGGACTGCGCGCGGGTTTTGCCGGCGCAACCAGCGAGGCCGATCGCGGCCGGCTGGAGGCGCGGGCATCGAAGGCCTTCCTGGCCTATGCCGACGATGTGCAGTCGGGTGTGATCGGGGCGCCCGAGCGGATCGATGCCGCCATGGCCGTGGTGCCGCCGCGGCGCGACCGGCTGGCCCAGATCACCGCGTTTTCGCGCGCCGAGCCGGCGCGTTACCTGCGCGCGCTGCCACCCGACACGGCCGACTATACCGGCCTGATGCGCGAGAAGCTGGCGCTTGAACGGGTGATCGGTGCGGGCGGCTGGGGGCCGACGGTGCCGGGCGAAAAGCTTGAACCGGGGCAGGGCGGCGCGCCGGTCATCGCGCTGCGCAACCGGCTGCACCGGATGGGCTATCTGCCCGCCACCGCCTCGGCCGTCTATGACGGGGCGTTGCAGCGCGCGGTTCAGACCCTTCAGCAGGATCACGGCCTGGCGCCGGATGGTGTGGCCGGTCCGGCGACCCTGCGCGCGATCAATGTCAGCGCCCAGCAACGGCTTCAGTCGGTGATCGCGGGGATGGAGCGGGCGCGCTGGCTCAACCGGCCGCTGGGCGCCCGGCATGTCCTGGTCAACATCTCGGATTTTACCGTTCGGGTGATGGATGGCGACCGCGAGACCTTTGTCACCAGGGTGATCGTGGGCGAGACCCGGCGCAGCCATCAGACGCCGGAATTCTCCGACATGATGACCCACATGATCGTCAACCCGACCTGGAACGTGCCGCGCTCGATCGCCGTCAAGGAATACCTGCCGATGCTGCAGCGCAACCCGAACGCGGCCTCGCATCTGGCGCTCTACAATGCGCGCGGCCAGCGGATCAGCCGTGGCGGTGTCGACTTTACCGCCTACAACGCCAACACCTTTCCGTTTGCCCTGAAAGAGCCCCCGTCCGATGGCAATGCGCTGGGTCTGGTGAAGTTCATGTTCCCCAACCCCTATAACGTCTATCTGCACGACACGCCGACCAAGAACCTGTTTGCGCGCAGCCAGCGCACCTTCTCGCATGGCTGCGTGCGGGTGCAGCAGCCCTTCGAACTGGCGCATGTGCTGCTGGCGCCGCAATCGGGCAATCCCGAGGCGGCGTTCAACGCCGCGTTGCAGACCGGGCGGGAGACGACGATCACCCTTGCCCAGCCGGTGCCGGTGCATCTGACCTACCGCACCGCGTGGGCGGATTCGCGCGGCCGGATCCAGTATCGCGCCGATGTCTATGGCCGCGACGCCAAGCTGTTCGATGCGCTGGCGCGCCAGGGGGTGGCGTTGCGCGCCGCGCAGGGCTAGGACCCGCGCGCGCCCCAACGGCGCGCGGAGGACATCGCATGGCGACGACGGTCGGCGCGGTCGCCCGGGCACTTGACGCACCGGCCGAGGGCGATCTGGCACTGGAAATCGACGGGGCGGCGGAGCCGGCCCAGGCCGGCCCGCGCCAGCTGGCCCTGGCGATGGACCCGAAATACCGCGCCGCGCTGGGGCAGGGTGCGGCCCGTGCCGCGCTGCTGGCGCCGGGAACGGATTGGCGTGCGCTGGGGCTTGATGCGGCGATCTTTGCGGCGCGTCCGCGGCTGGCGCTGGCCGGGGTCACCGGCCACCTGGCCGCGCCGCCCGACATTGCGCCCGGCATCCACCCGACCGCCGTCATCGACCCCGCTGCCCGCATCGGCCCCGATGCCGCCATCGGCCCGTTTGCGGTTGTCGGCCCGGGCGCGGTGCTGGGGGCCGGTGCGCGGCTGGGCCCGCATGTCAGCATCGGCGCCGGGGCCCGGATCGGCGACGGCGCGCTGCTTCATGCCGGGGTCCGGATTGCCGCGCGGGTGCAGATCGGCGCGCGGTTCATCGCCCATCCCGGCGCGGTGGTCGGTGGCGACGGCTTTTCCTTCGTCACCCCCGAGCCCGACGCAATAGAGGCGGTGCGCCGCACCATGGGCGATCGCGAAGGTTTCAGCCAGGCCAGCTATCTGCGGATCGCCTCGCTGGGGGCGGTGCGGCTTGGCGACGATGTCGAACTGGGCTGCAATGCCTGCATCGATCGCGGCACGATCCGCGACACCTCCGTCGGCGACGGCACCAAGATCGACAATCTGGTGCAGATCGGTCACAACTGCCAGATCGGCCGGGATTGCCTGCTTTGCGGTCATGCGGGTCTGGCCGGTTCGGTTCGGGTGGGCGACCGGGTGGTGATCGGCGGCAGGGTCGGTATCGCCGACAACCTGGTCATCGGTGACGACGCGATCGTCGCCGGCGGCAGCGGGGTGACCCGGAACATCTCCGCAGGCGAGGTCGTGTTCGGCTATCCGGCGGTGAAAATGGCGCAGAGCGTCGAGCAGTACAAGGCGCTGCGCCGGCTGCCGCGGATGATGGCGCGGCTGGCGCGCGGTCAGAAACCGGTTCCACCGGGCGACGAAAGCGCCTAGATCGGGCGCAGTCCGGAGGCTGCGAGATGTCACAGACGATTGCCGAACAGGTCCGCGCGATCATCGCCGAGCAGGCGATGCTGGACCCTGCCGAGATCGCCGACGATGCCGCGCTCGAAGCGCTGGGGATCGACAGCCTTGGCCTGGTCGAGGCGATCTTCGCGATCGAGGAAACCTTCGACATTCAGGTGCCGTTCAATGCCAACGAGCCGGCCAGCGCCCAGATCGACCTGTCGACCGTGCGGGCGGTGATCGCGGCGGTCGAAAAGCTTGTCGCCGGGACCGCACAACCCGGATGAATCGCGTCGTCGTCACCGGGCAGGGCACGATCAACGCGCTGGGCCATTCGGTGCCCGAGACGCTTGCCGCCATGCGCGAAGCGCGCTGCGGCATCGGCCCGCTGGACATCCGCGATGCCGACCGGCTGTCGATCCGGATCGGCGCGCAGGTTCGCGGCTTTGCGCCCGAGGCGCATTTCAACCGCCAGCAGATCGCGTTGTATGACCGGTTCACGCAGTTCGCGCTGCTGGCCGCCCGCGAGGCGGTGGCGCAATCGGGTCTGCGGTTCGAAGGTGCGCTTGCGGAACGCTCGGGCGTCGTGCTGGGCACCGCGGGCGGCGGCACCAACACCTGGGACGAGAACTACCGCACCGTCTATGAAGAGGGCAGGAACCGGGTCCACCCCTTCGTCGTGCCGAAACTGATGAATTCGGCCGCCGCCAGCCATATCTCGATGCGCTATCACCTGATGGGCCCGGGCTTTACCGTCGCGACCGCCTGTGCGTCGTCGAACCACGCCATGGGCCAGGCCTTCCAGCTGGTCCGGTCGGGGGCGGCGCCGGTGATCCTGACCGGCGGGGCCGAGGCGATGCTGTGCTTCGGCGGCATCAAGGCGTGGGAAGGTCTTCGGGTGATGTCGCGCGATGCCTGCCGGCCGTTCTCGGCCAATCGCAACGGCATGGTCCAGGGCGAGGGGGCGGCGGTGTTCGTGTTCGAGGCCTATGATCATGCCCGGGCACGGGGCGCCGACATCCTGGCGGAGGTCGTGGGCTTTGCCATGACCGCGGATGCCTCCGACATCGTCGTGCCGTCGAAACATGGCGCGGCAAGGGCGATCCGGGGCGCGATGGCCGATGCCGGGCTGGCACCCGAGGCGGTGGGGTACATCAACGCCCATGGCACCGGAACGGCGGCCAATGACAAGATCGAATGCGCCGCCGTGGCGGATGTGTTCGGCGCCCATGCGGACCGGCTGATGATCTCGTCGACGAAGTCGATGCATGGCCATGTCATCGGCGGCACCGGCGCCATCGAGGCGCTGGCCTGCATCATGGCGCTGCGCGAGGGGGTGATCGCGCCGACCGTCAACTATCAGGAACCCGATCCCGAATGCAGCCTCGACGTGGTCCCGAATGTGGCGCGCGAGGCCGAGGTGACCGCGGTGCTGTCGAACGCCTTCGCCTTTGGCGGGCTGAACGCCGTGCTTGCGTTTCGCAAGGTCTGAGGCCAGGGCGCCATGCGCGTGCCGCATTGCGCCGTGTCCGCCCCGCGCGCCGCGCCAAGGCCCGCAAGGGCCGGGGCGCGGCCCGGCCCAACGGGCGGCGGCGCGCGGCAGCGCGATGCCGCCGGGCGGGAGGCCCCGGAACCCGTCTTTCGGGATGACGTGACGGGGCGCCCATGCTAGCCCGGCCGCATGGCCGGGCTCCCCTCCAAATCGGACCTTCTGGGCTGGATCCGGGAAAATCCCGGCCAGGTTTCGAAACGCGACATCGCGCGCGCCTTCGGGGTGAAGGGCGCCGACCGCCCCGAACTCAAGCGCCTGCTGCGCGAACTGGCCGAAGAGGGGCATCTGGAAAAGGATCGCCGCGCCTGGCGCGAGGCCGGGCGGCTGCCGCCCGTCGGTGTGCTCGAGGTGCTCGACCCCGGGCCGGATGGCGATCTCTATGCCCGGCCGCTCGACTGGGCCGGCGACGGGCCCGCACCGCGCGCGCTCTACATCCCGCGCAAGGGCGAACCCGCCCTGGCACCGGGCGACCGCATCCTGGCCCGGCTGGCCCCGGTCGGCGAACCGGGCGCCGGCCATGCCTACGAGGCGCGGCTGATCCGGCGGATCGATGCGCGGGCTCGCCGCCTGTTGGGGGTCTTTCGCAAGGATGCCGAAGGCGGGCGCATCCTGCCGATCGACAAGGGCGAGCGTCGCGAATGGCAGGTGCGGGCGGCCGACAGCCGCGCGGCCCGCGACGGCGAACTGGTCGAGGTCGAGGCGATCGGCGGCCGGCCCGGCCTGGGCCTGCCGCGCGCGCGCATCCTGCACCGGCTCGGCGATCCCGGGGCGCCGCGCGCGGTGTCGCTGATCGCGATCCATGCCCATGGCATTCCCGACGATTTCCCCGACACGGTGCTTGCCGCCGCCGAGGCGGCCGAACCGCTGGCCAACCCCGCCGGACGCGAGGATTTGCGCGCGCTGCCATTCGTGACCATCGACCCCGAGGATGCGCGCGACCATGACGATGCGGTATTCGCCGAGGCCGATCCCGACCCGGCCAATCCGGGCGGCTTCGTCCTGTGGGTCGCGATTGCCGATGTCGCCCATTTCGTCCATCCGGGCAGCCCGCTCGACCGCGAGGCGCGGGCGCGCGGCAATTCCACCTATTTCCCCGACCGGGTGGTGCCGATGCTGCCCGAGGCGCTGTCGGCCGATCTGTGTTCGCTGCGCGCGGGTCAGGACCGGCCGGTGCTGGCCGTGCGCCTGGTGATCGGCGCCGATGGCACGCTTCGCCGCCACCGCTTTGCCCGCGCGATGATCCGCTCGGCCGCCGCGCTGAGCTATGCGCAGGTGCAGGCGGCGCGCGACGGCCGCCCGGATGCGGCCGCGCAGCCCTTTGTCGAACCGGTGATCGCGCCGCTTTACGCCGCCTATGCCGCGCTCTGCCAGGCCCGCGCGGCGCGCGCGCCGCTCGACCTCGACCTGCCCGAGCGGCGCATCGTGCTGGCCCGCGACGGGCGGGTCACATCGGTTGCCTTCCGCGAGCGGTTCGACGCGCACCGGCTGATCGAGGAGTTCATGATCCTGGCCAATGTCGCCGCCGCCGAAACGCTGGAGGCAAGGCGCAGCCCGTTGCTTTACCGGGTCCATGAGGAACCGCCGGCCGACAAGATCGACGCGCTGCGCGAAGTGGCCGAGGGCGCCGGCCTGGCGCTGGCCAGGGGGCAGGTTTTGCGCACCCGCCAGCTCAACCGGCTGCTCGACCAGGCGGCGGGGGGACCGGCGGCCGAGGTGATGAACCTTTCGGTCCTGCGTGCCATGACCCAGGCCTATTACGGACCCGAGAACCTTGGCCATTTCGGCCTGGCGCTGCGGGCCTATGCGCATTTCACCTCGCCGATCCGGCGCTATGCCGACCTTGTCGTGCATCGCGCGCTGATCGCGGCGCATGGCTGGGGGCGGGACGGGCTGAGCCGGGCCGAAATCGCCACGCTGGGGGAAACGGCCGAACATATCTCGATGACCGAACGCCGCTCGATGGCGGCCGAACGCGACACCACCGACCGGTATCTGGCGGCGTTCCTGTCCGACCGGGTCGGGGCGGTGTTCGCCGCGCGTATCTCCGGCATCGCGCGCTTCGGGATGTTCGTGCGGCTCGACGAGACCGGTGCCGACGGGCTGGTGCCGATCTCGGAACTGGGCGACGAGTATTTCCACTATGACCGCGACAGCCAGACCCTGATGGGCGACCGTTCCGGGCTGACCCTGGGCCTCGGCACGCCGGTCACGGTGCGCCTGACCGAGGCGGTGCCGGTGACCGGCGGGCTGCTGCTGGAACTCGTTTCGGTCGATGGCGCGGCGATGCCCGCGGGCGGCGCATCCGGGCCGCGACGCCGCCGCCACGGCCATCCGGCGGGCGGTGGCCCGGCTGGGCGCAAACGCCCGCCACGGCGCGGCCCGGCCAGGAACCGCAGCCGCAAACCGCGCCCCGGCAAGGCCTGATACCAACGGTCATTGTGAATGACCGTTCGCCGCCTCCCGCGGCGATGGCCGACGGACCGGCTTTTCGAACGCCCATGGGCGCGCTAAACTGGGAAAAAACAGCATCGTCGAGGAGCAGTGCGATCATGTCCAGAACCATGCCGACCGGCCGCGCCCTGGCCGTCCTTGCGCTTGGCGCGGCGCTTGCCGCGACGGCCGCCGCACCGGCCAGCCCGGCCCCCGAAACGGCGCCGCGCCCGGCCGCCCGCCCGGCGCCGGATGCGCTGGGGGTCGTGCTGTCGGCAGCCCAGCCGGCCGCGTCCCGGGCCGGCGCCGAGGCCCTGGGCGAAGCGGCGACCCAGGCGGCCGGCAATGCCCGCTTTGCCGCGTGGAAGCGCGCCTTTCGCGACGAGGCCGTGGCGGCGGGCATCCCCGGGGCGGTCTACGACCGGGCGATGGCCGGCGTGCGGTATCGCCCCGATGTGG
>DNSZ01000006.1 GCA_003500165.1 Paracoccaceae bacterium | reverse complement strand
CACGACACCAAGGCGCGCGGCGGGCGGCCACCCGGCCCCGACGAATCGGGCATGCCAACCGGAACCGGCGCCGCGCGCCTTGGTGTCGTGGCGATATCGGCCAGATCCTCTCTCGGCCCATTCCGTTCGGTCTCTGGCGTGGGCCCCCGGCCCCGCCGGGAGGGACCGCGCCAAGGCCCGCAAGGGCCGGGGCGCGGCCACGCCCAACGGGCGGCAGCGCGCGGAAGCGCGCCGCCGCCGGGCGGGAGCCCACCGTCAGCCGCGCATCGGGCGGCCATTGTCGAAGTGGATGCCGCACTCCTCCTTGGCGCGGCCGCGCCAGCGGCCGGCGCGGGGATGCTCGTCCGGGCCGACCGGGCCGGTACAGGGGACACACCCGATCGAGGGATAGCCGCGCGCGGCCATCGGGTGTTCGGGCAGGCGGTACCGCGCCATATGGGCGCGCAGTTCTGCGGGCGTCCACGCGGCGAGCGGGCTCAGCCGCAGGCGCCGACCGCGATCGAGATCGACCACCGGCATCGCCGCCCGATCGGCCGTCTGGAACCGCTTGCGCCCGTTGATCACCACGGAAAACGGCGCCAGCGCGGCCTCCAGCGGTTCGCTCTTGAACAGCTGGCAGCACAGATCGGGATCGGCCTGCCACAGATCGCCATTCGGGTCGCGCCGCGCCCGAAACCCGGCGGGCGGGCGGACCGGGCGCACATCGGTCAGCCCGAGCCGGGCGGCGAGCGTCCTGCGATAGGCATGGGTTTCGGGAAACAACCGCCCGGGATCGGCGTAAAGGACGGGCGTCGCGGGCGCGATCCGCGCCACCAGATGCAGCAGCACCGCGCTGTCGGCGCCAAAGCTCGACACGACCGCGACCGGCCCGTATCGGCCCGACAGCGCCTCGGCCAGGATCGCTTGTGCCGGCGCGCCCTCCAGCATGCCGGCAAGCCGCGCCACATTGCCGGACCCGGTGCCGCTGCTGTCCATACCAGCCCGCGAGGCGGCATCGCCTGACCGGCCCTTATAGCTGACCTCAGTCATCGGACGCCTTCTCGATGTCCGGCAGGACCCATGTCTGGTCCAGAAAGGCCTGTTTCGGCGAATAGAGGCGGAAGTAGGGGAACCAGGCCCGTCCGGCCTCCGTCGGGATCCAGTTCTGGCGCGCTGCGCCCTCGGGCTCGGTCGGGCCCATGTAGATGTCCACTGAGCCATCGTCGTTATTGGCGAGTTCCATTCGAGAAGACCGGTCGGCAATCTCAAACGCGTTCTGGATCAGGGTACGCGTGCTCACCTCGTAAAGCGTGACCGACCAGAACGCCTCGGCCGGGGCGTCGGCGGGCACGCGCAGGATATAGTCGGTGCCACCGTCCAGCCAGTCGCCGTCGGCGTCCCTGTAGGTGGCCAGATAGACCTGACCTTCGCCCGTCCTGTGCCCATGCATGGCGGGGTCGTTGGTCACCGCCTCATAGAACCAGGCCGCGCGCTCGTCGAGGTGATCGTAGTGCTCATCGCGCTGATCGGGATTCGCAGTCGTCGCGAATTCCCACTGCACATCGTCGCGATAGTGGCTCGTCTCGACCCGTTTGGCGAAATCGTTGGCCTTGGCCATCGCCTCGCCCACGATGGCGGCTTCCATCAGGATGCGCTGCTGGCGCCAGTCCGGATCGAACGGCGCGCCCTTCTCGATCCCCAAGGGCTTCAGCATCGCCATGAAGAACCGGTCGCGTTCGAACACCGGCTCGCGCTGGATGGTGTCATTGAGCAGTTCCCAATACTCCAGCCCGACCGGCTGCGCGGCCATCCAGACCTTGCCCTCGGGCCGGACAAACCCGCGCGGCTGCGGGTCGTCGATCTCCGACAGCGGGTAGATCCTGACCTCGTTCAGCAGACGCGCGCGCTCTTCGGCATCTTCGGACATAAGGCGGATGCCCAGAAGCATGCCGTTGGTGGGCGAAGCGAAGGACGTGAAGCCCTCGATCTCGGGCACCTCCTGGCCGGGGCCGACGAAGATGTATTTGCCCGGTTCCGTGAGCGAGGTGATCCCGATCTGCCACATGTCATGCGCGGCCCCGCGCACCGAGCCGTCAGGACCGGGCAGTTCGGCCACCCAGGGCCCGTCCGCGAGGTCAAGGAACGGCAGGACATAAGGCGTCGTCGCGTTGTAGGTCAGGCCGCCGATCCGGTCGGCATAGCTTTCGATATAGACGATCTGGCCGTTTTCGGCGCCCAGATCCTCGGCATGGACCAGGCGCCACTTGGCCATGCTGACCAGCGGCAGCGCCCACAGATAGGCCTGCACGGCGCGCTGGAAGTCCATCTCGTCATAGAGCTTGACGATGGTTTCCTCGGTTGGGTAGCCGGTCTGGAAGCCATGCGTGAAGCGGAGTGGGCCGATACGGGTGTCCACGGTCGTTTGGGCGATGGTCGCGGATGGCAGGGCGACGATCAGCGCGAGGCAAGGGACAAGGGAAGAGGGGCGGAATGGCATGGCTGGTCTCCTGCGGGTCAGTCCAGTTTCTCGAAATCGCCCGGCCGCCAGCTCTGATCGAAGAAGGCCTGACCGGGGCTGTAAAGCCGCATCAGCGTAAACCATCCCTTGCCCGGGACGGTGCGCAGGAAGTTGGTTTCGGGCGCCCCGGCGGGACGGTCTGGCCCGAAATAAAGGTCCACCGACCCATCCGCGTTATAGGTCAGATCGTCGTTCGACCCGATCGACGGGTAGGGCTGCCCGTTCTGCAGGCCCGAGGCGGTTTCGGCATCGTAGAGCGTGACAGACCAGAAATTCTCGGCCGGGACATCGGGCGGCAGATGCAGCCGATAGGACGACCCGCCCGACAGATGGTTGCCATCGGCATCCCTGTAGGCGAACGGGTATTTCGACCCCGCGCCGACCATGTTCAGCACCATCGCCGGGCTGATCGAATAGCCGATGATGAACATGCCGACCTGCGCGTCCACGTTGCGGAAGGTCGGCTCCATGAACTCGACATTCTCGACGTTGAGCACATTGTGCCAGTTGCGGTCCTGATAATACCGCGTGTCCGGAAGCTTGTCGCCGAAGCGCAGGGCATGGGCCATCTTCATGCCGACCTCGGCACCGGCGCTCAGGATCGCCTGCATCCGCGCATCGGGTTCGAAGGGTTCGCCCTTGATAATGCCGAGCGAGGCCATCAGCCCGCGCATCGCCATATCCTCGGGGCCGACATATTCATTCTGAACGAATTCGGCGAGCCCTTCGAAATAGCGGTAGTCCTTGGGATACAGCATGTCGGCCGGGCGGCCCGAGCCGTTCGGGAACACCATCTCGGGCGGGTTGTCCTTCTGGCTCAGCGGATAGATGCGGGTCTGCTCCATCAGCGCCACGGCCTCGTCGGTGCTGCGGTCCTCACCCAGAAAGGCGCGCCAGAAGACAAAGACATTGTAGGTGCGCGAGGTGAAGGTGAAATAACCCTCGGGCACTGCGCCCTCATGGTCCGGCGGCAGGATCAGATAGGCGCCGCCTTCGCCCTGGTCCGGCCCGACAAAGCCCACATCGGTCAGCGGACGGTGCCAGAAATCGTCCAGGATGCCCTGCAGCTTCGGCGGCACCTCGATCACCGTGGGACCGTCCTGTTGCAGGTCGAGATAGCCCATGCCGTAGACCAGGTCGGAATTCGGCGTGCTCACCAGCGTCTCGGCCGACAGCCGGTCCTTCCAGATCGGGAACACGTTGGCGCCGGCGCCGAACTCGGCCTCCGAGCCCTTCTTCATCGCCCAGAGCGTCATCGCCGGCAGCGACCACAG
>DNSZ01000065.1 GCA_003500165.1 Paracoccaceae bacterium | reverse complement strand
GCCCCCGGCACCGGGATGTCGGTGTGGCTGGCGATCAGCGCCGTGCCGCCCGCCCGGCAATGCTCGGCCACCAGATCGGCAAAGGCGCCGACCCGCGCGGCATCGAGCGAAACGGTGGGTTCGTCGAGCGCCCAGACCGGCCGCCCGGTCAGCATCAGCCGGGCGAGGCCCAGCCGGCGCTTCTGCCCCGCCGACAGGTACTGCACCCGGCGCTCGGCAAGACCCCGCAGGTCGAAGCGTCGGATCGCCGCATCGATCCCGCCTGCGCCATGGATCGCCGCCCAGAAGGCCAGGTTCTCCTGCACCGTCAGCTGCGCCTTCAGCCCATCGGCATGGCCGGCATAGGCGATCGCCTCGGGCCCGGGCGCAACCTGCCCGGCCGCGGCCGGCGTCAACCCCGCGAGCGCGCGCAGCAGCGTCGTCTTGCCCGCGCCGTTCGGCCCCCGGATCAGCAGGCAGCCGCCGGCGGGAACGCTGAACGACACGCCCGCCAGAACAGGCAGGTCGCCCCGGCGGCAGGCCAGATCGGTGACGGTCACGTCCATGCCTGCCCCCTACCCCGCGCCGGTCCGCGCCGGAAGGGGCCGCGGGGTCGAACCGTCCGCCCGGGATTTCGGTGATCGTGGCCCGGCCGTTCCCGATCCAGATCGCGGGGGTCCGGCGCACCAGGCCATAGAAGGTCCACAGCGCGGCAAGCACCAGATAGAGTGTCCATGAGGTCAGCGACAGAGCCGGGGGTACCAAGCGCACGAGCCCACTTCCCGATCGGACCGCGGAACTTGGCATCGCCGGCGCGTATGACTGGAACGACGGGCGCGGGCGGCTGCTCGGGACGCTGGGCAGCCGTCGGCGTTTCCAGGGCCGAGTGCCTTGCGGGCAGTGGCGCTTCCCGCAGGGCGGCCCGAGGGCGAACGGGCAAGCGATGGCCGGTTGGGGGTAGCATGCCGGGACGCGGCGTTGGTTCAATGCAGCGCACATATTGCGCCTTGGCATTGCGTTGCCATGCCACAGACGGCATGGCGATGACATGGCGCCAGCCGGTCTGGCCGGATCAGGCCGACCCTTTGACAACCAACTGACAGGTCGGGTGTTTTTGGTGAGCCGTGCAGGATTCGAACCTGCGACCCGCTGATTAAAAGTCAGCTGCTCTACCAACTGAGCTAACGGCCCACGCAGGGCCGGGGGCTTAGCCGCCAGTCCGGGCCCGGTCAAGCGAAAGCTGTGCGATGATGCGGCGACGGGTTCCGTGCCGGCGTCATCGGCCGGCGTCACCGGGCCGGCGCCGGTGCCGGCGCCGGGGCGCAGGCGAAGCGGCGCCCGGTTCGGGTCACGGTCCAGGCGGCCGGCGGGGCCATCCGCGCCCGGCGCCGTTCCAGCTGCCAGCCGGTCGCGCCCGGCTGGTGCCGGGGCGCCATATGCCAGCGGCTTTCCACCCCGGGCGCGCCGCCCTCGCCGGGGGTCAGCAGCAGCCCCAGCACCCGCTGACCCGATCCCTGCACCGCGCTTTCGGCGGCCAGATGCAGCCGGCGCACCGGGGTCAGGCCCGGGGGGTCGGGCAGATCCGCCACGACCAGGGGCACGCAGCCCGCGCGCAGCGCTTCTTCCATGCACCACAGCAGATCGGGCACCCGGCCGGGCGCGGCCAGCAACAGCCGCGCGGGGTCGATGAAGGGCCAGATGCCGTCGGGATTGGGCGCTTCGGGATGCCATCCCGGCCGGATCCACAGCACCGGCCCGGCCAACCCCCGGGCCAGCATCAGCGCAAGGGCATGGCGGGCCGGACCGCAGCCCTCATGCACGCGACCCGCCGTCAGTGCCGGGCCACCCGCGACAAGCGGGATGCCGGGCCGCGCGCGCCCGGTATTGTGCGGGGAGGCCAGGATTTCCATCCGTCCAGCCTAGATTGTTCTGCTTTTGTTCGCAAGACATGCCTTGCCCCCGCCGCGCCCGGCCTTAGGGTCCGGCCCCGGATATCGGAGGACATCATGCACAAGAACCCGCTTGGCCGCAGCGGCCTCGAGGTCACGGACATCTGTCTGGGCACCATGACCTGGGGCACCCAGAACACCGAGGCCGAGGGCCACGCCCAGATCGACCATGCGCTGGCGCGGGGCGTGAACTTCATCGACACGGCCGAGATGTATCCGGTCAACCCGGTCCGGGCCGAAACTGCCGGCCGGACCGAGGAAATCGTCGGCAGCTGGAACGCGAAATCGGGCCGCCGCGCCGACTGGATCATCGCCACCAAGATCACCGGCAAGGGCTCCTCGGCGATCCCCGGCGGCCCGCCGATCTCGCGCGCCCGGCTGATCGACGGGGTGGAGGCCTCGCTGCGCCGTCTGCAGACCGACTGGATCGATCTGTACCAGCTGCACTGGCCGAACCGGGGCTCGTATCACTTTCGCCAGAACTGGCGCTATGACCCGTCGCAGCAGGACCGCGCCGCGACACAGGCGCATATGGTCGAGGTGCTGGAGACCATGGCCGAACTGGTGGCGGCAGGAAAGGTCCGCCATTTCGGCCTGTCGAACGAAACCGCCTGGGGCACGGCGGAATGGTTGCGCCTGGCCGGGCAGACCGGCGGCCCGCGGGTCGTCTCGATCCAGAACGAGTATTCCCTGTTGTGCCGGCTCTACGACACCGATCTGGCCGAGCTGAGCCTGGCCGAAGATGTCGGGCTGCTGGCCTATACCCCGCTGGCCGGCGGGCTGCTGACCGGGAAATATGCCGGCGACGTGACGCCCGAGGGCACGCGGCGATCGCTCAACGCCACGCTGGGCGGGCGGATCACGCCCCGCGTGTGGGAGGCCGTGTCGGCCTATATGGCGATCGCCAACGATCACGGGCTCGACCCCGCGCAGATGGCCATCGCCTGGGCGCGGCGCCGGCCCTTCATGACCAGCGTGATCATCGGTGCGACAAGCGTCGCCCAGCTCGACACCGTTCTGGGGGCGGCCGATCTGACGCTGTCCGATGGCGTGATGCAGGATATCGATGCCGCCCACCGGATGCACCCGATGCCGTTCTAGGCTTGCCGCGGATTGGCGCGATCAGGCATGCGCGACGCACTGTCGTATCGGCGGGCAACCTCGCGCAACCGGTCCTCAGCCCCACCAGACCGGCCAGAACAGCAGTGCCAGCCCGCCACCCAGGAAGGCCGGCATCAGCGCGATCCGCCGCACCCCGATCAGCCCCACCGAGATCAGCGCGAGCCCCGCAGCGGTGCGCAGGAACGCGATCAGTGCGGGGCCGGGCGCCTGCCCCAGGCCAATCAGCGACGGGTCGGCGACCATCACCAGCGGGATCAGATACAGCCCCACCCCCAGCGACATCGCGGTCAGCGCGACCTTCAGCCAGCCCTCGCCGATCATTCCCGCCGCGATGAACACCGCGCCGCAAACGGGCGGCGTGATGGTCGACAGAAGCGCGAACCAGAACACGAAGAGATGCGCCTGCAGCGGGGCAAGGCCCAGCTGCGTCAGCGCCGGTCCCGCGACCGAAACGCAGATCACATAGGCGGCGGTGGTCGGCACCTCCATCCCCAGGATCAGACACGCCAGTGCGGTCAGCAGGATCGAGGGCCACAGCAGCCCGCCCGAACCCGACAGGATCAGCGAGGTGATCTTTACCCCCAGCCCGGTAATCGCCAGCACCCCGATGACGATCGAGGCGCACAGGATGATCGCGGCGATCATCGACACCTGGCGGGCAGCGATCAGCAGCGCGGTGCCCAGCCGGTCGATGCCCCGGCGCAGTCCGATCCGCAGATCGCGCCCCGCAAAGAGCAGCAGAAAGGCCGCCAGAATGGCCAGGCAGGCGGCGTATTGCGGTGTGACCCCCAGCCCGAACATCCCCCACATCAGGAGACCGAAGGGGATCAGGAAGAACGCCGAGGTGATCGCGACATCCCGGCCGCCTGGCCGGTCTTCGGGCGCCAGACCGTGCAGGTCGAAACGCCGGGCATAGCCGTCGATCCCGACCCAGACCGCAAAGAAGTAAAGGATCGCGGGCAGCAGCGCGGCCGCCATGATCGCGGTATAGGGCTCGCCGGTCAGTTCCACCATGACAAAGGCGCCCGCCCCCATCAGCGGCGGCATGATCTGCCCGCCCGAGGACGCCACCGCCTCGACCGCGCCGGCGAGCCGTTTGGGATAGCCGAGCTTCGCCATCGCCGGCAGGGTGATCGCACCCGTCGAGGCGACATTGGCCGAGGCCGAACCCGAGATCGAGCCGAAGAGCGCCGAAGACAGGACCGAGACCTTGGCCGCCCCGCCCTTCAACCGGCCGGCGGCGGCGGCGGCGACATTCATGAAGCCCTGCCCGGCCTCGCCCGCGTTCAGAACCGCCCCGAAGATGACGAAAATCACCACGACGCCGACCGAGACCGCCGTCAGCGTGCCCCACAGCCCGCCTTCGGCGATCGTCATGGTGCCCAGGAAACTCGCCAGCGGGGTGCCGGAATGGCCGAACTGGCCCGGGATGTGCTGGCCGAACAGCGCATAGCCAAGCGCCAGCGCGGCGATCACCGGCAACGGCCAGCCGATGGCGCGGCGCGCGGCCTCGAGCGTTACCGCCAGCAGCGTCCAGGCGACGGCGAACTGGAACGGGGTTTCAAGAAACCCGAATTGGTCGCCCAGCCGATCGTGGTTGAGCGCGATCCAGACAGCCGCGCCCGAGCCGAGCAGCGCAAGCGGCACACCGGTCCAGAGCGCGCGCCGCGTCGTGGCGGCGTAGACGAAGATCCAGGGCAGCACGAGCGCCATGTGCAGGGGCCGGCTGACCAGGTTCGGCACCAGCCCCGAGAAGACGAGGCCGATATGGAACGCCACCAGCGCGGCGGCGAGGCCGTACCAGA
>DNSZ01000209.1 GCA_003500165.1 Paracoccaceae bacterium | reverse complement strand
CCGGCCCTGGCCCCCGCGCCCGACGCGCCGCCGGTGACACAGGCGCCCGCGCCTGCCGCCGCGCCGCAGGCAGCCGCGCCGCAGATCGTGACCGAGGCCGAGATCGCGCCGGGCCGCTCGCCGCGCCCGCCCGGCCGGCCGCCGGCAGTGGCCGCGCCGGCGCCGGCACCCGAAGCCGACACCGCCCCGACGCCCGATTCCGGCATGTCGATGGCCGATGCGCTGGCGGCNNGACGATTCGACGACGCGGCCGTCGCGGGTGAAGCTGACCAGCAGGGTCACCACCACACCGTCGGCCGCGCAGCTTTCCGAGTTCGAGACGCGCAACCTGATCGCCCAGATCGGCGATGCGTGGAATCTGGTCAGCCAGTCCGCCGCGGCCGACGGTGTGGTGGTGACCCTGCTGGTCAGCTTCACCCGCGACGGCCGCGTCGTCGAATCGTCGATCCGTCGCGTTGGCGCCAGCCCGGGCAGCCCCGCGGCCGTGGAAAAGGCCTATGGCGACGCGATTCGCGCCATCCTGCGGGCAAGCGAACGCGGTCTCGACCTGCCGGCCGAAAAATACGAGGCTTGGCGCGAATTGGAACTCGTCTTCGATCCCGAAAGGATGAGGGGCCTGTGAAACGCCTGATCTTCTGCCTTGCCGTTCTTGTCCTTGCGCTGGCCGCACGGCCCGCGCCGCTCTTCGCCCAGGCGGGCGGCCCGCTGCGCCTGGAAATCACCGAAGGCGTGATCGAGCCGATGCCGATCGCCGTCGCGCCGTTTTTGTCGGGAACCGCCAATGCCGGCGAGCTTGCCGCGCGGATATCCGCCGTGGTCGTCGCCGATCTGGCCGGGTCGGGGCTGTTCCGGGCGATTCCGGCCGAGGCCCAGATCGCCCAGGTCACAAGCTTTGACGCGCCGGTCCGCTTTGCCGACTGGAAGGCGATCAATGCCCAGGCGCTGGTGACCGGCACCGTCGAACGCACCGGCGCGGACCGGGTCGCGGTCAGTTTCCGGCTGTTCGACGTGTTCGCCGGCGCGCCCCTGGGCGATGGGATGCGTTTCGAGGCGTCCGAGGCCAGCTGGCGCCGGCTGGCGCACAAGGTCGCCGACACGGTCTATCAAAGGCTGACCGGCGAACCCGGCTATTTCGACAGCCGCATCGCCTTTGTCTCCGAAACCGGGCCGAAGAACGCCCGCCGCAAGCGGCTGGCGCTGATGGATCAGGACGGCGCCAATCTGCGCTACCTGACCGGCGATATGAGCATCGTTCTGGCGCCGCGGTTCTCGCCCGATGGCCGCCAGATCCTGTACACCTCCTACGAATCGGGGCTGCCCCGGGCCTATCTGCTCGATCTGGAAACGCTTGGGCAGCGGCCGATCGACAACCAGGCGGGCGTTGCCACCTTCGCGCCGCGCTTCTCGCCCGACGGGCTGCAGGTTGTGTATTCGCTGGAGCGTGGTGGCAACACCGACATCCATATCACCAGCCTCGTGACCGGCCAGACACAGCGCCTGACCGAGACCCCGGCGATCGAGACGGCGCCCGATTTCTCGCCCGATGGGCGCCAGATCGTTTTCGAATCGGATCGCAGCGGGACCCAGCAGATCTATGTGATGCCGGCCGCGGGCGGCCCGGCGCAGCGGATCAGCGCCGGGCAGGGCCGCTATGGCACGCCGGTCTGGTCGCCGCGCGGCGACCGCATCGCCTTTACCAAACAGCAGGCCGGCCGCTTTCATATCGGCGTGATGCGCACCGACGGCACCGGCGAGCGGCTGTTGACGGCGTCGTTCCTGGACGAGGGGCCAAGCTGGGCGCCGAACGGCCGGCTGCTGATCTTCACCCGGGTCAGCCAGGGCGAAGCGGGCGCGCCGTCGCTCTACACCGTCGATGTGACGGGGCGGAACCTGCGGGCCATCGCGACACCCGATTTCGCCTCCGATCCGACCTGGTCGCCGCTGCTGCCATAGGGCTTGGCGGGCATGGTCCGGGCCTGCTAACACCGCGCGAACCGCAAACAGGAGCCTGCCATGCCGATCCGCCGCTCGATCCTGACCGTCGCCATGCTTGGCCTGCTGGCGGCCTGCGGGCAGAACGCTCCTTACGGCAACACCCCGCCACCCGGCTTTGGCGGCGGCGTGCCGACCGATGCCGTCGATGTCTCGGTCTTTGGCGCGGGGGTCACGGACACCGTGCTGTTTCCGGTCGATACCTGGGAGCTGACCGATGCGGCGACCGCGACCCTGACCGCGCAGGCGGCCTGGTTCACCCGCAACCCGCAGGCGACCGCGGTGATCGAAGGCCATGCCGACGAGCGTGGGACCCGCGAATACAATATTGGTCTCAGCGCGCGCCGGGCCAACTCGGTGGTCGAGTTCCTGGTGCTGAACGGCGTCGCGCCCAGCCGCCTGACGACGATACCCTATGGCAAGGACCGGCCGCTGGAAATCTGCTCGGACGAGGCATGCTATGCCCGCAACCGGCGCGCCGTCACGGTGGTGGCCGGGTCGGTCGATCTGGGCAGCTAGTCCGATGCGGCGGGGGCGCGCGGCCGTTCTGACGCTGCTGTCCTTGCTGGCGGCGGGGGCGGTCGCGGCGCAGACCGCCACGCTGGGCGAGATTCGCCGCGACTTGCAGATGCTGCGGGCCGAGGTCGAGGCGCTGCGCGACATCGGCGCGCCGGCTGCGCCCGGCCTTCCGCCGGCGCCGCTGTCCGGGCCGATTCTGGACCGGGTCCAGACGATCGAGGCGGAACTGCGCCGGCTGACCCGCGCGACCGAGGCGCTCGAGCTGCAGATTCGGCAAACGACCCAGGGGGCGGGGGCACGGCTTGACGCACTCGCGGCGCGGCTGGCGGCGCTCGATGGCGGCGCCGCCGTGGCGATGACCGACGCGCCGCCGGCGGTGCTCTCCGGCCCGCGCCGGCCGGTCGCGCGGCCCGCACCGCAACTCGCCACCGCCGAACAGGCCGCCTTCGATGCGGCGCAGGCGGCGCTAGATGCCGGCGATCTGGTCCAGGCGGCTGCGGGTTTCGCCGACTTCGCCAATGCCTATCCGGGCGGGCCGCTGACCCCGCGGGCGCATCTGGGCCGGGGCCGGGCGCTGGCAGGGCTGGGCGATCTGCCCGGCGCGGCGCGGGCCTGGCTTGATGCGTTCAGCGCGGCGCCCGACGGCGCCGCGGCGCCCGAGGCGCTGTTCGCGCTGGCCGATGCACTGGCCCGGCTCGACAAGCCGGCCGAGGCCTGCCTGACCTATGCCGAATTGCCGCAGCGTTTTCCCGCAAGCCCGGAGGCCGCCGCGGTCGGGCCGCGGATGCGGGCGCTCGACTGCTCGTGACCGCGGCCCATCCGGGCTTTGCCGCGGTCATGGCCGATCTGTTCGGCGCTGCGCCGCCGGCGCGGGTCGGCGTCGCGCTGTCGGGCGGCGGCGATTCGACGGCGCTTCTGGCGCTGGCTGCCGGTTGGGCGGCGGCTGCCGGCGTGGCGCTGGCTGCGGCGACGGTCGATCACGGCCTGCGCCCGGGCGCCCGGGCCGAGGCAGCGGCAGCCGGCGAGATGGCACGCGGGCTGGGCGTGGCGCATGACATCCTTGCCTGGCAGGGCTGGACCGGCCGGGGCAACCTGCAGGACGCCGCGCGGCGGGCGCGCCGCGCGCTGCTGGCCGACTGGGCCCGGGCGCGCGGGATCGACGCCGTTCTGCTGGGCCACACCGCCGACGATCAGGCCGAAACCGTGCTGATGCGGCTGGCGCGCGGTTCGGGCGTGGACGGGCTGTCGGGCATGGCGGCGCTGCGCCGGGCGGACGGGATCACCTGGGCGCGGCCGCTTCTGGGAACCCGCCGTGCCTGGTTGCGGGACTGGCTGCGGGCCGGGGCCATGGTCTGGGCCGAAGACCCGTCGAACGCCGATCCGCGCTTTTTCCGGGTCCGGGCGCGGGCGGCGCTTGGCGGTCTGGCCGATCTGGGCATCGATGTCGCGGGGCTGTGCGCCACCGCCGACCGCATGCGGGTGGCGCGCGCCGCGCTGGACGCGGCGACCGCGGATGCGCTGACGCGCCTGGCCGATGTCGATGCGGCCGGCGATGTGCGGATCGCGGCTGCGGGGCTGGCCGCGCTGCCCGGGGAATTGCGGCTCCGCGTGGCCGCGCGGGCGATCATGTGGGTGTCGGGCACCCAGTACCGCCCGCGCCGGACGGCGCTGTCGGCACTTCTGGAAAGGGGCGGGACGTTGGCAGGCTGCGTCTGGACCGAGGCCGGCGCGACCATCCGCATCGCGCGCGAACCCGCCGCCCTGACCGGGCGCGTGGCGGCGGCGGGGGCGCGCTGGGACGGCCGCTGGCGGATCGAGGGGCCGGCGGTGCGGGAAGGCGCGCGCATCGGCGCGCTGGGTGCGGCCGGTCTGCGGGCCTGCCCGGACTGGCGTGAAACGGGGCTGCCGCGCGCCAGCCTGCTGGCCACCCCTGCGCTGTGGCGAAACGACGCGCTGATCGCGGCACCGGTGGCGGCGCCGGGGGGTGCCTGGCGCGCGGTGCTCGACCCCGCTTGCGGGCCGCTCGCCCCCGATTGCGACTATCGCGTTGAACCGTTGGCCGACATCGCTATCTAGGGGGGTGGGCCTGCTTCGGGCCCGGTTGATGGAGAACGCCGCCGTGGGCAATATGCGCAACATCGCTTTCTGGGTCGTCCTGTTTCTGCTGATCGTCGCCCTGTTCCAGCTTTTCAGCAACGATCCTGCAACCATGTCGGCGCGCGACTCGAGCTATTCCGACTTCGTACAGCAGGTCGAGAATGACCAGGTGACCAGCGTCACGATCGATGGCGAGAAGGTCTTTTACCGGCTCGACGATGGAACGCGCCGCCAGACCGTGCAGCCCCAGGGCGCCGACCTGACCACCCTGCTGCTGGATGCCGGCGTCGCGATCGAGGTCAAGCCGCAGCAGCAATCGGGCTTCACGACCCTGCTCATCAGCTTCCTGCCCTTCCTGCTGCTGATCGGCGTCTGGATCTATTTCATGAACCGGATGCAGGGGGGCGGCCGCGGCGGGGCGATGGGCTTTGGCAAGTCGAAGGCGAAGCTGCTGACCGAAAAGCATGGCCGGGTGACGTTTGACGACGTCGCCGGCATCGACGAGGCCAAGGAAGAGCTCGAGGAAATCGTCGAGTTCCTGCGCAACCCGCAGAAATTCTCGCGCCTGGGCGGAAAGATTCCGAAGGGCGCGCTGCTGGTCGGCCCGCCGGGCACCGGCAAGACGCTGCTGGCGCGCGCCATTGCGGGCGAGGCCGGTGTGCCGTTCTTCACCATCTCGGGCTCGGACTTTGTCGAGATGTTCGTCGGCGTCGGCGCCAGCCGGGTGCGCGACATGTTCGAACAGGCCAAGAAGAACGCGCCCTGCATCGTGTTCATCGACGAGATCGACGCCGTGGGCCGGTCGCGCGGTGTCGGCTATGGCGGCGGCAATGACGAACGCGAACAGACGCTCAACCAGCTCCTGGTCGAGATGGACGGGTTCGAGGCGAATGAGGGGATCATCATCGTCGCCGCGACCAACCGGCCCGATGTGCTTGACCCTGCGCTGCTGCGGCCGGGTCGGTTCGACCGTCAGATCCAGGTGCCGAACCCCGATATCCGCGGGCGGGAAAAGATCCTTGGCGTGCATGCGCGCAAGGTGCCGCTGGGCCCCAATGTCGACCTGCGCATCATCGCCCGCGGCACGCCGGGCTTTTCCGGCGCCGATCTGGCGAATCTGGTGAACGAGGCCGCCCTGATGGCGGCCCGCGCCGGGCGCCGCTTCGTCATCATGGACGATTTCGAGAACGCCAAGGACAAGGTCATGATGGGCGCCGAACGGCGGTCGATGGTGATGACCGAGGACGAGAAGAAGCTGACCGCCTATCACGAGGCGGGCCACGCGGTCGTCGGCATGCATGTCCCCCAGCACGATCCGATCCACAAGGCCACGATCATCCCGCGCGGCCGCGCCCTGGGACTGGTGCTGTCGCTGCCCGAGCGCGATCAGCTTTCGGTCAGTTTTACCAAGTACAAGTCGCAGATCGCCATGGCGATGGGCGGCAAGGTCGCCGAGGAGCTGAAATTCGGCGCCGAGAATGTCACCTCGGGGGCGACTTCGGACATCCAGCAGGTCAGCCGAATCGCGCGCGCCATGGTCACAAGGTTCGGCTTTGCCGAAGAACTTGGCCATGTGGACTACGCGAACGAACAGGAGTCGTTTCTGGGCCCCTATGGCGGCGGGACCAACCACAGCGAGGCGACCCAGAAACTGATCGACGAGAAGGTCAAGATGCTGATTGACGAAGGCTATCAGACCGCCAAGCGCATCCTGACCGAGCATGAGGAGGAATGGGAGCGGCTGGCCCAGGGGCTGCTGGAATACGAGACCCTGACCGGCGACGAGATCAAGAAGGTCGTCGCCGGCGAGCCGCTCAATCGCGACGAGGACGAGGATACGCCGCCGCCGCCGGGGAACCTGCCTTCGGTCACGGCAATCCCCAAGACCGGACGCCCGAAGCCGGGGCCGGACATGGAACCGGAACCGAGCTGAGCGCCGAAACCCCCGATGGGCAGACGGCCCGGCGGTGCCTCCGCCGGGCCGTTTGATGCTTCAGTATGCAATTTCCCGACAGGGCCGATGGTGGCGGTGCCGAAGGCCGTGCGCATCTTGCGTCCAAGACGTCTGCGATGCGAAGCTCGCTCATGTCTGCGCTTCGACCCACCGATTTCACCGGGCGCATCGTCTGGCTTGGCCGGGTCGACGATCGCGCCGCGACGCTTGTCGCCACGCCGCTCGACCTGATGGAGCTGACCTTTGCCGGCCCGGTCGGCGAAAGCCATGGCGGGCTGACCCGGCCGGCCTGTTCGCGGGTGGCGGCGCAATACGAACGCGGCACGGAAATCCGCAATGTGCGGCAGCTGTCGATCGTCTCGGCGGAGGAGGTGACGGCCATCGCCGCGGCGATCGGGCTCGATCATCTTCCGCCGGCATGGCTTGGCGCGTCCGTCATGGTCGCGGGCATTCCCGATCTCTCGCTGATCCCGCCAGCCTCACGGCTGCAGGGGCAGGAGGGCGGCGCGACCCTGACCGTCGATGTCGAAAACCGGCCCTGCAAATTGCCGGCCCTGGAAATCGAGGCGCGCCGCCCGGGCCATGGCGGCGCCTTTCGCGCGGCGGCCCGGCACCGGCGCGGCGTGACCGCCTGGGTCGAACGCGAGGGCACATTGCACCTCGGGGAAAGCCTGCGCCTGCACATCCCCGCGCAGCCGCCATGGCCGCATCTGGGGCACGGCGTGGCCAGCAGCGGGCCGGTATAGGCATGTGGCCGGTGGGGCCGGGTAACGGTCATTCTCGATGACCGTAGGCATCGGCCCCGGTGGGCGGGCCCCGGTATGGCGCATTCCTTATGGAAAACACTCGGCATTGGTTCCAGCCAGGCGAAGCCTGGCCGTGCCCGATCGAATGGCAATGCGCCGCGCCCTGCGCGGCGCGCAGGATTTTCTAGAAAATCCTGCGCTGGCCGAGTTTTCTAGAAAACTCGGTGCCCCATACGCATCGCCGACGCGCACCAACCTTCGTTCTCGATGACCTGTGGCGGGGCCCCGCCACAGGTCATCGAGAACNNCCGCGCCGACCGGACGCCGAGGATCATGGCCCTGGGCCGCCGACTGGGCGCATGGGTTGTGATCGGTGCAAGCTGGTACGAGTCCCGCCAAGCCATCGGGCCAAGCAGGCCGGCCGACACCACAACAGGGACCGGGTGCCGGGCCGGCACCCGATGCG
>DNSZ01000297.1 GCA_003500165.1 Paracoccaceae bacterium | reverse complement strand
GCGCCGCCACCGGCGCGGCCAGCACGCTGCGGTAACGGTCCGGGTCGGCACGCCGCACAAGATCGGCGCAGGCATCGACCGTCACGGACCCCCGGCCGGCCGGCGCGCCGCCCAACCCCTTTCACTGTTCTGCAAATACGCCGTCACGACATTGGCCATTCTAGCCGGCGTCGCGCAGCCGCGCGGCGTCGAAACCCGGCCCGATCTCCCACTCGGTGCCGCCCGGCCCGTCCTTCAGCACCACACCCGCCGCGGCCAGACGGTCGCGGATCGCATCGGCCCGGGCAAAGTCGCGCGCTTCGCGGGCGCGCAGGCGCTCCGCAACCAGGCCGGCGATGCGCCGATCCGCCCCGGCATCGATGGCCGGGTCCACCGCCCAGGCGCCCATCCGATCCTCGAGCAGCCCGATCAGCCCGGCCGAGGCCTTCAGCCCGGCCCGGTCGCCGGCCTCGGCCAGCCCGTGCAACGCCGCGATCGCCCCGGCGGTGTTCAGGTCGTCCGACAGCGCATCGATGACGGCCGGGGCGGCGCTGGCGGCGGGCTCGATGCCCGCCGTCAGCGCCCGCCATTTGCGCAGCACCGTTTCGGCCTCGCGCGCCTTTTCCGCCGTCCAGTCCATCGGCTTGCGGTAATGGGTCGACAGGAACACGAACCGGATCACCTCGCCGGGCACACCGCTGTCCAGCAGATCGCGCACGGTAAAGAAATTGCCCAGCGATTTCGACATCTTCCGGCCGTCGACCTGCAGCATCTCGTTATGCAGCCAGATGCGGGCGAAATCGCCCTCCGGGCAGGCACAGCGGCTTTGCGCGATCTCGTTTTCGTGATGCGGAAACATCAGATCGAGCCCGCCGCCATGGATGTCGAAACTCGGCCCCAGAAGAGCATGGCTCATCGCCGAGCATTCGATATGCCAGCCCGGCCGGCCGCGCCCCCAGGGGCTGTCCCAGCCCGGTTGTTCGGCATCGGACGGCTTCCAAAGCACGAAATCCATCGGATCGCGCTTGTAGGGTGCGACCTCCACCCGCGCGCCCGCGATCATGTCTTCGACCGACCGGCCCGACAGCGCGCCATAGCCGGGATAGGAGGCGACCGAAAACAGCACATGGCCCTCGGCGGCATAGGCATGGCCCGCATCGATCAGCCGCGCGATCATTGCGACCATCTTCGGCACGAAATCGGTGGCGCGCGGTTCCGCATCGGGCGGCAGCACCCCCAGCGCGCCCATATCCTGGTGATACCAGCCGATCGTCTCGGCCGTCAGCCGCCCGACAACCGCCTCCAGCGGCCGGCCGTCGCCCGCTTCCCGCAAGGCCTGCGCCCGGGCGATGATCTTGTCGTCGACATCGGTGATGTTGCGCACATATGTCACATTCGCCGGCCGATAGACATGGCGCAGCAGCCGCGCCAGCACGTCGAACACCACCGCGGGCCGGGCATTGCCCAGATGCGCCCGATCATAGACCGTCGGCCCGCACAGATACATCCCGACCCGCCCCGGCTGCACGGTGGGCTCCAGCGCCGTCTTGGCCCGGCTTCTTGTGTTCCACAATCTGATCGCGGGCTGTGTCGGGGCCATCGCGCCCTCCCTGTCGGCTGCGCGTCGTCTAGCAGCGCCGGCGCCGCCTGCAAACCGCATGGTTGATGCAGACGCGCGCAGGGGCTAGCTTCCCGCCATCCGGCGAAACGAGGCCAGCGATGACCGACACCCCCCTCGACCCGCGCATCGCCGCCGTGACCGCCCGGATCGTCGGCCGTTCGGCCGCCACCCGCGGCGCCTATCTCGACCGCATCGCGCGCGCGGCCGAAGCCGGCCCGGCGCGGGCGCATCTGTCCTGCGGCAACCAGGCCCATGCCTATGCGGCAATGGCGGGCGACAAGGATCGGCTGGCCCGCGACCGTGCGCCCAATCTGGGCATCGTCACGGCCTATAACGACATGCTCTCGGCGCATCAGCCCTTCGAGCGCTTTCCCGCGCTGATCAAGGCCGCCGCCCGCGATGCCGGCGCCACCGCCCAGGTGGCGGGCGGCGTGCCGGCGATGTGCGACGGGGTCACCCAGGGCCAGACCGGCATGGAACTCTCGCTCTTCTCGCGCGACGTGATCGCCATGGCCGCGGCGGTGGCGCTGTCGCACAACACCTTCGACGCGGCGGTGTTCCTGGGCGTCTGCGACAAGATCGTGCCCGGACTTGTCATCGCCGCGGCCAGTTTCGGCCATCTTCCGGCGGTGTTCCTGCCCGCAGGCCCGATGCCGTCCGGGCTGCCGAACGACGAAAAGGCCCGGGTGCGGGCGGCCTTTGCCGCCGGCGAGGTCGGCCGCGACAAGCTGATGGCGGCCGAGATGGCCTCCTATCACAGCCCGGGGACCTGCACCTTCTACGGCACCGCCAATTCGAACCAGATGCTGATGGAACTGATGGGGCTGCATCTGCCCGGCACCTCCTTTGTCAACCCCGGCACCGAGATGCGCGATGCCCTCACCCGGGCCGGCGCCCGGCGGGCGCTGGACCTCACCGCGCTTGGCGACAGCTACCTGCCGGTCGGCCGCATCCTCGACGAACGCGCCTTCGTCAACGGCATCGCCGGGCTGATGGCCACCGGCGGTTCGACCAATCTGGTGATCCATCTGGTGGCGATGGCCCGCGCCGCCGGGGTGATCCTCGAGCCACGGGATTTCGCCGACATCTCGGCTGCCGTGCCGCTGATCGCGCGGGTCTATCCCAACGGGCTTGCGGATGTGAACCATTTCCACGCCGCGGGCGGGCTCGCCTGGGTGATCGGCGAATTGCTGGGCGCAGGGCTGGTGCATGGCGATACCGAAACCGTGGCGGGGGCAGGCCTGGTCGCCTACACCGAGGAGCCGAAACTGCAGGGCGGCACGCTGGTCTGGGCGGATGCACCGCGGCACAGCCAGAACGACCGCATCCTGCGCCCCGTGGCAGATCCGTTCCAGCCGACGGGTGGGCTCGTCCGGCTCGACGGCCCGCTTGGCGAGGCGGTGATGAAGACCTCTGCGGTGAAGCCCGAACACCACGCGATCACCGCCCCGGCGGCGATCTTTCACGACCAGGAAGCGGTGAAGACGGCGTTCCGCGCCGGCGATCTCGACCGCGATTGCGTCGTCGTCGTCCGCTTCCAGGGGCCGCAGGCCAACGGCATGCCGGAACTCCATGGCCTGACCCCGGTGCTGTCGGTGCTGCTCGATCGCGGCCACAAGGTGGCGCTGGTCACCGATGGGCGGATGTCGGGCGCCAGCGGCAAGGTGCCCGCCGCGATCCATGTCTGCCCCGAGGCGGCCGCCGGCGGCGCCCTCGCCCGGCTGCGCGACGGCGACCCGATCCGGCTCGACGCCGCCACCGGCACGCTCGACGTGCCCGGCATCGATCTGGGCAGCCGCCCCGCCGCCGCGCCCGATCTCAGCGCGAACGCAACCGGCCTTGGCCGCGAACTCTTCGCCCGCTTCCGCAGCCAGGCCGGCCCGGCAAGCGCCGGCGCAGGCATGGTGATCTGAACGCGATGCTTAACCGGATGGAAACCATGACGGCCGACACTGACCGGGCGGTACAGGCGGGGACGCCGATGACCGCCCAAGGCGAAAGCCCCCTGACCGGGCCCCAGGGCGCCCGGTCAGGGTCACCACATATGTCTTTCGTCTTGGCCCAAATATCCCCGCCGGAGGCCGGCCGCCGTCCGGGGGCTCGATGCCCCCGGCGGCGGCCTCGCCGGGGCGCCGCCCATGGGCGGCGCACCCCCCTCGGGCAGCGCCGATGATCGCCCCGGCCGCCGCCTCCCGCGCGCTTCGCCGCCTCGTCGCCCCGGTGCCGGTGATCCCGGTGCTGGTGATCGCCGATGCCGCCCGGGCCCGGCCGCTCGCCGAGGCGCTGGTCGAAGGCGGGCTTGCCGTGATCGAGGTGACGTTTCGCACCGAGGCCGCCGCCGACGCGCTGGCCGCGATGGCCGATGTTCCGGGCGCGGTCCCGGGTGCGGGCACGCTGCTGACCCCATCGGACATCGACCGTGCCCTGGCCGCCGGGGCGCAGTTCGGCGTGTCCCCGGGCGCGACCGACACGCTGCTCGACGCGGCCGAGGCCGCCGGGCTGCCGATGCTGCCCGGCGCGGCCACCGCGACCGAGGCGATGCGGCTTGCCGAACGGGGCTACGATTTCCTGAAATTCTTCCCTGCCGAGGCTTCGGGCGGGGCGACGGCACTCAAGGCGCTTTCCGGCCCGCTGCCCGGGCTCGCCTTCTGCCCGACGGGTGGCATCACCCGCGAAAACGCCGCGGCCTATCTTCGCTTGCCCAATGTCGTCTGCGTCGGCGGATCCTGGATCGCGCCGGCCGATCTTCTGGAAGCCGGCGACTGGCCGGCCATCGCGGCACTGGCGCGGGGCGGCGCGGCACCATAGTCGATTTCGCGCACCCGCATCCTACGCCCTCCCATCCCAGATTGGCAGCCCAGCCAGAATGGCACCCAGTATCACGGCATGGGCGACGCGGCGATAGGTGCGGTCGCGGTCCGGCACGAACAGCGCCCGCCCGATCAGGCTGCCCGCCGCATAGGGCAAAGCGAGCAAAACGCCAAGGACCAGCGACCGGGTATCGATCAGGCCCTGGACCGCCATCGCCGGCAGCACGGCAAAACCGGTCACCGTCAGGAAAACCGCCGTGTTGGCGCGCGTCGCCACCGCGCTGCCCTGACCCGAGAGATGGAACAGGACCAGCACCGGACCGTTGAGCCCGGTGGCGCCGCCCGAAAAACCCGCCCCGACGGCAACGGCCAGCCTTGCTCCCCAGCCATCTTGCGCGCGTCGGCGCCAACCGGTCAGCAGCGCCGCCAGCGTGGCCGCGCACAGCGCCAGAATGGCCCAGCGCAGCGCCACCGGATCGCCGAGCCCAAGAACCACAACGCCAAGCCCGATCGCGGGCAGCGCGGTCAGGATCATCGCCACGGCGGCCCGCCGGTCGCAGGCCCGCCAGGCCGCCGGCAGGATCGTGAACCACGAGCTGAGCGCCATCAGCGCCAGCGCGGCGACGGCCGGCTGCGGGCCGAGCACGCGCGCGGCCACCGGCATGAACACCAGCGCCCCGCCGAAGCCGGCAAAGCCATAGACCAGGCCAGCGGCAAGCGCCGCGGCGACAACCAGGGGCAGGCCGGGCAGCGTCAGCGCCCCCGCCAGCGCCTCAGGCATCGACCTTGGCGAATTGGGTGCCCCCGCCCGGGCCATCGGCACCGGCCGACCAGTCGCGTTTGACGCCCAGCCGCAACAGGATCACCGAGGCGACGAAGACCGAGGAATAGGTGCCCACGATCACCCCCCAGATCATCGCAAAGACAAAGCCGCGGATCACGTCGCCGCCCAGCACGTAAAGCGACAGAAGCGCGATCAGCGTGGTGACCGAGGTCATCACGGTGCGGCTCAGCGTCTCGTTGATCGACAGGTTCAGCAGATCCTTCAGCGGCACCTTCTTGAACTTGCGCAGATTCTCCCGGACCCGGTCGAACACCACGACCGTGTCGTTCAGCGAATAGCCGACGATCGTCAGAAGCGCGGCGATGATCGCCAGATCGAACTTGATCTGCAGCAGGCTGAAAATGCCGATGGTCAGGGTCACGTCATGGATCAGCGCGGCCACCGCGCCGAGCGAGAACTGCCATTCGAAACGCAGCCAGATATAGACCAGCACCGCCGCGATGGCGAGCGTCACCGCCAGGATCGCGGTGCGGATCAACTCGCCCGAAACCTTGGGCCCGACCGATTCCACCGACGGGAAGGCCATGCCCGGATCGACGCCCTGCAACGCCGCCTCGACCGCGCGAATGGTCTCTGGTGTCACCGCCTCGGCGCCTTCCTGGGCCTGGATGCGCACCATGGCGACGTTCCGGTCGGGGCCAAAGCCCGGGTCGAAGACCTCGGTGATCGACACATCGCCCAGCCCCAGCGGGGCCAGCGCGTCGCGATAGGCGCCGACATCGACGGTCTGCGCGCTTTCGGTACGGATCGTCGTGCCGCCCCGGAAATCGATCCCGTAATTCAGCCCCATGACGAAGAACAGGACGACCGAGACCGCCATCAGCACCCCCGACAGCCCCAGCGCGGCGGGCCCCCAGCGCAGGAAATCCCATTTGGTATCCTGGGGAACAAGGTGCAGGCGCATCGCGCTTCTCCCTAGACGGTGATGGCGCGCGGGCGGCGCCGTTCGAACCACCAAACGATCAGCAGCCGGGTGACGAACAGCGCCGAAAAGACCGAGGTGACGATGCCGATCCCCAGCGTCACGGCAAAGCCGCGCACCGGCCCCGAGCCCATGGCAAACAGGATCGCGGCCGCGATCAGCGTGGTGATGTTGGCGTCGACGATCGCCGACCAGGCCTGGCGGTAGCCCATATCGATGGCGCGCGCCGGCCCCTTCGATTTGCGCAATTCCTCGCGGATGCGCTCGAACACCAGGACGTTGGCATCGACCGCCATGCCGATGGTCAGCACGATGCCGGCGATCCCCGGCAGGGTCAGCGTTGCCCCGATCAGCGACAACACCCCGAAAAGCAGCGCCATGTTGATCAGCAGGGCGATACAGGCAAACACCCCGAAGAGCCCGTAGGCGAGGATCATGAAGACCAGCACGGCGACCAGCGCGACGATGCTGGCCAGCTTGCCGGCCTCGATCGAATCCTGTCCCAGTTCGGGCCCGATCGTGCGCTCTTCGAGAAAGATCATCTCGGCGGGAAGCGCGCCCGCCCGCAGCAGCACCGCCAGCTCGCCCGCCTCCTCGACCGTGAAGCTGCCGGTGATCTGGCCCGACCCGCCCGGAATGTGGCTGCGGATGACAGGCGCCGAAATCACCTCGTCATCCAGCACGATGGCGAAACGCTGGCCGACATTTTCCAGCGTGTAGTCGCCGAAAATCCGCCCGCCCGACGGGTTGAAGCGGAAATTGACCGCCGGCTGACCGTTCTGGTCAAAGCCCGGCTGGGCATCGACCAGTTGTTCGCCCGAGACGACCGGCGCCGTCTCGACGACCAGCCATTCGCCCTGGCGGTCGATCGAAGGCAGGACGCTGTTGCCGATGCCCGGATCGTCGCCCGGCCCGGTCGCCTCGCGCACCACCGGATGAAAGGTCAGCCGCGCGGTGGTGCCGATCAGATCCTTGAGTTCCGCGGCCGAGCCGAAACCGGGCACCTGGATCAGCACCCGGTCGGTGCCCTGTCGCTGGATCGTCGGCTCGCGGGTGCCGACCTCGTCGACCCGGCGGCGCACGATCTCGACCGATTGCTGCAGCGTGCGGGTGTCGGTCGCGGCCTTTTCCTCTTCGGACAGTTCGACCACGATGTCGGGGCCGTCGATCGACACCACCAGATCGGACGCGCCCATGCCGCTGAAGGCGCTGACCGGCCGGGCCAGATCGCGGGCGATCCGGGCCGCCTCGGCCACCGCTTCGGGCCGCTCGATCAGCCGCACCCGCAGCCGGCCGGGCTCTGCCGCCTGGCGGCGGATCGGCCCGACATCGGCCCGTGCCGCGGCCAGCGCATCGCGCAATTCGGGCCACAGCGCATCCATCCGGTCCTGATACACATCCTCGACCTGGACCTCGGCCAGCAGATGCGCCCCGCCGCGCAGATCGAGGCCCAGATTGACCAGCCCCGAAGGCAGCCAGCCCGGCCAGGCGTCAAGATCGGCCTGCACTTCGGCCGACGCAAACGCGCCGCGCTCGATCGCGACGGCCGCGTCGTTGTGCCGCTCCACCCGTGGGTAGAACAGGTTCGGCATCGCCAGCGCCAGGCCCGCGGCGACGAGCAGCGCGATCAGCCAGCGTTGCCAGGACGGGATGTCAAGCATCGGTCAGTCCGCGGGCTCGGTCTTCGACAGCACCTGGGCGATGGTGCTGCGGACCACCCGCACCCGCACCCCCTCGGCCAGTTCGACCTCGAGCTCGGCGAAATCGGTGCCTTCGCCCTCTTTCACCCGCGTGACCTTGCCGATCAGCCCGCCCTGGGTCACCACCTTGTCGCCGCGCCGCAGCGCATCGACCATCGCCTTGTGTTCCTTCATCTTCTTCTGCTGCGGGCGGATCAGCAGGAAATACATGATGGCAAAGATCAGGACAAAGGGCAGCAGGGCGCCGACAAAGCTGCCGGCATCGCCGCCGGCGGCCTGGGCATAGGCGGGGGTCGCGAACATGAAATCCCTCGTCTGGGGTTTGCGGGCGGGTGGGCGCACCACCGCCGGATTGCCGGCTAGGTAAGGGGGGGCGCCGGCGATGGCAAGGCGGGCCGTGCCGCTCTTGTCTGCGCCGTGCGATGGGATAGCCTGCGGCGAAGACCGGCGGAACAAGGGCAGACCCCATGATCGACGGCCAGATCGCTGTTGTTACCGCCCTGG
>DNSZ01000198.1 GCA_003500165.1 Paracoccaceae bacterium | reverse complement strand
CGGCCGGGCCGAGGTATCGTTGCCCGGGGGCTGCGCGATCGGCGCGCGGCCGGTCGATCTGCATCTGCACGCGATGCAGGCCCTGGGCGCCGAGATCGAATTGCGCGACGGCTATGTCCATGCCCGTGCGCCCGCGGGCCAGCACCGCGGCGAGCAGGGCGTTTTCGGTCCCGCCCACGGTGACCTGCGGAAACGCGATGCGGGCACCGCGCAAGCCCGCGGGCGCACGGGCATGGACATAGCCGTCGCGCAATTCGATCTCGGCGCCCAGGGCCTGCATCGCGTGCAGATGCAGATCGACCGGCCGCGCGCCGATCGCGCAGCCCCCGGGCAACGATACCTCGGCCCGGCCGATCCGCGCCAGGAGCGGGCCAAGCACCAGGATCGAGGCGCGCATCTTGCGCACGATGTCATAGGCGGCGCGCGCGCCCGACAGGCGGTGCGAGGACAGGGCCAGCACCCGGCCACCTTCGAGCCGCGCCACCTCGACCCCGAGGCTTTCGAGCAGTTGCGCCATGGTGGCGATATCGCTGAGCCGCGGCGCGTTGGTCAGGGTCAGCGGCTGATCGGACAACAGCGTCGCCGGCATCAGGGCAAGGCAGGCATTCTTGGCGCCGGCGATCGGGATCGCACCCGAAAGCGGCCGGCCGCCCTGGATGACGATCGCGTCCATCAGCCGCGATCCGGCCGTTCGTCGGGTTGCCGGCGCGCCATGGCCTGCGCCTTGCGGCGGCGCAGATTGGCGCGCAGCGCCTCGGCCAGCCGCGCGGCGCGGTCGGTTTCGCCGCGTCGCGCCCCGGCTTTCGCGGCCCCCGCGGGGCGATCCCTGTCGGATGGCTCGGTCATGGCCGCTTCCCTACCCCAGCCATCCCGACGCGTCCAGAATTGCCTTGCGCGCGGGGACGTTTGCGCCTATCCGCGCTCCGCATTGTCGCATCGCTGCCGTAGCTCAGGGGTAGAGCACTCCCTTGGTAAGGGAGAGGTCGAGAGTTCAAATCTCTCCGGCAGCACCAGCCGGCCAGCGGGACCGTGCGGCACCCCCGCCGCCACAGCGCAAGGCCCGCCATGCTGCAGATTTCCCCCGAGATTTCGCTGGCCGAATGGGAATTGACTGAGCATTTCGTCCGCTCGGGCGGGCCCGGCGGCCAGAACGTCAACAAGGTCGCCACCGCGGTCGAATTGCGGTTCGAGGCGGCGCGCTCGCCGCATCTGTCGCCCGCGGTCAAGGCGCGGCTGAAACGCCGGGCCGGGCAACGATGGACCGCCGATGGCGCCATCGTCATCCGGGTCGAGGACACCCGCAGCCAGGCCCGCAACCGCGCCCTTGCCCGGGCGCGGCTGGCCGCCCTGGTGCGCGCCGCGCTGACCCCGCCAAAACCCCGGATCCCGACACGGCCGACCAGGGGCTCGGTCGAGCGGCGGCTGGCGGCCAAGGCGCGCCGCGCCGGGATCAAGGCGCGGCGTGGCCCTGTCGCGGGCGAGGATTAGCGCCGGTCGCCCCGGTCGGTCGCGCCTGTGCGGGGCGGGAGTCGGCGAACGCTCATCGTCCATCACCGTTGGTACGGCACCGCCGGATCGGGCGTGACCCGCGGCCCGGCCGGTTCGCGGGTGCCGAAATGCTGCCGGTTGAGCCACACCAGAAGCCCGATCGTGGCCAGCATGAACGCCACGGCAAGCCCGCTCGACACCCAGTAGGCGACGCCAAACCGCCCGATCACCCCGGCCGCGACCAGCCCCTTGTTGGTGAAGAAGTGCAGCATCACCGACAAGGCGACGCCGGGGCAGATCAGCGCATAGGAGCCGGGCGATTTCTGCCCCGCACCAAGATACTTGCCGACATAGCCCTGGCGGCGCAGCACCAGAAGCCCGAGAAGCCCGAACAGCACCTGCACCGACAGCAGCATGCCCAGAAAGGCCAGCGTCTCGCCCGGTGCCGTGTCGACCCCGAAATGGATGTGCAGGCCGTGCTGCTGGCGCAGCGTCAGGATGCCCAGCACGGTCAGGATCGGGATCACGATCATCAGGGTCGGCGCGGCCTCTTCGGCGGCACCGTGTTCCATCATCGCATGCACGCCCAGGATCAGCGCAACCAGACCGTAAAGCGCCGCGGCCACCAGGAAGAAGGTCGACAGAACCATCGCCAGCCCCGCCACCGTCGGCGACGCGCTCATCGCCACCGGGGCGGCCAGCCCGACGCCGATCATCGACAGGGCGAAAGCCGGCAGCAGCTGGGCGTAGGAGTTGTTGGCGGCATGGCTGAACCCGCCGCCCCGGACCAGCACCCGGCCCAGGAAATCACCGATCTGGCGCAAAGCGAGCGCGCCGACGGCCAGAAACGCAAGCAGCGCTGCAGGGAACAGGTATTCGACGACGCGCCACAATCCCGGCACGAAGACCAGGCCGAGGACGAAGCCCACATTGATGCCCATCGCCAGCGCAAGCGGCAGCGCCAGCTTCTGGGTCTCGGCGTTCGAGGCGCCGAGCTTCGCGGCCTCCGCGCTGTCGATCCATGCCGCATAGGACCGCAGGTTCCAGACCAGATACCGGATGTGCTGGGCGGCAAAGATCGCGATGCCCGCCATCGCGACCGCGATCATGATCTGCATGGCCGGCCCGCCGCCGGCGAAGGCGGCGACGATGTCCTCATGCACCGGCACGGGCCGGCCCGGATGCGGCACCCAGAACAGCAGCATCATGAAGAAGGCGACCGCAAGGCCGCCATTGCCAAGCGCGGCGAGGAAGTAGAGCGGCGAATAGGCCGCGCCGATCCGGGGAAGGGAAGGCGGCATTGGAAGCTCCTTCGACAGACTGATACATTCATATGTTTGAATATCTGAATGATGGCTGCCGGTCAACGGCCTTTTCGCTTCGCCTGTCGGCGGGTGCCGGGCGCCGCGCGTCGCGGCTTCAATCGGTCGCGAGTTGTGGCGCCAGACGGGCCGCCTCGGCGGCCGGCAGGGCCAGCGCGCCGCGATCCTCGCCGGGAAAGAACCGGGCACGCAGCGCGGTTGCCATCGGGCGCGGCGCCAGGATCGATACCGCTGGCCCGGTTCGCACCGTCTCGGCCTGCCACGAGCGCGCCAGCGCGATCTGCGCGGCCTTCGACGCGCCATAGGCACCGAAGAATTTCTGCCCCGCGCGCGGATCGTCGAAGAACGCAGCGCGGCCGGCGGGGGCAGCCCGCAGCAAGGGCTCGACCAGCGCGATCAGCCGCTCGGTGGCGGTCAGGTTGACGGCCAGCGTGCGCGCCCAGACCTTCGGGTCGATATGGGGGGCGGGCGAAAGCGGCGGGGCGTGGATCGCGGCATGGACCAGCAGGTCGACCCGGCCCCAGCGATCGTAGATCGCGCGGCAGAGCTGGCGCAGCTTGTCCTCTTCGGTCAGGTCCATCGGCGCCAGCGTGGCGCTGCAGCCCTTTGCCCGCACCTTGTCGTCGGTCTCTTCAAGCCCGCCAACGGTGCGTGCCACGGCGACGATATGCGCCCCGGGCCCGGCGAGTTCGGCGGCAAGCGCGGCGCCAAGCCCGCGCGAGGCACCGGTGATCAGGATCAGCCTGTCGGACATGGAGCGCGATGTGCGGGCAATGCCGGCCGGCGTCAAGACGGACCCGCGCCGCGTGCCAGGGCGATGAGCGATACGGGCGCGCCCTGGTATCGCGCCCGATGGCGGGCAACGGTCCGCCTTGCCTGGCACACGGCCGGTGCCGGGCGCTCCCGGGCGCGCGCCCGGGAGCCCGCCCGCCGCGCGGCGGGCGGCGCACCAGAATCGCCGCGGCGCGCGCTGCTTCCGAGAAGCGGAGCGCTGTTGTATCGCGCCCGATGGCAGGCAGCGACGCGTCATGCCTGGCTCCCGGCCGCTCCCGGGCGCCGCGCGGCGGGCGACGCACCCGAGTCGCTGCGGCGCGCGCTGCTTCCGAAAATCGGAGCGCTGTTGTATCGCGACCGATGGCAGGCAACGGTCCGTCATGCCTGGCACCCGACTGGTGCCGGGCGCTCCCGGGCGCGCGCCCGGGAGCCCGCCCGCCGCGCGGCGGGCGGCGCGCGCTATTTCCGCAGATGCTTGGTCAGCCGCGACGGCGTCTTCTTCTTTCGGTT
>DNSZ01000311.1 GCA_003500165.1 Paracoccaceae bacterium | reverse complement strand
CCCCGTCCGCCATGCCCGCGCTCCGCTGGGGCCCGGCGCTCTTGGGCGCACGCCCAAGGGCGCGCCCGCCGCGCGGCGGGCGCCTGCCCGATCCTGGCGACATCCGGTCGATTTGGTGTGGCAGCCCTAGCCTGCGCGCAAGGCCGTCAGGGTCGCGCTGGCCAGGCAGCCGGACTGGACGCCACATGGAGATAGGCGCCCCACAGCCCGGCCGCCGCCATCACCCGCGACCGGTGCGGCTCCGCTGGGCGGGAGCGGGACAGCGCCGCGCAGCTGGCCACGGGCACATAGAGAAAGGCCGGCCCCTTCCGCCCACAGGCCGGGGCAACGCCCGCCGAAGCCGATCTCCCCGGCATCGAGGCCAAGGGCCGGCGCCAACGCATCCTGGGCGATCCGGCCCTCATGCGGGTGCGGCAGGATCGGGGCGGTGAATTCGCCATGCACCGCGCTGCCGGTCCGGGTCACCGTGACGGCGACCGGACCCGCCGCCTCTTCCAGGGTAATCTCACACGCAAGATCGCCGCTGCCGGCGCGTCGGGTCGCCAGGTGAATCGCGCCGCCGACGGCCGGGTGCCCGGCAAACGGGATTTCGGTCGCGGGCAGGAGAGTCCGGACCTTCGCGTCATGCGCCGGATCGGCCGGGCGCTGGATGAAGATCGTCTCGGCCAGATTGAACTGCCGCGCGATCCCCTGCATCTGCGCGGCTGTCAGATCGTCGACATCTTCGACGATGGCCAGCGGATTGCCCGCACAGGGCCTGTCGGTGAACACGACATGGATGTGGAACGGCAGGGTCATGGGCACTCTCCCGGCGCCGGGACCAATCAAAACGCCGGCCGCGCGCCCCGCACCGATACCGGCGCGCACGGGGCCGTCATCGGCGCCCGCCATTGGGCGTCCGCCAATCGCAGCGGCAGACCCCCTGCGGGCATCGGGGGCCGTCGGACCGGACCCGAGGGCCGGTCAGCCGCGTTCCTCGACGATCTCCACCAGATGCGGGATGGAGTTGACCATACCCCGCACCGATGGCGTGTCTTCCAGTTCGCGGGTTCTGTGCATCTTGTTCAGGCCCAGCCCGATCAGGGTCTGGCGCTGTTTCGACGGCCGCCGGATGGGCGAGCCGATCTGCTTGACGACGATGGTTTTTCCCATTTCCGCCTCCCTCAGGCTTGGGCCGGAGCGGCCGCGTCGGCCGGCGCCGGTTCCTCGGCCTTCGCCTCGGGCTCACGGTGCAGGATATCGGCCACCTTCTTGCCGCGACGCTGTGCAACCTGGCGCGGGCTCGACTGGTTCTTCAGCCCGTCCATCGTTGCCCGGATCATGTTGTAGGGGTTCTGGGTGCCGGTCGACTTGGCGACCACATCCTGGACCCCCAGCATCTCGAACACTGCGCGGCTGGGACCGCCGGCGATGATGCCGGTACCCTGCGGCGCGGTGCGCATGACCACCCGGCCGGCGCCGTGGCGCCCGGTGATATCGTGGTGCAATGTGCGGCCTTCGCGCAGCGGCACCCGGACCAGCCCGCGCTTGGCGGCCTCGGTCGCCTTGCGGATCGCCTCGGGCACTTCCTTGGCCTTGCCCTTGCCGAAGCCGACGCGGCCCTTCTGATCGCCGACCACGACCAGCGCCGCGAAACCGAAGCGCTTGCCGCCCTTCACGGTTTTCGACACCCGGTTGATCGCGACCAGCCGGTCGGCGAATTCCGGGGTTTCGTCGCGGTCGCGCCCGCGGCCTCTGTCTTCACGTGCCATCGCTGGCCTCCGATTGCTGCGGGCGCTGTCGGCCCTGTTGTCTCAGCCGCAGTGGGCGCCGGGCCCCCCGGCCATCGGGACGGCACAACCGCGCCGCCCGCACCCGTGACGGGAAGTGGTCGGTCAGAACTTCAGCCCACCTTCGCGCGCGGCATCGGCAAGCGCCCTGACCCTGCCGTGATAAAGGAAACCGCCGCGGTCGAAATAGACCGCCTCGACGCCCTTGGCCCTGGCCCGTTCGGCAATCGCCGCGCCGACCTTGGCCGCCGCGGCCACGTTGTTCTTGCCCACGACGCCGAGCCCCGGCTCAAGCGTCGAGGCCGCGGCAAGCGTCACCCCCGCGCCATCGTCGATCAGCTGCACGGAAATGTTCTTGTTCGACCGATGCACCGACAGGCGCGGACGCCCTGCGGCCATCTTGCGAAGCCGATTGCGGACGCGCAGGCGGCGCTTCCGGAACAGCGTCTGTTTGGTGTTCGCCATGTTTCGCGCCCCTACTTCTTCTTGCCTTCCTTGCGGAAGATATACTCGTCCTTGTACCTGATGCCCTTGCCCTTGTACGGCTCGGGCGGGCGCCAGCCGCGGATATTGGCCGCGACCTGGCCGACCTGCTGCTGGTCCGCCCCTTCGACCACGATCTCGGTCTGCTTGGGGCAGGTGACGGTCACGCCGGCGGGCACGGGAAACTCCACATCGTGGCTGTAGCCCAGTGCCAGCTTCAGCGTGTTGCCCTGCATCTGGGCGCGGTAACCGACGCCGGTGATCTCCAGCTCCTTGCGAAAGCCGCCGGTCACCCCCTCGACCAGATTGGCGACCATGGTGCGCGACATGCCCCATTGCTGGCGGGCCCGCTTGGACGCGCCGCGCGGGGTGACGGTGACGGTGTCGTCCGCGACCGCCAGCGTCACATCGTCGGTGGCGGTAAAGCTGCGGGCGCCCTTCGGTCCCTTCACCTCGATCGTCTGGCCCGACAGGCTGGCCGACACGCCCGATGGCAGCGGAACGGGTTTCTTGCCGATACGTGACATCGCCGCCTCCCTAGAACACCGTACACAGGACTTCGCCGCCGACATTCGCCGAGCGCGCCGCGGCATCCGACATGACCCCCTTGGGCGTCGAGACGATCGTCACGCCCAGCCCCTGCCGGACCGACGGGATTTCCCGGGCGCCGGCATAGACCCGCCGGCCGGGTTTCGAGACCCGCTTCATCGCCCGGATGGCGGGCGCGCCCTCATAGTATTTCAGGCTGACTTCGAGTTCCGGCAAACCACGTTCGCCGGTCACCTTTTCGTAGCCGCGGATGTAGCCTTCGTCGGCCAGCACGTCGAGCACCCAGGCACGCAGCTTGGAGGCCGGCATGCGCACGGTGGATTTGTGCCGCATGCCGGCATTGCGGATGCGGGTCAGCATGTCGCCGATCGGATCATTCACGGACATCTGCGCCTCCCTACCAGCTCGACTTGACCAGGCCCGGGATCTGCCCGGTGGAGCCCAGATCGCGCAGCGCGATCCGGCTGACTTTCAGCTTGCGGTAATAGGCGTGCGGCCGACCCGTCAGTTGGCAGCGATTGTGCAGCCGGGTGGGCGAGGAGTTGCGCGGCAGCTTGGCAAGCTTCAGCCGCGCCTTGAACCGCTCTTCCATCGGCAGCTCCCGGTCGTCGGCAACGGCGCGCAGCTTAGCGCGCTTTGCCGCATATTGCCTGACCAGGCGTTCGCGCTTCTTCTCGCGCTCGACCATCGATACTTTCGCCATTTGTGCGTTCTCCCCGCCCGGTCAGCTGTTGAACGGCATGTTGAAACCCTTCAACAGCGCCTTGGCTTCGGCATCCGTGCCTGCCGTGGTGACCATGATGATGTCCATCCCCCAGACCTCGTCGACCTTGTCATAATCGACCTCGGGGAAGACGATGTGTTCCTTGAGCCCCATCGCGAAATTGCCGCGGCCGTCAAACGACTTGCCCGACACGCCGCGAAAGTCGCGGATGCGCGGCATGGCGATGGTGATCAGGCGGTCGAGGAAATCGTACATCCGGTTGCCGCGCAGCGTCACCTTGACGCCCATCGGCATGCCCTCGCGCACGCGGAACCCCGCGACCGAATTCTTCGCCCGGGTGATCACCGGCTTCTGACCGGCGATCGCGGTCAGGTCCGCCTCGGCCGACTTGATCTTCTTCGAATCGGCCACCGCCTCGCCGGCACCGATATTCAGCACGATCTTTTCCAGCCGCGGGATCATCATGTCGTTCTTGTAGCCGAACTCTTCCTTCAGCGCCGGCCGGATCGTTTCACGATAGGCGGCCTTCAGCCGCGGCGTGTAGGTTGCGGTGTCAAGCATCGATCACGGCCCCCGATTTCTTGGCAAAGCGCACCTTTCGGCCCTCTTCCATGCGAAAGCCGACGCGCGTCGGTCCGCCCTCTTCGGGATCGATCATCGCCAGGTTCGACAGATCGATCGGCATTTCCTGGGGGATGCGGCCACCCTGACCACGCTGACTTTGCTTCTGGTGGCGGATGGCAATGTTGACACCCTTGACCACCGCCTTGCCGGCCTTGGGATCGACCGACAGGATCTCGCCTTCGGTTCCCTTGTCCTTGCCGGACAGCACGACGACCTTGTCGCCGGTCTTGAGTTTCGCGGCCATGGCTACAGCACCTCCGGGGCGAGGCTGATGATCTTCATGAAGTTCTTGCCGCGCAACTCGCGCACCACCGGGCCAAAGATGCGGGTCCCGATCGGCTCGTTGTTGTTGTTGAGGATCACCGCGGCATTGCGGTCAAAGCGGATCGCGGTGCCGTCGGCGCGACGCACCTCCTTGGCGGTGCGGACCACGACGGCCTTGCGGACATCGCCCTTCTTGACGCGGCCGCGCGGAATCGCCTCTTTCACCGAGACGACGATGATATCCCCGACAGAGGCATATTTGCGCTTCGACCCGCCCAGCACCTTGATGCACTGCACGCGGCGGGCGCCCGAATTGTCGGCGACATCCAGATTGGTCTGCATCTGGATCATGGCGGTTTCTCCCGACCTGTGGGGACGCAGCCCCCGGGTTTCGATCGAACCGGGTTGTGGGAAAGCCTAGGCTGTCACCACCTCCCAGCGTTTGGTTTTCGAGATCGGCGCGCATTCCTGGATGCGCACAACATCGCCGACCTTGAAGGCGTTGGCCGCATCATGGGCGCGATATTTCTTGGTCTTCTTGATCGTCTTCTGCAACACCGGGTGGGTCACCCGCCGTTCGACCTGCACCGTGACGGTCTGGTCGTTCTGGGCCGAGGTGACCTTGCCCTGAAGTATCCGCTTCGGCATCATTCAACCCCTTCTGCGGCGGCCGGCTGGGCGGCCTTTTCGTTCAGCACGGTCTTGACCCGGGCCACGTCGCGACGAACCCGCCGCATCTGTGCGGTGTCTTCCAGGCCCCCGCTGGCCTGGCGGAAGCGCAGGTTGAACGCCTCCTTCTTCAGCTGGACGAGCGTGTCGCGCAGCTGGTCGGGCGTCTTGTCACGCAGTTCTGCGGCATTCATGGCTGCCTTGGCTCCTTCAACGATCACCGGCGGGCCCCGGCCTACGCGCCGGGTCACCCCTGATTCCGGTGGAGATCATGGATGAGCGGCGCGGATACCCCCTTTGCATCGGCTTGGCAAGGGGGTTCGGGCGCCAAAATGCATCGGTTCCTGGCCGCGACGCCTGCCATTGCAACGCGCCCGCCGGGGTGGCATGATCAACCAATTCGACAGGCGGAGGCTCGCCTTGGTCACCAAGATCATCTCGCTCGGCGTGCAGATACCCGGCCCGCATGTCACCTTCGCGCCCTTCCGGTCGAATGCTTCGCTGGCCGATGGCGACATCGTGGTCTGCCGGCCCGATGCGCGCGAATTCACGGATGACAACAACGACCCGAACCAGGTTGAGGCGCAGCTCGACGCGCGGGGTTCGGCAGCCTTCCTGCGGGCTGCGCATCACTGGAACGGCCAGCTTCGCGCCGCGGTCGAAGCCGGCAAGACCGTGTTCGTGTTCCTGGCCGAACCGGTGACCCTGCACCTGGCCGATGGCGATACCGAAACCGCAAGGTCGGGGCGCGCGATCAGCAGCTACGATCTGGCGCCGGTGCCGCCCGGCTGGACCGCCCGGACCGGCACCGACATGGCCCTGACGACGACGGGCGACGCAACGATCGAGGCCTACTGGGCGCGGTTCGGGGCGCTGTCGAAACATCATGTCGTGTGGGAAAACCACCAGAAATCGGCCAGCATCCAGACCGCCGCAGACCGACATCCGGTGGGCTATGTGCTGACCCCGGGCAACTCCGGCGGCCAGCTGATCCTGTTTCCCGACCTGCCTTTCGAAGACATCGCCCCGATCCCGGACGATGCCGGCAACCGGCCGAACGGGCCCGCGGCCGCGACCGGGTTCGCCGACGATCTTTGCCGCGAATTGTTGCGGTTGGCCGGCGCGCCGGAACCCGAGGCACCCGAGGTCGCGCCGGATTGGGCGGGCGACCCACGTTATCGGCTGCCCGCCGAGGCAGAAGGCCGCGCCCGTATCGACGCGATCGAGGATCAGATCCGCGCCCTTGAGGCCCAGATCGAGGACAGGCGCCGCGAGATAACCGAGGCGACGCGCCTCAAGGCGTTGCTGTTCGCAAGCGGGCCCCGACTCGACGCGGCCGTGGCCGACGCCTTGCTGGCGCTGGGCTTCACGACCGAGCCGACAGATGCCGGGCCATCGGGTCTGGGGCCGTCCTTCACCTGCCCCGAGGGGCGGCTGCTTGGCGTGGCGGACAGCCCCGAGGACGGCCCGGTCGGCCTTGCCAAGCTGCGCGAAGCGACGTTCCGCCTGCTCGAGGATGCCGAACGCGACGAGGTCCACGATCCCGCAAAGGCGATCCTTTTCGGCAGCGCCCATCGGCTTGCGCCGCCGGCCGAACGCCCGGCCTGCTTTACCGAAAAATGTGTGCGGACCGCCCAGGCGACCTCGCTTGCGCTGTGCGACACCTGCGACCTGTTCGCGGCCGTCCGGCATGTGCTTCGCTCCGGTGACGACGAGACGGCGCGCCGCATGCGCGTGCTGCTGCTCACCACAAGCGGCGAGGTCAAGCCCGACCTGCCCGAAGGCGAAGGCCCCAGAGCCACCTGACAAGGCGGCCACCTATTTCATCTGACCGACCCGGTAACTTCCGTTCGCGAACACTTCCGTGACGCAATGCGCCACCCTGTCCCAGACGACGGGGTCGCGAACCACCACGAAATCCGCCCCAAGCGTCTCCAGACGGTCGCAATCGCCCTCATCGAACGCCGCCGCGCGGTTGCGGATGTCGGTATACCACTTCGCAACATCCGACTTCCCGGTGGGCACAAACTTGTAGTTCACGACAAAGCCGCGCCCGGTCAACCTTTCGAAGCCGGCAAATGGCGGCACCGTTTCGAACCAGTCATCGTCCGACAGCCTTGGCTGAATTATGACAGTTGCATCGGGCGCCGTCTCCGATCGCAGCCAGTCCACCAGCCCAGCCGCATCGGCCGGCAAGGTCGCCTCCAAACCGAATACTGGTGGAGAACGGACGAATGCGACTATCTGCTTGCCAACCGGCACGGCGAAAAGGATCGCGGCAAGAAGGACAGCGCGTCGGTAATGCTGTTTTGGCACGGATTGCAGCGCAATAATGGCGAGGCCCAGGAGAGACAGAAACAGGATCAGGGAAGACGGCCGGAACAGATAGAGCGGCGCGACCACATGCGTATCGCGATCAAGCCAAGCGACCAATATGGCGATGGGGATATAGGCATTCATCGCGCACAGCCATGCGGCATGTACACGGTCGGACCCGGAGGATCTTGACCAGATCAGCGCAAAGACCGCGGAAAGCGACGCATGTTCCCAGATACCCGGAAACCAGTCCCGCATGAATACCTCACGGCCCCCGGCGAACGGGGCGATGTGATGCGGATTGCGAAACGCGGCATAGACTTCAGCAACTGAAAAATCGACCGCAAGCGCACCCGCATCCGCCATCCGCTCGGCGCCGATGAGCACAACCAGAGGAAGAACCAGCGCTGCAAATATCCCGGCAAAGCGCAGGACCTCTGCGGTGCCTCGCCTGTCAAGAAGCATAAACAGAAGCATCGCCACCGCCCAGAATCCGCCCACGAGGAAATGGAAGTAGGTTGCCAATACGCACAGCAGGCAAGGCAGTAGCCACTTCCCCGAGAACAGATAGGCAAGCCCTGCGATCACCGCAGGGTAGGCGAATGACTTCGCTTCGACAGAACCAAATATCCATTCCCCGCCAAGGAGGCTTTGCCCAAAATAGATGAAGCCGGCGAAGACCAGGAAAGCCTCCGCCACCCCCGCATTTCGGGCGCGCATCAGCAGCCAGACCGAGCAGGTCATGAGCATCGTGCAGAACGAAGCCAGTAGCAACTTTGCGAGATCAAAGCCAAGGGTTGAAATCGTGACGCCCAATAAACCAAACCCCGCAAATCGAGCGTTTGAAGAGTCATAAACTGAATGATGATCGGAGAACTCGCTGGGCGCCACTGAACGGAAGCTTAGATCAAAGTAGTGTATCTCGTTACCAGTCCAGGAAAAGAAATCCATCTGAACGGAAACGCCGATAAAGCCGATACCAAACAATGCTGCCGATCGCGAATCGAAGCTGAGCCTACGGAGGTTCAATTTGTCAATCAGCGTGACCATTTCGCGGCAAAGCCCTATCCCCGACGACCGCGAGCCGAAGAAGCAAGAATTCTGGAATGCGCACGTGCGAGAGCGGAAACGGCCGGTCGCGGCAACAGCGAAAGGCCAGCGCGCCGCGCGTACCACAATGCGTCGCCGGCTGACCTTAAACGCGCACCTTCCGGAATGCGAAACGCCTGAACCGTTGAAGGAAGAGCCGCAATCGCGGACTCAGCGCCATAAAGTATCATGTTGAAGCGATACCACGGTTCAATTTCCCGGATCGTGCGGATATGGGGGCGAATACAGTCCAAAGCAAAGTAGTTGTGCTGCCGAAAGAGCCCCTGCCAATAGTGAAGTGGCCGCTCGTTCAAGTGCGATTCGCCGCCTTGACCCGGCACAGCTGCAGAGAACACGACTAACGGTGCATGTTTCACAAGAAGCTCAACAAAGGCTGATGCAGCATAAGGAGGGAGATGCTCCGCCACCTCCAGCGATTGCACGAGATCGAACCGTCTACCAAGATCTAATGGTGACGTCAGGTCATGCGCAAGGAAGTCGGCGCGAGGGATATAGAGCCTCTCCTGGTTTACGTATGGGCCATCTATGCCCCGGATATCCGCAACGCCGGCCGCTGCCCATTCGGACAGCCAAACACCCCGGCCACATCCAAAATCAGCTACACTCCGGCAACTCATCCATGACATCAACAAGGGAACCACAATACGTGCGGAATTACTGGATTTTAGGTCAACGTAGTCAAAATACTCCGCAGAGTAGATTTTGGAGCCCTTATTCATTGGTCTCCAGCCGCCCTATGCGAGGTGGAGACGAAGACCCAAAATCGAAACAGAATATAGTTAATGACAGGCAAGACGACCTGCACGATAAGCGCCGATGAAAAATGGGAGAGATTCAAACTCGGCCCAACGACCGATACGATAAGCGTCGAAACCCCGAGGCCGAGGATTATAGTCATGGCGAAACGATATACTGAAGATGCGGACATGAAACGGTTTTGGAATGTCCAGATTGAATGGCCAAGGTACTGGAAAGCAATGGCGATGGAGAATGCGGCTATATTTGCGAGCGCCGTGGGCGTGTCGATCCCGGCAAGACCGGTGAACAGAGCTATATATATAATGGCAGTTCCCATTCCAACGATCGCAAATCGTACAATACTCGCATGTATCATCTTTTCTTTCCTAGTTCATCGGCTTCTTGGCAAATCCGACGCGACCCGAAACGAAGTAAAGTGGTCGTGCCTTCTCTTCTATGTATATCCGGCCAAGGTATTCACCGATGACAGCGAGGACAAACAGCTGGATCGCCGAGAAAAAGCTGACCGCCGTGACGATCGAGGCCCAACCCGGAACCGTGTTTCCCGACGCAAATGTCGTGAAGACATACAGGATGAGCGCAACAGACAGGAACCCGCAAAATACGGCCATGCGCATCGCGATACGCAGTGGATGACTGGAAAAGCCCGTTATGGCGTCCCAAGCGAGCCGCGACATGGCGGCCAGATCGTATTTGGTCTCCCCCGAACGTCGTGGCTGCCGCTCGTAGGTCAGGCCGATTTGCGCAAAGCCGACCCAGGCGAACATCCCGCGCACGAACCGGCTTCGTTCGGGCATGGCCAGCACCGCATCGAGGGCCCGGCGGTTCACCAGTCGAAAGTCACCGGTGTCCTTGGGGATCGGCACGTCGGAAAGCCAGTTGAGGAACCGATAGAACAGATGCGCCGTGGCACGTTTTGCGATCCCTTCGCCATGCCGGACAAGGCGCACGCCGTAGACGACGTCATATCCCGTGTCCATCATCGCCATCATGTCCGGCAGCAGTTCCGGCGGGTCCTGCAAATCGGCATCAAGCATCAGCACACGATCGCCGCGCGCCACCTCCAACCCCGCTGTCAGGGCAATCTGGTGACCGCGGTTGGCCGACAGGCGTATGCCGCGAACGGCCTTGTGGCGGTCCGAGGCCCGGCCGATTTCCTGCCATGTCGCGTCGCCGGAGCCGTCATCGACCAGGATGATCTCGATGTCGGGGGCCCAGGGTTCCAGAGCGGCCGCCAACCGGTCGGTCAGTTCCGCGACCCCCGCCGCTTCGTTATAGCATGGCACGACGGCCGATACCATCATCTGCGCTTGCTCCCAGCGCGCCCGATGTCGCGCGCCCGTGTCGGCGGAACGCATCGACACCGGTACGGGCGGCAGCGCCCCCCAACTGGGGAGCCGCTTACCAGTCCTCGCGCTCCACGATCCGAGATTGCACCGGCAGCTTCATCGCCGCAAGGCGCAGCGCCTCCCGCGCCACCGCCTCGGCCACGCCGTCGATTTCGAACATCACCCGGCCGGGTTTGACCCGGGCGGCCCAGTATTCGACCGAGCCCTTGCCCTTGCCCATCCGCACCTCGGTCGGTTTCTTCGACACCGGCACGTCGGGGAAGATGCGGATCCACACCCGACCCTGGCGTTTCATATGCCGGGTGAGCGCGCGGCGCGCGGCCTCGATCTGGCGGGCGGTCACCCGTTCGGGCGTGGTGGCCTTCAGCCCCCAGTGACCGAAGGTCAGGTCCGATCCACCCTTGGCGACGCCATGGATCCGGCCCTTGTGCTGTTTTCGGAACTTCGTCCGTTTCGGTTGCAGCATGGTCCTGCTCCTTCAGTCGCTGATCAGCGGCGCGGCCGGGGGGTGGCCCCGTCCTGCAATTCCTGGTGGCGGCGGTCGCGCGCCTGCGGGTCGTGTTCCATGATCTCGCCCTTGAAGATCCATACCTTCACGCCGATGATCCCATAGGCGGTCTTGGCCTCCGCCGTCGCGTAGTCGATATCGGCGCGCAGCGTGTGCAGCGGCACGCGACCCTCGCGGTACCATTCCGTCCGGGCAATCTCGGCCCCGCCCAGACGGCCGGCCAGATTGACCCGGATACCGCCTGCGCCCATCCGCATGGCGTTCTGCACCGACCGCTTCATCGCGCGGCGAAAGCTGACCCGCCGCTCCAGCTGCTGGGCGATCGATTCGGCGACCAGTTGCGCGTCAAGCTCTGGCTTGCGGACCTCGACGATGTTGAGATGCAGCTCGCTGTCGGTCATCGCCGCCAGGCGTTTGCGCAGCACCTCGATATCGGCGCCCTTCTTGCCGATGATCACACCCGGGCGCGCCGTGTGGATCGTCACCCGGCATTTGCGATGCGGCCGTTCGATGATGATCCGCGATACCCCGGCCTGCTTGCATTCCTTGCGGATGAACGCCTTGATCTTCATGTCCTCGAGCAGCAGATCGCCGAATTCCTTGGTGTCGGCGTACCAGCGGCTGTCCCAGGTCCGGTTGACCTGCAGGCGCATGCCGATCGGATTGACTTTCTGACCCATCAGGCTTGCTCCTCGATCTCGCGGACCTTGATGGTCAGCTCCGAAAACGGCTTCATGATGCGGCCAAACCGACCGCGGGCGCGGGGCCGGCCGCGCTTCATCACCAGGTTCTTGCCGACCCAGGCCTCGGCGACGATCAGATCGTCGACATCGAGACCGTGATTGTTCTCGGCATTGGCGATCGCCGATTGCAGGCATTTCTTGACGTCGCCGGCGATGCGCTTCTTCGAGAAGGTCAGATCGGCAAGCGCGCGGTCGACCTTCTTGCCGCGGATCATGGCGGCGACGAGGTTGAGCTTCTGCGGGCTGGTGCGCAGCATGCGCGCCTTGGCCATCGCCTCGTTTTCGGCCACGCGGCGGAGGTTCTGTTCTTTGCCCATGGCTATTTCCGTTTCGCTTTCTTGTCGGCGGCATGGCCGTAATAGGTGCGGGTGGGGGCGTATTCGCCCAGCTTCTGGCCGATCATGTCCTCGGTCACCAGAACCGGGACATGCTTCTTGCCGTTATGCACCCCGAAGGTCAGGCCGACGAATTGCGGCAGAATGGTGGAGCGGCGCGACCAGGTCTTGATGACCTCGTTGCGGCCCGATTCGCGCACCTTCTCGGCCTTTTTCAGGACGTGCAGGTCGACGAAGGGCCCCTTCCAGACAGAACGTGCCATGGTTTACCGCCTCTTCTTGCGCGCGTGGCGCGACCGGATGATGAACTTGTCGGTCGCCTTGTTCGACCGGGTGCGCTTGCCCTTGGTGGGCTTGCCCCAGGGGGTGACCGGGTGGCGCCCGCCGCTGGTGCGGCCCTCGCCGCCGCCATGCGGGTGGTCGATCGGGTTCATTACCACGCCGCGGACGCTGGGACGCTTGCCGAAATGGCGGTTACGGCCGGCCTTGCCCAGATTCTGGTTCGAATGGTCGGCGTTCGACACCGCACCGACGGTCGCCATGCATTCCTGACGGACCATCCGCACCTCGCCCGAGCCAAGCCGCAGCTGCGCATAGCCGCCATCGCGGCCGATGAACTGGGCATAGGCGCCCGCAGCCCGGGCGATCTGCCCGCCCTTGCCGGGCTTCAGCTCGATATTGTGGACGATGGTGCCGATCGGCATGCCGGTGAACGGCATCGCATTGCCCGGCTTCACGTCGACCTTGGCGCCGGCGACCACCTTGTCCCCGGCACCCAGCCGCTGCGGGGCGAGGATATAGGCCTGCTCGCCATCCTCATAGCGCAGAAGCGCGATGAAGGCCGACCGGTTCGGGTCGTATTCGATGCGTTCGACCGTGGCCGGGACATCGTGTTTCGTGCGCTTGAAATCGACGATGCGGTAAAGCCGCTTCGCCCCGCCGCCGCGGCGCCGCGCGGTGATCCGTCCGGTGTTGTTCCGGCCGCCCGATTTCGAAAGCCCCTCGGTGAGGGACTTCACGGGCCGGCCTTTCCAAAGCTCCGAACGGTCGATCAGCACCAGCCCGCGCTGGCCCGGCGTCGTCGGTTTGTACGACTTGAGTGCCATGCTTCCTGTCTTCCGTCTGCCTTGGGACCTTGCGGTCCGGTTTCATCAGTCTTCCGCGGTGGGGCCGGGCCCCTACAACCCGGTCGACACGTCGATCGTGTTGCCCTCTTCGAGCGTCACATAGGCCTTCTTCACGTCCTTCCGGCGGCCCATGATGCCGCGGAACCGCTTCTGCTTGCCCTTGGCGACGGCGGTGTTGACCGCCTTGACCTTGACGTTGAACAGCGCCTCGACCGCTTCCTTGATCGCGGGCTTGGCCGCATCGATGGCGACCTCGAACACCACGGCATTCTGTTCCGAGGCCATGGTCGCCTTTTCGGTGATCACCGGTCGGCGGATCACATCGTAATATTCGGGCTTCACGCTCATTTCAGCCGCGCCTCCAGCGCCTCGATGCCGGCCCGCGTCACCACCAGCGTGTCGCGGCGCAGGATGTCGTAGACATTCGCGCCCTGACCCGGCAGCACGTCGAGCCCCGGAATGTTCCGCGCCGCACGGTCGAAATTCGCATCGACCTCTGCGCCGTCGATCACCAGCGCCCGCCGCCAGCCCAGCGCGGCGATCGCCCTGGCCAGCGCCCCGGTCTTCGGCTCGGCCAGGGTGGCCGCGTCGAGCACCACCAGTTCGCCCTTCGCCACCTTGGCGGAAAGGGCATGCTTCAGGCCCAGCTTGCGCACCTTCTTGGGCAGGTCATGGGCGTGGCTGCGCGGCACCGGTCCCTTGTAGACGCCGCCCTTGCGGAAGATCGGCGCGTTGCGGTCGCCATGGCGAGCACCACCGGTGCCCTTCTGCCGGTAGATCTTCTTCGAGCTGTAGCTCGTTTCAGACCGGGTCTTGACCTTGTGCGTGCCGGCCTGGGCGCGGGCCCGTTGCCAGCGCACCACCCGGTGCAGGATGTCCGCGCGCGGCTCGAGCCCGAAGATCGCGTCGTCGAGTTCGATCTCGCCCGCAGCGCCCTTTTCGAGCGTGATGACTTCGGCCTTCATGCTTCCGCTCCCTGTTCCGGCGTCGCTGCCGGGGCCTCTTCCGCGCTGCGCGCGACATCGGCCTCGGCGGCCTTCACCGCGGCGGGAAACGGCACACCTTCGGGCAGTTTCTTCTTCACCGCGTCCTTGACCGTGACCCAGCCGCCGCGCGCGCCCGGCACCGCGCCCTTGACCATGATCAGCCCGCGCGACGGGTCGGTCCGCACCACTTCGAGATTCTGCGTGGTGACCCGCGCGGCGCCCATATGGCCGGCCATCTTCTTGCCCTTGAAGACCCGGCCCGGGTCCTGGCACTGGCCGGTCGAGCCGTGGCTGCGATGGCTGATCGACACGCCATGGCTGGCCCGCAGGCCGCCGAAATTGTGCCGTTTCATGCCGCCCTGGAACCCCTTGCCGATCGAGGTTCCGGAGATGTCGACATACTGCCCGGCGACATAGTGGTCGGCCGAGATCTCGGCCCCCACATCGATCAGGTTCTCGGGCGCCACGCGGAACTCCGCGATCTTGCGCTTGGGCGCCACGCTGGCGGCCGCGAAATGGCCGCGCATCGGGCGGCTGACCCGTTTCGCCCGGGCGCTGCCGGCGCCCAGCTGCACGGCGGAATAGCCGTCGCGATCGGCGGTGCGCTGTGCCACCACCTGGCAGCCGTCAAGCTCCAGCACGGTGACCGGCACCTGCCGTCCGTCTTCCATGAACAGCCGGGTCATGCCCAGCTTCCTTGCGATCACGCCAGAGCGCATGCCCTGCCCTCCTCAGACCTTGATCTCGACATCCACACCCGCGGCCAGGTCGAGCTTCATCAGCGCATCGACCGTTTGCGGCGTGGGATCGACGATGTCGAGCAGCCGCTTGTGGGTGCGCATCTCGAACTGTTCGCGGCTTTTCTTGTCGATATGCGGGCCGCGCAGAACGGTGAACTTCTCGATCTTGTTGGGCAGCGGGATCGGCCCGCGTACCTGCGCACCGGTCCGTTTGGCCGTGTTCACGATCTCCTTGGTGCTGGCGTCCAGCACGCGGAAATCGAACGCCTTGAGGCGGATGCGTATGTTCTGGCTTTGCAGGGCCATGGCGATGCCTTTCCGGGGGTGTTCCGCCCGAGAGGTGGGGAGCATCCCCACATCGGACCCCATTCCTGTTTCCTGGGCGGGGCGGGCGATGTCGTCCGCCCCGCGATCCTGTCGATCGATTACTCGATGATCTTCGTCACCACGCCCGAGCCGACGGTCCGGCCGCCTTCGCGAATGGCAAAGCGCAGCTTCTCTTCCATGGCGATGGGCGCGATCAGCTCAACCTCGAATTTCAGGTTGTCGCCGGGCATCACCATGTCGATGCCTTCGGGCAGATGAATGGTGCCGGTCACGTCCGTCGTGCGGAAGTAGAATTGCGGGCGGTAGTTGGCGAAGAACGCCTTGTGACGTCCGCCTTCCTCCTTGGTCAGGATATAGGCCTCGGCCTCGAACTTGGTGTGCGGGGTCACCGAACCGGGCTTGCACAGCACCTGGCCGCGCTCCACCCCGTCGCGTTCCACGCCGCGCAGCAGCGCACCGATATTGTCGCCCGCCTCGCCGCGGTCGAGCAGCTTGCGGAACATTTCCACGCCCGTGCAGGTCGTCTTCTTGGTGTCGCGGATGCCGACGATTTCGATCTCGTCGCCGACATTGATGACGCCGCGCTCGACCCGGCCGGTGACCACGGTGCCACGGCCCGAGATCGAGAAAACGTCCTCGATCGGCATCAGGAAGGGCATGTCGATCGGGCGGTCGGGCTGCGGGATGAACTCGTCGACGGCCGCCATCAATTCGCGAATCTTCTCTTCGCCGATATTGGCATCGCGTTCTTCCAGCGCCGCCAGCGCCGAGCCGGCAATGATCGGGATATCGTCGCCGGGGAATTCATAGGCCGAAAGCAGCTCGCGGACTTCCATTTCGACGAGCTCCAGCAGCTCTTCGTCGTCGACCTGATCGACCTTGTTGAGGAACACCACCATGGCCGGCACGCCCACCTGCTTGGCCAGCAGGATGTGCTCGCGGGTTTGCGGCATCGGGCCGTCGGCGGCATTCACCACCAGGATCGCGCCGTCCATCTGCGCCGCGCCGGTGATCATGTTCTTCACATAGTCGGCATGGCCCGGGCAGTCGACATGGGCGTAGTGCCGGTTCGGCGTCTCGTATTCGACATGCGCGGTCGAGATGGTGATGCCGCGGGCCTTTTCCTCGGGCGCCGCGTCGATCTGGTCATAGCTCTTGAAGTCGCCGAAATACTTGGTGATCGCGGCGGTCAGCGTGGTCTTGCCGTGGTCGACATGGCCGATGGTGCCCACGTTCACATGCGGCTTGTTACGTTCGAATTTGGCTTTTGCCATCGTGGCCTCCTTGGGGTCGTTGCTGCGTCCGCGGCGCGGTTACGCGTATTTCGCCTGGATTTCTTCGCTGATGTTCTGCGGCACCGGTTCGTAATGGTCGAACTGCATGGTGAATTGCGCCCGTCCCGACGACATGGACCGCAGATTGTTGATGTAGCCGAACATGTTGGCCAGCGGCACAAAGGCGTTGATGACGACCGCGTTGCCGCGGCTGTCCTGCCCCTGCACCTGGCCGCGCCGGCTGGTCAGATCGCCGATGATGTTGCCGGTGTATTCCTCGGGCGTCACCACCTCGACCTTCATGATCGGCTCGAGAAGCTTCACGCCGGCCTTCTTCAGCCCCTCGCGCATCGCGGCCCGCGCCGCGATCTCGAAGGCGAGCACCGAGGAGTCGACATCGTGATAGGCGCCATCGACCAGGGCGACCTTGAAATCGATCACCGGGAAGCCGGCCAGCGGCCCCGAATCCATCACGCTGACGATGCCCTTCTCGACGCCCGGAACGTATTCCTTCGGCACCGAACCGCCAACGATGCGGGATTCGAAGGAATAGCCCTCGCCGGGTTCGGTCGGTGTGATGATCAGCTTGACGCGGGCAAACTGGCCCGACCCGCCCGACTGCTTCTTGTGGGTGTAGTCGATTTCGGCCTCGTGGCTGACGGTTTCGCGATAGGCCACCTGCGGCGCGCCGATATTCGCCTCGACCTTGAATTCGCGCTTCAGCCGGTCGATCAGGATATCGAGGTGCAACTCGCCCATCCCCTTCATGATCGTCTGGCCCGATTCCATGTCGGTCTCGACACGGAAGGACGGATCCTCGGCGGCCAGCCGTGCCAGGCCCTGGCTCATCTTCTCCTGGTCGTTCTTGGTCTTCGGCTCGACCGCGATCTCGATCACCGGTTCGGGGAAGGTCATGGTTTCCAGCACCACGGGCTTCTGTGCGTCGCACAGCGTGTCGCCGGTGGTGGTTTCCTTCAGCCCCGCCAGGGCGATGATGTCGCCGGCAAACGCCTCGGTGATTTCGTCCTGCTTGTTCGAATGCATCATGACCATGCGGCCAAGGCGTTCCTTCTTGCCCTTGGTGGAGTTCAGAACCGAATCGCCCTTGGCCACCTTGCCCGAATAGATGCGGGTGAAGGTCAGCGTGCCCATGAACGGGTCGTTCATGATCTTGAAGGCCAGCCCCGAAAACGGCTGCGTGTCGTCGGCGTGGCGTTCGATGTTACGGGTTTCGGTTTCGTCACCCGGGGCAAAGCCCATATAGGGCGGCACGTCGAGCGGGCCGGGCAGATAGTCGATGACCGCGTTCAGCAATGGCTGGACGCCCTTGTTCTTGAACGCCGATCCCGCCAGCACCGGGACGAAGGCCATGGCCAGCGTGCCCTTGCGGATCAGCTTGCGCAGCGTGTCGATGTCGGGCTCTTCGCCCTCCAGATACGCCTCCATCGCCGCATCGTCCTGTTCGACCGCGTGTTCGATCAGTTCGGCGCGCATTTCCGCAGCCTTGTCCTGCAACGCATCGCGGATGTCGCGGATTACCCAGGACGCGCCCAGGTCTTCGCCCTTCCAGACCCATTCCTTCATGGTCAGAAGATCGACGACGCCTTCCAGCTTGTCTTCGGCCCCGATCGGCATTTGCACGGGCAGCGGTGTCGCGCCGGTGCGATCCTTGATCATGCGCAGGCAGTTGAAGAAATCCGCGCCGATCTTGTCCATCTTGTTGACGAAGACGATGCGCGGCACCTTGTAGCGGTCGGCCTGGCGCCAGACGGTTTCGGTCTGCGGCTCGACACCGGCATTGGCGTCGAGCAGCGCGACCGCGCCGTCGAGCACCGCGAGCGACCGTTCGACCTCGATGGTGAAATCGACATGGCCCGGCGTGTCGATGATGTTGAACCGGAACTTGGCTTCGGTCGGATCGTCGCCATAGTCGCCCGACGGCGTCACGCCGTCTTCGGTGCGGAACCAGAAGGTGGTCGTCGCCGCCGAGGTGATGGTGATCCCGCGCTCCTGCTCCTGCTCCATCCAGTCCATGGTGGCCGCACCGTCATGCACCTCGCCGATCTTGTGCGACTTGCCGGTGTAATACAGAATGCGCTCGGTCGTCGTGGTCTTGCCGGCGTCGATATGCGCCATGATGCCGAAATTGCGATAGCGCTCGAGGGTGTATTCGCGTGCCATGGGTCNNTTGTTTGCCTCGGCCATCTTGTGGGTGTCTTCACGCTTTTTCACGGCGGAACCGCGCGACTGGACCGCATCGATCAGCTCGCCCGCCAGACGCTCTTGCATGGTGTGCTCGTTGCGCGCCCGGCTGGCGTTGATCATCCAGCGGATCGCCAGCGCCTCGCGGCGTTCCGGCCGCACCTCGACCGGCACCTGATAGGTGGCGCCGCCGACCCGGCGCGACCGGACCTCGACAGACGGCTTCACATTGTCGAGCGCCTCGTGAAACACCTCGACCGGGGACCGCTTCAGCTTGCTCTCGACCCGGTCGAGCGCGGAATACACGATCCGCTCGGCGACCGATTTCTTGCCATCGGTCATCATGTTGTTCATGAACTTCGAAATCAGCCGGTCCCCGAATTTCGGGTCCGGCAGGATGTCGCGCTTTTCAGCGGCGTGACGACGGGACATGACGCTGTCTCCCTATTTCGGGCGCTTGGCGCCGTATTTCGAACGGCGCTGGCGGCGGTCCTTGACGCCCTGGGTGTCGAGCACCCCGCGCAGGATGTGATAGCGGACGCCGGGCAGGTCCTTGACCCGGCCACCGCGGATCAGCACCACCGAGTGTTCCTGCAGATTGTGCTTTTCGCCCGGGATATAGCTGATGACCTCGAAGCCGTTGGTCAGCCGCACCTTCGCCACCTTCCGCATGGCCGAGTTCGGCTTTTTCGGCGTGGTGGTGTAGACGCGCGTGCAGACGCCGCGCTTCTGCGGGCAGGCCTGCAGATGCATCGCCTTCTGGCGCTTGACTTTCGGCTGCCGCGGCTTGCGGATCAGCTGCTGGATCGTCGGCATGGGGTCTCCCCGTATCTTTACCCGTGACCGGGCCCTTCAAGCGCGCGGCAGCAAAACGAAAAACCGCGCGCGACCCGCCCCGCCGGGGCCGCTGCGGTGGTTCATCAGAGGATCGCGGCAAGGACCGGGATCGTGACCGCCCAAATTATGACATCCGCCAGGCGGGCAACCCGCCAGCGGTCGCGCGCTCTCTAAGCCCCGCCCCGGACCCTGTCAAGCGCCGAAACACGGGCCCGGCGCCCTTCGCGATAGAAAGTGTAGATGCCGGTGCCGACGACGATCGCGCTGCCGATCAACATGGCACTGTCGGGCATCTCGTCGAACAGCACGGCCCCGAGCACCAGCGCGAACAGCAGGCTGGTATAGCGGAACGGCGCGACAAAGGTGATTTCGCCGATGCGCATCGTCATGATGCCGAACAGGAAGGCCGCGTTGATCAGCGCCGCCGCGGTCAGCAGCAGCGCCACCTCGCGCGGGCCGACCGGCGCCCAGACCTCGCCCAGACTGCCGATGCCGGCAAAGGCGGTCACCCCGCCCGCCGCCCACACCGCGACGCCGATCGACGGGATAGCGGCCGACAGGCGGCGCGTCGACAAATCCCGCAGGGTGACGCAGGCGACCGCGGCCAGCGCCCAGAAGGCATAGATGTTGAAGCCGTCGGCGCCCGGCCGGACGATCAGCATCACACCGGCGAAGCCCACCGCGATGGCGGTGAAACGACGCCAGCCCATCGGCTCGCCCAGGAACAGCGCGGCGCCCAGCGCCACCGTCAGGGGCAGCGCCTGCAGGATCGCCGTGGCGTTGGCCAGCGGCATGTTCGAAATCGCGGTGATGAAGAAATAGGCCGCGCCGATCTCGGCCAGGGTGCGCACCGCCACAAGCCGCCCGTCGCGCCCGCCGAACCGCAACCGCAGCCCGCCCATCGCCCAGGCCAGCGGGATCATCAGCGACAGCGTCAGAAGCCCGCGCAGGAACACGGTCTGAAAGAACGGCAGGTCGCGCAGCAGCGCTTTCATGCACGCATCGTTGCAGACAAAGCCCGCCATGGCGGCCATCATCAGCCCGGCACCGCGGGCATTGTCGGACAGGGCGGGCATCGTGCGGCGCGCATCCTTGGCAGGTTTCGTCCCGGGCGTAGTCCCGCAGGCGACGCGGCGAGTAAAGAAGATAACCGTTGGCGCACCGGCCGCCCGCGGCGTCGGCCAGGCTTGCCACTCGACGCTGCGGGCCGGGCGGGGTATCGCAACGCCAGACCCTTGGCCGCGCGGAGAGCCCGACCATGCCGCACGGCCCGATCGATCCGATGGCGCCCGACCCGTGGATGTAGCCCCGTTTGCCCTGCTTGCCGCGCTGATCCTGGCCTATGCGCTGGTCGGCGGCCGGCTGGCGCGCAGCCCCGTGACCATGCCGCAGGTCTTTCTGGCCGCCGGGCTGGTCGCCGGGCTGTCGGGCAACCAGGCGGTCTATGGCGACCGGACGCTGTTCCAGATGATCGCCGAGGCAACGCTGGCGCTGTTGCTGTTTGCCGATGCCGCGATGCTTGGCCCGCGCACGCTGGGACTTGCCGGCGGCACGGCGCTGCGAATGCTGCTTCTGGGCATGCCGCTGGCGCTGGCGATCGGGGCGGTTGTGGCCGCCGCGCTGTTCCCGGGCTGGCCGATCTGGGCCATCCTGCTGCTGGCCGCCCTGCTGGTGCCGACCGACGCCGCCCTTGGCGCGGCGGTGCTGGCCAATCATGCGATCCCGCGACAGCGTCGCACCGCGCTGGCGGCCGAATCGGGGCTGAATGACGGGCTCGCACTGCCCGCGATCCTGTTCTTTGCCTGTGCCGCGGTGGGCAGCCAGCATGACCAGATGGAGATCGGCTGGGGCCTGTTCGCAACGCTGCAGATCGGCGGCGGCCTGGCCGTCGGCGCGACAGCGGGCGGGCTTGCCGGCTGGGCGCTGGCGCGCGCGCGGGCCGCCAGATGGTGCACCGAAGAAGGCACCGGCATCGCGATCCTCGGTCTGATCGCGCTGATCTATTTCGGCAGCGAGATCATCCACGCCAACGGCTTCATCGCGGTGTTCGTCGCGGGCTTCGCCTTTGCCCGGGCCGGCCGCACCGCGACCGGCTTTGCCAAGGAATTCGCCGAGACCGATGGCCAGCTTCTGGCGATGCTGAGCTTCTTCACGATCGGCGCCGTCATGGCGCCCGAGGCGCTGGCCGCGCTCAGCTGGGCGGGCGTGGCGCTGGTCGCCGCGGCGCTGTTCGTCGTTCGGCCGCTTGCCATCTGGTTGGCGATGGCGGGCTCGGGCGCGCCGGTGGGCGAGAAGCTGTTCTATGGCTGGTTCGGCCCGCGCGGCCTGGCCACCGCGGTGTTCGCCGCCAATGTGGTCGCGGCGTTTCCCGACCTGCCGCATGGCGACACGATCCTGTCCGTCGCGGTGACGGCTGTGCTGGCCTCGGCCGTGCTGCACGGAATCAGCGCCCATTTCGCCCCGCAATTGGCGCTGTTCCGGTCCGGCGACCGGGCCCGGCACGGATTGCCGCCCGGCAACGGGCATGGCAAGAGCCCGGCCGAGGACGGAGACCGCCGATGACCACCACGATCCGACCGCTTGCGGCCGCCGACGAACCGGCATGGCGCGACTTGTGGCGCGCCTATCTGGCCTTCTACGAGACCGAGGTCGCCGGAAGCGTCCATGACATCGCCTTTGCGCGCCTGCTGTCCGACGATCCGCACGAGTTTCACGGCCTCATTGCCGAGGTCGATGGCAAACCGGTCGGGCTGGCCCATTACCTGTTTCACCGCCATGGCTGGCAGGTCGAACCGGTGTGCTATCTGCAGGACCTGTTCGCTGCGCCCGCGATGCGCGGCCGGGGGGTCGGGCGCGCGCTGATCGAGGCGGTCTATCGGGCGGCCGACGCGGCGGGCGCGCCCTCGGTCTATTGGCTTACCCAGGATTTCAACGCCCCGGCGCGGCAGCTCTATGATCGGGTCGGCAGGTTGACACCGTTCGTCAAATACACCCGGCCGGCCGGCTGACATGCACCTTCTCCGCCGGTTGGCCGCCATCCCGATGCTTTGCCTGCTTGCCGCCTGCGCGGCGCCGCCCGCGACACCGCCCGCGACACCGCCCGGCAGCATCGATGCGGCGGCCGAGGGCCTGCCGCCGATGCAGCGTTTTGGCCCCACCCGCGCCGCGCCGCCCAGCCGGTCGAACGCGGACATGGCGCGGGATTTCCTCGACCTCGGTTTCCTGATGGAAAGCGGCCGCGCATTGCCCCGGCTGACGCGGTTCGAGGGGCCCGTCGGCATCTCGGTGCAGCCCGGCGCCCCGGCCACGCTCGGCCGCGATCTTGACGATCTGCTGGTCCGGCTGCGGCGCGAGGCCGGCATCGACATTCGCCGGCTGCCCGACGGCAGCCCCACCCAGATCGTCGTGGCAACGCCGAGCCGGGCGCAGCTGAAGGCACAAGTGCCCGAGGCCGCCTGTTTCGTCGTCCCCAATGTCGGCACCTGGGAGGAGTTCCTGCGCCAGCGGTCAAGCCGGGCCACCGACTGGACGCAGGTGGAGCGGCGCGTCCGGGTCGCCGTGTTCATCCCGGGCGATGTCAGCCCGCAGGAGATGCGCGATTGCCTGCACGAAGAGATCGCGCAGGCGCTCGGCCCGCTCAACGATCTGTTCCGGCTGCCCGATTCGGTGTTCAACGACGACAACATGCACACCGTCCTGACCGGGTTCGACATGCTGATGCTGCGGGCCTGGTATTCGCCGGAAATGGCCGGCAGCCCGACCCGGGAGGAAGCCGCGGCGGCGCTGCCCGGGCTGCTCGCCCGGCTCAACCCGCGCGGCGCGCGGCTGCCACCCGAAGGGTTGCCGCCGACCAGCCGGGACTGGATCGATGCCGTGAAATCGGCGCTTGGCCCGCGCGGCAGCACCGCCGCGCGCCAGCGCGAGGCAGCCCGGGCGCTGGCGATCGCCCGGGCGGCGGGCTGGCGCGACACGCGGCTGGGTTTCTCGTGGTATGTCGTCGGTCGCCTGGCGGTGGAGGACGACCCCGATGCGGCGCTTGTCGCATTCGGCAACGCCCATGCCCTCTATCGCCGGGCGCTTGGCGCCGACAGCATCCAGGCGGCCAATGTGGCGATGCAGCTGGCGGCGTTCGCACTGCTGGCCGACAACAGCGAGGCCGCCCTGGCGCTGGTCGACGAAAGCCTGCCCGCCGCGCGCGAGACGCAGAATGCGGCGCTGTTGGCCACCTTGCTGTTTGTCCGCGCAGAGGCGCTGGCGCGCCAGGATCGCGAAAACGCGGCACAGGCCGCGCGCGTCGACAGCCTGGGCTGGGCGCGCTATGGTTTCGGCACGGCCGAGGCGGCCGAGCTTGGGCGCATCAGACCGGCGCGCCGATTGAGGCTGTAGGATGCTGGCACTGGGAATTCTGGGGGCGCTGATCGGCGCGGCGCTGGGCGCCACGATCGCCCGGGCGCGCGGCGGCGACCGCGCCGACATGGCGCAATACGCGGCCGGCTACGGCATCGCGCTGGGCATTCTGGGAATGTTCGCCGGTCTGTTCCTGCTGCTGTCGATGGCCTGATGTTCCGCCCCTTCTTCACCCATCTTCGCGCCGCCGGCGTGCCGGTATCGGTCCGCGAATACCTGGCCTTTCTCGGCGTGCTCGAAACCGGTCTGGCGCAATACGATGTCGACGGTTTCTACCACCTCGCCCGGGCAGCGATGGTCAAGGACGAGCGCCATCTGGACCGCTTCGACCTGGCCTTTGCGCGGGCGTTCCAGGGGCTTTCGGAGATCCCGCTCGCCGAACTCGTGGCCGCCCGCGACCTGCCCGAAGACTGGTTGCGCAAGCTTGCGGAAAAGCATCTGAGCCCCGAGGAGATGGCACAGATCGACGGGCCGGGCAGCTTCGACAAGCTGATGGAGATGCTGCAAGAGCGCCTGCGCGAGCAGGAAAGCCGCCATCAGGGCGGCTCGAAATGGATCGGCACGGCCGGCACCTCGCCCTTTGGCGCCTATGGCTACAACCCCGAAGGCGTGCGCATCGGCCAGGCCGAAAGCCGCCACCGCAAGGCGGTCAAGGTCTGGGACCGGCGCGACTTTCGCGACCTTGACGACAGCGTCGAACTTGGCACCCGCAACATCAAGGTGGCCCTGCGCCGGCTGCGCCAATGGGCGCGCCACGGATCGGCCGAGGAGCTTGACCTCGACGGGACGATCCGGGCCACCGCCGAACACGGCTTTCTCGACGTCAAGACCCGGCCCGAACGGCACAACGCCGTCAAGGTGCTGCTGTTTCTCGATGTCGGCGGATCGATGGACGACCATGTCCGGGTGGTCGAGGAATTGTTCTCCGCCGCCCGCGCCGAATTCAAGCACCTCGAACATTACTACTTTCACAACTGCCTGTATGAGGGCGTTTGGCGCGACAACCGCCGTCGCTGGGCCGAACAGACGCCGACCTGGCAGGTGATCCACACCTATGCATCGGACTACAAATGCATCTTCGTCGGCGACGCATCGATGTCGCCCTACGAGATCGCCGCGCCGGGCGGCGCGAACGAGCACTGGAACGCCGAGGCCGGGGCGGTCTGGCTGGCCCGGGCCCGCGAACAATGGCCGAACGCGGTCTGGATCAACCCGGTGGCCGAGCCGCACTGGGGCTGGACCCAGTCGATCGGCATGATCCGCGAGGCGTTCGACGGCCGCATGTTTGCCATGACGCTGGAGGGGATCACCGGGGCGATGCGCGCCCTGGGCTGACCGGCCGGTGCGTTTCGGTCTGACCCCCGGGGCTGCCTCGGCTGATTGTTGCGCAGCTTTCGGGTCGCGCCCACAGGCTGACCGCACCAGACTGGCCCGATGACCCTGCAACGCAGCCTGTCCCCCCGCGCCTGGGCCGAACTGGTGCTCCTGTCGGCGATCTGGGGCGGCAGTTTCCTGTCGATCCGCATCGCGCTCGATGCGGTGCCGGTCCTGTGGGCCGTGACGCATCGGGTTTTCTGGGCGGCGCTGGCGCTCTGGGCTTTGGTCCTGCTGCGCGGTCTGCCGCTGCCCCGGGGCGGGCGCATCTGGGGCGCGTTCCTGGTCATGGGGCTGCTCAACAACGCGATCCCGTTCACCCTGATGGCCTGGGGGCAACTCCACATCGAAACCGGGCTGACCGCGATCCTCAACGCCGCCACCGCCATCTGGGGCGTCCTTGTCGCCGCGCTGGTGTTTGCCGATGAACGGCTGTCGTTGCGCAAGGCCGCGGGCGTCGGGCTTGGCTTTCTGGGCGTCGCCACGGCGATCGGCCTCGAGGCGCTGACCCGTTTCGATCTGCGTTCGGCCGCGCAACTGGCGGTGCTTGCCGGCACGCTGTCCTATGCGTTCGCCGGCAGCTGGGCGCGGGCGCAGCTGACGGGCGTGCCGCCGCTTGTCTCGGCCACCGGCATGCTGACCGCCTCAAGCGCGCTGCTGGTCCCGCTGGCGCTGGTGCTCGACGGTCCGCCATCGCTGGCGCTGCCGGCTTCGGCCTGGGGCGCCATCGCCTATTATGCGCTCGCCGCGACGGCCTTTGCCTATCTGCTTTATTACCGGGTGCTGGCGATGGCCGGCGCGGGCAATCTGCTGATCTGCACGCTGCTGATCCCGCCCGTGGCGATCGTGCTGGGGACGGTCGTCCGCGGCGAGGCGCTGTTGCCGCAGGCCTATGCCGGGTTTGCGCTGCTGGGGTTGGGTCTGGCGATCCTTGACGGCCGGCCGCTGGCCTGGATCGGCCGCCGCTTTTCGGTTTGAAGCCGGGGGCGGCCTCGCCTAACCCGGCAGGCAGGAGGCTTGGCGATGCTTTACCGCGACGGACAGGACTGGCGCGACGCCCCGCAGAAACGGGTGCTGCTGTTCGGCATGTCGGGGCTGGGCAAGACCCATATCGCGGACATGCTGCGCCGGCGCGGCGGCTGGTATCACTACTCGGTCGATTACCGGATCGGCACCCGCTATCTGGGCGAAGAGATCGACGACATGCTGAAGGCCGCGGCGATGGGCAACCGGTTCCTTGCCGGTCTTCTGAAATCGGACTCGATCACCATCCGCTCGAAGATCGGCTTCGGCGATCTGGCGCCGCTGTCGGCCTGGCTGGGCAAGCCCGGCGATCCGGCCCGGGGCGGCATCCCGATCGCCGAATATCGCCGCCGCCAGGCCGTCCATATGGCGGCCGAGCGCGCCGCGATGCTGGACACGGCACGGTTCATCGCCCGGGCGCGGGCGCTTTATGGCTACCAGCATTTTGTCTGCGACAGTTCGGGCTCGATCTGCGAGGTGGTCGATCCGAACAATCCCGAAGACCCGGTGCTGACCGCGCTTGCCACGCAGGTCCTGCCGGTCTGGATCGAAGGCACCGCGGCGCATCGCGACGAGTTGATCCGCCGCTTCGACGCGGCCCCGAAACCGATGTGCTATGAGCCGGCCTTCCTGGACGCCGAATGGACTGCCTATCTGGCCGAGACGGGGCTGGCACCCGAGGCAGTCGACCCGGACGCGTTTGTCCGCCACGTCTATGCCCGCGCGCTCGATCACCGAAAGCCGCGCTATGCCGCGCTGGCGCGCAACTGGGGCGTCACGGTCACCGCCGAGGACATGGCCGCCTTGCGCGTCCCCGACGATTTCGTGGCCTTGATCGGCCGCGCCCTGGATGCGCAAGGAACCTAGCGACGATGCCGATCCGCCTGCCCGAAGACCTGCCCGCCTTTGCCGTGCTCGAGGCCGAGGGCGTGATGGTGATGGGCGAGGATCGCGCCGCCCGTCAGGACATCCGGCCGCTGCAGATCGCACTTCTGAACCTGATGCCCGAGAAGATCCTGACCGAGACGCAATTCGCCCGGCTGATCGGGGCCACGCCGCTGCAGATCGAGCTGACGCTGGTCCGGATGAGCGAACACACCCCCAAGACCACCGCGCCCGAACATATGGAAAGCTTCTATCAGCCCTTCGCCGACATCCGGTCCCGCAAGTTCGACGGGCTGATCGTCACCGGCGCGCCGATCGAACATCTCGCTTTCGACGACGTGACCTATTGGGACGAGCTGCGCGCGGTGTTCGACTGGAGCCAGACCCACGTCCATTCGACCTTTGGCGTCTGCTGGGGCGCGATGGCGATGATCCGTCACTTCCACGGCGTCGACAAGCACATGCTGCCGAAGAAGGCGTTCGGCTGTTTCCGGCATCGCAATATGGCGCCGGCCTCGCCCTATCTGCGCGGGTTTTCCGACGATTGCATCATCCCGGTCAGCCGCTGGACCGAGATGCGCGAGGCCGAGATCGAGGCGCTGCCAGGGCTTGTCCAGCTTCTCGGCTCGGACGAGGTCGGGCCCTGCCTGGTCGAGGATCCCGATCACCGGGCGCTTTATGTCTTCAACCATCTGGAATACGATTCCGACACGTTGCAGCGCGAACACCAGCGCGACGTGGCCGCCGGGCGGGATATCGGCGTGCCGGTGAACTATTTTCCCGACGACGATCCGACGCGGCCGCCCTTGAACCGGTGGCGCAGCCACGCACATCTGCTGTATGGAAACTGGATCAACGAGATCTACCAGACCACGCCCTATGAGCTGGCCCGGATCGGGGATTGACCCGTTGCGCTGGCTGCCCGGACCCCGGGCGGCAGCACGGGCCCGCCGGGCCGAGGCGAAATATCTGCCGACCGGCCGGTTCGTCACCGTCGGTGGCGGCCGCGTGCATGCCCATGTCGAAGGCACCGGCCCCGATGTGGTGTTGATCCACGGCGCCAATGGCAACACCCGCGACTGGAGCTTTGACGTGATCCCGCGGCTTGCCGGCCGCTATCGGCTGATTGCCATGGACCGACCCGGCATGGGCTATTCCGACCGCGTGACGCGCGGTTTCGTGGACAGCCCGGCCCAGCAGGCCGACCGGCTGCGCGCCGCGGCCGCCGCGCTGGGGGCGGAAAAGCCGATCGTCGTCGGCCATTCCTATGGCGGGGCGATCGCGCTGGCCTGGGCGCTTGACCACCCCGACGCGCTGTCCGCGCTGGTGCTTCTCGGCGCGGCGTCGAACCCCTGGCGCGGCGGTCTCGGCTGGCTTTATGCGGTGAATTCCAGCCGCCTTGGCGGGGCGACCCTGGTGCCGCTGATTTCGGCCTATGGCACCTATGACTATGCGCAGACGGTTCTCGACCGCATCTTTGCGCCGCAACGCCCGCCGCCGGGCTATGACGACTATGTCGGCATCGGCCTGGTGCTGCGCCCCGACACGCTGCGGGCCAATGCGCGCCAGGTGAACGGGCTGAAGCCGCATGTTCGCGCCATGGTGCCGCGCTATCCCGGGATCCGGGTGCCGACGGAAATCGTCCACGGGACCGAAGACCGGGTGGTCCCGCTGTGGATCCATGGCGAGCCGCTGTCGCGCCAGATCCCGACGGCCCGCCTGACCCGGCTGGGCGGCATCGGCCACATGCCGCATCACAATGCGCCCGCGGCGGTCGATGCGGCGATCGACCGCGCCGCCACACGCGCCGGATTGCGCTGACGGAACACATCGGTCAGGGTATCGGGATGACCGAGACAGACGAAGTTCCCATCCCCTTCGACGGTGCGATCACCGAATACTATAAATCGGCCGCGCCCGAGGCCGTGCGCCGCGCCATCAAGGACGCCAAGGGCCATTCGGTGATGGAACCGCCCTACCCCTATCGCAAGCAGATGAAGAAGTCGGCCTATAACGATCAGATGGAAGCGCTGCAGATCGAACTGGCCAAGCTGCAGCACTGGGTCGTCAGCACCGGACGCCGGGTGGTGGTGCTGTTCGAAGGGCGCGATGCCGCCGGCAAGGGTGGAACGATCGCCCGCGTGCGCGCCAACCTCAACCCGCGGGTGGTGCGCACCGTGGCGCTGGCCAAGCCGTCCGACCGCGAGGCCGGCCAGTGGTATTTCCAGCGCTATGTCGCGCAACTGCCGACCGCGGGCGAGATCGTGCTGTTCGACCGTTCGTGGTACAACCGCGCGGTGGTCGAACATGTGTTCGGCTTCTGCACCCCCGAAGAGCGCGCGCAATTCTTTCGCCAGGTCACCGATTTCGAGATGATGCTGATCGACGAGGGCATGACGCTGACCAAATTGTGGCTCGATGTCGGCCGGGCCGAACAGCTGCGCCGGTTCCTCAAGCGCGAACGCGATCCGCTGAAGCGGTGGAAGCTGTCGGCCGTCGATGTCGAGGGGCTGAAGCGCTGGGATGCCTATACCGAAGCGATCGTGGAAACCTTCACCCGCACCCACACGCCGATCGCGCCCTGGACGGTGCTTCGCTCCGATTGCAAGAAGCGCGCCCGCATCGCGGCGATCCAGAAAATCCTCAACGGCTATCCCTATGATGGCCGGGACCCGGTGGCCCTGGGCCAGACCGACCCGGAGATCATCGGTGCGCCGGACATCCTGAATGTCTGACCAGCCTCGGCGGCGCGGGTACCATCACGGCAATCTGCGCGAGGCCCTGATCGAGGCCACGATCGACCTGATCGAGGAAAAGGGCCCGCAGGGTTTCACCATCGCCGAGGCGGCCAAACGCGCCGGTGTCTCGGCCGCGGCGCCCTATCGGCACTTCGCCGGCCGCGACGATCTGATCGCCGAGGTCGCGCGCTGCGGCTTCGTGCTGTTCGCCGAGCTTATGGAGTTTGCCTATGACGATGGCGGCCCGTCGGCCCTGTCGGCATTTCTGGCCACCGGCCGCGCCTATCTCGCCTTCGCCGAGAAGCATCCGGGCTATTACATGGCGATGTTCGAATCCGGCGTGCCGCTCAATGCGACGCCCGAACTCGCCCGCGCGTCCGAGCGCGCCACCGCCATCCTGACCCTCGCCGCCGCCCGCCTGTCCGAGCATCTGCCGGCCGAACGCCGCCCGCCGGCCAGCATGTTCGCGGCCCATATATGGGCGATGAGCCACGGCGTGGTGGAGCTGTTCGCCCGCAGCACCCCCGGCAGTCGGGGGCCGTTTCCCGCCGATCAGCTGCTCGAGACCGGGATCGGCATCTATCTGCGCGGCCTTGGCCTGATCCCGCCCGATACCGGCCCGGAGCCGGAAAAAATCTGACACCGGGGACTTGCGCCCGGCAAGCGTCTGCCCATCTATGTAAATGTGAATAACATAAACACTGCTCGAAAGGAGACCTCGATGACTTCCGTCGCAACCTGGCCCGCGCAGGCCGAAGCCTGGCTCGATGATCGTGGCAAAGGCGCCTGGATCGCCGCCATGGTTCTTGGCTTCATCCTGTTCTGGCCCATCGGCCTCGCCCTTCTTGCCTACATGATCTGGAGCAAACGCATGTTCAACGGTTGCAGTTCCCGCCAAGCCCGCCACCATCGTGATGCCGCGCGCAACCATGGCCGCGCGCATGGCTTCCGGTCCTCGGGCAACACCGCCTTCGATGCCTACAAGGCTGACACGCTGCAGCGCCTGGAAGAAGAACAGAAGGCGTTCGAGGAGTTCCTCGAAAGGCTGCGCGAGGCCAAGGACAAGGCCGAGTTCGACCAGTTCATGGAAGATCAGGCCAGACGGTCGCGCGAGGCGCGCCCGGCAGGCGATGACGACACGCCGCCCGCCCCGGTGCCGGCCTGACGACCCCAGGGGCCGCCTTGCCAGGGCGGCCCTTTCTTCCCGACCCAAGGATTGAGCCATGCTGCACGACCTTTCGGCCCTTCCCGATCCCGACACCGCGCCGCAATTCTATGACGGCGTCGCCATCAAGCGGCTGCTTGCCTGGGTGGCCGACGCCTTGGGCATTCTCGTCGTGACCCTGCTGGTCTGGCTGCCGATCACGGTGCTGACTCTGGGTTTCGGTGCGGTGCTGTTCGGCGCCATCTGGCTGGTTGTGGCGCTTCTCTGGCGGGTCTGGTCGATCGCCCAGACCTCGGCGACGCCGGGCATGCGGCTGATGGCGATCGAGCTGCGAAACCGTCATGGCGCGCGCTTCGACACCGCCGAGGCGGTGTTTCACACGATACTCTACATGCTGTTCTTCGGCTTTGGCATCACGCTGATCGCAACACTCGTGACCATTGCCGCGACCCGCTATCGGCAGGGCCTGCACGACATGCTGATCGGGTCCACCGCGATCAACCGGCCGGCAGGCGTATAGACCCGGCCGCCATGTGCCCCGACCGCCGGTCGGCAGACGGATACCGGTCGTCTTCAATGACCCTATGTATCA